>JBLFXY010000068.1:0-14734 GCA_047611645.1 Glaciecola sp.
GCGCACTTGAGCCGTCAAGTTGCTGGCCAGCCCGTTGACGCTCTCGGTTAGATCCCGCCAGGTGCCGGACACGCCATCTACTGTGGCCTGGCCGCCCAGGGTGCCCTCCGTGCCCACTTCGATCGCGACCCGCGTCACTTCCGACGAGAAGCTGCTGAGCTGGTCGACCATTCGGTTGACCGTGTTTGCGGTCTGCAAGAATTCGCCGGCGAGGGGCCGGCCTTCGATCTCCAGGGCCATCGTCTGACTCAGGTCCCCGGCAGCTACCGCGCTGACGACCCGGGAGATTTCCATCGAGGGCCGAGCCAGATCGTCGATTAGCAGGTTGACTGCGGTAACCGTGTCGGCCCAGCTTCCAGTGGCACCCGCAGCGGACGTTCGCTGTGCGAGTCTCCCTTCGCGACCTACGACCTCGGCAATTCGACCGAACTCCTTGGACTGGTTCTGATTCAATTCGATGATATCGTTCAGCGCGTCGTAAATCTTCCCGGTCACGCCGGTCTCAACGATAGGCAGCCGCTGGGAGAAGTCTCCTCTGCGCATCGCCGTGAGAACTTCCAGTAGGAGGAAGCTGTCCAGACCACCGTCGTTGCCCCCTGAGCCCCTTTCTGTTTGATCCTGTGCTCCCGGCTCCTGGTCCAGTTCCGACGCTTTAGTGGCTTCCGGGTCTTCGCTCGGCGTGTTCTTGTGATTCTCGGTCATGGTGTGTCTCCTTTCGAAAACTTGGATTGCCAGCAGCCATAGAGGGAAGCCACAACAACTTTTCCTTTCGGCACGATTCAGCGGGCGCATTAGTTCTTCCCTAGCGCCAATTGCGGCTTTCTAGGGCGTTTGTGGATAAATACCTTCAATTGAGTTCCCAGAAGGCGTTTCCCCACGCAACAGCAGGTAGGCAGCTAGGCTTGAGGCAAGAAGCCATGAGTGCATCCGAAGTTCAAGATGAAGAACCGCGTCACCAACTGGAGTCAGTACGACAGAACTCTCGTCCAGCGTGGCAACATCACTTTGTGGATCTCGGCGGGGGCAATCAAGCCGTGGACGCCAGAGTCTTCAGGCCGACGCGGCGCCCCGCACAAGTACTCGGACCTGGTCATTGAATCAGGCCTGACGCTGCGCCTGATTTACGGTCTTCTGCTTCGCCAAGCAGGGGGAGGCCTGCGTTCCCTGCTTCGGAGTATGGAACTCCACTTAGACGCGCCTGACCACATAACTATCTCACGGCGAAGTCGTTAACTCAGCATCGAATCGAGGCTGAAAGCAGCGATAAGACCCATCGATTTGGTCTTAGATAGCACCGGGCAATCCATCGTCGGTCGAGGTCAATAGTCAGCTGGAAAGCATGGTAAATGAGGAAAGCGAGGGTGAGGGTGGAGGAAGCTTCACATCGGTGTCTATGGAGCTGGGGAGATCGTTGCGCATGTCTTGACCGACGGGAATGTGGACGATGCGAGGACGGGTGTTGAGCGAATCGAGCAAGTCGATGGCGGCATCAAGAGTTTCATCGGCGATGCAACCTACGACACCGCCGCGATCTATCACGCTGCCGGTGCCAAAGGCGGAACAGTCATCGTGCCGCCCATGAAGGGAGCGGTGGTGGCTCACTCGAAGCTACCGTTCTCGGCGGGTGGCAAAACAGTGCTCAAAGTGAAAGATATGGGGCGGAGGAAATGGGAGAAGGAGTCCAGCAATCACCGGTAGGGGCGAGTCGAGAACACCTTCTTTAAATACACGCGAATATGCGGTGGCAAGCTGCATGCGCGGCATGCCAAGGCACAGGAGGTGGAGGCTGCGCTGGTTTGCAGGATCTTGAACAGGATGAGCGAATTTCAGGCTACCCGTATCGGTCGGGAGAGCCGCCTGAAGCACGTAGGGTCGGGTCCATGCAAGCACGCTCTCCATTTGTGAGCCAACTCCCACAGGTAATACAATCAGGGTCGTTTCCTGACACCTGTCATCAAAGTTGCATTGGTAGAGGGCTGTTTTACAGGGTTGTTTTGAATGGGCAGGCCGTTTGAGAAGTGGCCTGCAAAGTGCACTGGTTTGGTGCACTTGAGCGGCCATTCTAGCGATAAGAGATTCTTCTCCAAAGAATCGTGGGCACCAGAACTTCCGCCCCGCCTGGGCGTGGAGTAGAATCCGTGTTCCATTCGGCGCCCTTGGGCGTCGCCCCCGCATAACGCAAAGCCCCGGAGGGCCCATGCATCAGGACATCGAGCAAAAGCTGTATCCCGAAGCTCTCATCGTCGAAGGCATCGATCGTGTCGCTAAGGAAGTCACCGCCCATTACCAGGGCCAAGATTTCACTGTGATCTCGATCCTTAAGGGATCCTGCATCTTCGCTTCCGATCTCATCCGCCGTATTCCCATTCCCCTCGAGTTGGGTTTCTGCGCTTGTTCCAGCTACGGCAGTGGCACCACTTCGGGCGAATTGAAGGTCAATTTCCTGCCCGAGGAAAATGAAGTCGTGGGCCGCAATCTGCTGCTCGTGGACGACATATTGGACACGGGAAAGACCATGCATGCTCTCAAGAAGGAATTTCTCGCTCGCGGAGCCGCGGATGTGAAGTCCTGCGTGTTTTTGGACAAGCCCTCCCGTCGAGCCCTAGATTTTGAAGCGGACTTCAAGGTCTTCGAAGTGGAGGACCTTTTCGTGGTCGGCTATGGCCTAGATTACGCGGGGCGCTATCGGAACTTGCCCTATGTGGGTTCCCTCAAGCCTGCGATCTATCAGCAGCCCGTTCAGCCCGCTCAGGGCGCCTGAGCCAGGAACAAGCTATGGTCACATACCACCCCGTTCCCGAGGAACGGGTCGGACTGGAGTTTGATGAATTCTTGTGCCTCCTCTATCCAGGGGTGTCCAAGGGTTTCATTCGCCGTGCGATCCGTGAAGGAGATATCGAAATCGTGGGGAAAAAGCCCCAGGAAACGAAGCGTCTGCGCATGCAAGACGTGATCGCCGTGCACTTGGAGGAGAGCGAATTCCCCAAGCGTGTTAAGGGTGCCCCGACCCAAATCGAGGTGCTCTTCGAAGACGACTCGGTCATGGTCATCAACAAACCTGCCGGCATCGCCGTCGAGCCGGAGCGTTGGGACAAGGAAGCCCCGTGCATCACCGGCATGTTGCTCGACTGGGCTGCGGCGCAGGCGGCGGAAGGCGCAGAGCCCATCCGACCGCGCCTGGTGCATCGCATAGACAAGGACACCAGCGGCGCACTTTTGGTGGCCAAGAACCTGGAAGCCGAGCGTGAGCTACGCCGAGGGTTCGAGGGCAAAACCATCGAGAAACGCTACCTAGCCCTGGTGGAAGGCGAGTTTCCGGCCCAGGACGGTGAGAGTATCGCGATCGAACACGCCATCGCCCACGAGCCGCGCAAGGAAGGCCGCATGAAGGTGGTTGAGACCAAAGGACGCGCCTCCCACACCGATGTGTGGACCGAGCAACGTTTCCGCGGATACACCCTGGTCCGCTGCGCACCGCGCACCGGTCGCACGCATCAAATCCGCGTTCACCTGGCCTTTGAGGGTTTCCCTCTCGCGGTCGACACATTTTACGGCCGCCGCGACGCGCTGCTGCTGTCGGACATCAAGTCCAAATACCGCCCCAAGTCCGGGGCACCCGAACGTCCGCTCATGCCGCGCTTGACCCTGCATGCGCACAGCATCTCTTGGCCTCGCCCCGGAAGTGGGGGGCAGATCATGGACAGTGCTGAAGCCCCCTTGCCTAAGGACTTCGAACGCACACTCAAGCAGATGGCAAAAGCCCGTCCCTACACCCCGCCCCGCTACTAAGCCCAAACCCCTTTGCATAATCAGGGCTAAACCACCATGCGACTCAAACAAAAACCCCAGGACTTCCGCGTCAAAGAATTGCTGCGTGAAGGCTTCCTGCTCGGCCGTGGAGATCACCGTGTCTACCGCGTCACCAAATCCAAGGCCACCTCATTCGAAGCGGCCCGCGACCTGGCGGAGATGGCCGGCGTGCAGGCCCGCGATGTTTCTATGGCCGGCCTCAAAGACCGCCAAGGCATCACCGATCAATTCATGACGATTCCGCGCGGCAAAGAAGTGTACTTCTCGCGCCCCGAGCTGAAGATCGAACCCGTTGGCTTTTCGCAAGACGAAATCACCAGCAAGGACTCGGAAGGAAACCACTTCGAAATCGTTTCGCGCGGTTTGGAAGAGACCCAGTTGATTCGTATGCGAGCTGGCCTCGATACGGTTCGGGAGTTTGGTTACACCAACTACTTCGATGAACAGCGCTTCGGAAACCTGCGTCACGGCCAGGGCTGGATCGCACTGGACCTTTTGCGTGGAGACACCGAAGGTGGCCTGAAACGCATGCTAGGGGCTCAATCCCTGCATGATTCCGCTCCTGTGAAGCACTTCAAGGAGCAGGTTTGGCGCCGTTGGGGCAATTGGAAGGCCCTGCGCGAGATCGCGGGCCGCTACGGCAAGCACCACTCGGTGTTCGACCACTTGCGCCATGAGCCCGGCGATTTCGCGGGCGCTTTCAAGCACCTGGCAACGCGCGAACGAGTCATCCATCAGTTCGCTTTCCAGTCACACATCTGGAACCGCGCCCTGTCCTTTTGGCTCAAGGATGCAGTTCCGGAGCCGAAGCGTTTCACTATTCCCGGCATCGAAGGCCCGCTGGTCTTCGTCAAGGGGCCGGTTCCGATCGTGGACGGTTGGGGCGGCTGCTTGCCCTTGCCCGGAGTGCACTTGCTGGGCTGCAAGGATGAGTTGCAGGTTTCGTACTTCGAAAAAGCACTCAGCCGCTATGACCTGGACGGCGCCGGTTTCGAGATCCCGGATGTACCCGGATTCGGGTTCAAAACCAATGATCGCCCCTTGGCCATTCAGCCGCAAAACCTGCGTGCTCGTCCAGCGGAGCCCGATGCGCTCAACATGGGCTACAGCTGCGTGAAGTTCTCCTTTGAACTTCCGCGTGGAGCCTACGCTTCCCTGTTGATCAAGCGCTTGCTTGGCATTCAGTCCAACGAGGACCAGGGTTACGATCCGCGCCGGACATCGCAATCGGATCAGCAACGCTACGACGAAGGCGCCTATGGCGAGAGACCTCGCGGCGGTTCCGGACATCACACTGGATATGGTTCCGGTGAGCGCGGCGGCGGAGACCGGGGTGGCTATGGCGGCGATCGCCGGGACGATTACGGCGGCGCGCCGAGGCGTTCCCGCGGTGGCAGCCGCGGTGGCTCCCGTGGCGGCTACGATCGAGGTCCCCGGGATCGCGATGGTGAAGGTGGCTACGAAGGTAGCCCCCGTCGCGGCCGCGATGCGGGTGGCCCGCGCCGCAGTGCTGGAACCGCTCCCCGTCGTCGTGGGGGCCCGCCCTCCGATGGTGGTGGCCGTCCCCCCAAGGATGGCGGAAGCCCGCCCAAGGACAACGGCTACAAGCGCCCCTTCTAAGGGGCTGCGGGCAGGATCGAAATCCGTGAAGGCTCGACGGGAAACGGCTGTTTCTCAACCGGCTATTAGGCCCTTCAAAAACCAGCATTGCGAATCGAGCGAGACCCGCTTGATCCGCAATGCTGTTTTTTGAGGCGGACCCCGTACAAACCCCGCTTTGTCGTTATCTTTAAGATATGAAAATCGGCGTGCTCGGAGGCTCAGGTCTCTACGAAATTGATGGTTTGCAGGATGTGCAAGAAGTGGGCTTGGCGACTCCGTTCGGAGCGCCGAGCGATGTCTATGTCACCGGAAGTCTGAACGGCGTGGAACTTGTTTTCCTGCCACGTCACGGACGCGGTCATAAGCTGACGCCTTCCGAGATCAACTACCGCGCGAACATTTGGGGCATGAAGAGCTTAGGCGTGACCCATGTGGTCGCGATCTCGGCCGTGGGCTCGATGCGCGAAGACATTGTGCCCGGCGACTTCGTGTTGATCGACCAATTCATCGATCGCACCCGGCACCGCAAGGACACCTTCTTCGGTGAAGGCGTCGTGGCCCACGTCATGTTTGGCGACCCCGTGTGCGAGGGTGTGCGCGGCGCTTTGCTCGCGGCCACAAAATCGGGCGCTGTGAAAGTGCACGATGGGGGCACTTATCTCTGCATGGAAGGGCCCCAATTTTCCACCCGCGCCGAGTCGAACCTCTATCGCACCTGGGGCGTGGATGTGATCGGCATGACCAACCTGACCGAAGCCAAGTTGGCCCGCGAAGCCGAGCTGTGCTACGCGACATTGGCCATGGCGACCGACTACGATTGTTGGCATGAGGGGCACGATGATGTCACGGTGGACGCCATCGTGGCCATTGTGAAAGCCAATGTAGGCAACGCGCGGGAGGTCATCCGGGCGATGGTATCCGAGCTGGCGAAGCTGCCCGCATGTCATCACGCCGACGCGCTTGCCGGTGCGCTTATGACGGATCCCACGACGATCACCGAAGCCACGCGCACGCGAATGGAGCTCCTCATCGGCCGCCATTTGAAGAATCGTGGTTGATCGCGGACTCCTCACGTTGGGCTTCATCGCCCTTTTGAGCTTGCCCGGGTGCCGATCCGGATTCAAAGTTCCACCCGCCTGGAACTTGGGCGGACAGACCGCGGCCTACCACAAGGGCCCGCTCGTGGCGGCCGGCGAAACCGGCCCACGACGTTTTGTGATGCCCTTGTTGCAGGGCCTTGGAAAGGAACTGGACGGGGAGCTTGTTGAGTTTGGTTGGCGCGAACTGCCCAGCTCCGAGCAAGGAAGGCGTTGGATCTTAGAAGGCCAAGGCCTCAAGGGTCAGCAGACCGTTGTGTTGCGTGCGCAGTCTGGGGGCATCGCTGCGGCGACTTTGCTTGAAGGCGCCCGATGTTATGGGGCCGCGCTCGTATCCAAATCGATCCCACGCCCGTCGCGTAGCTTGGTCGTTTGCCTCGCGCAACCCGAAACAGCCTTTGTTCCCTTGCCAGGCGAACATCACGTTCTCGCCGAGCTGGAGCTTCTGGACCCCATTTCCGAACCCTGTAGTTTGATGCGCACTCCGGATCCCGGGGGCGACTCCAGCCTAGCCCCTGCCACTGGGTTGAACCTAGTCATGCGCTTGGCCTTGGTGGACGTGGGCATGGTTTGCCGTCCTTGGAAAAGTCGGGAGTTGCCGCATGTGAATCCCGCCCCCGAACTCGAAATGTCGGCCTTGAATCCACCCGTGATTCGATTGGCCATCGGCGATTCAGGAGTGGACCTCGCGAGGACGGATCAACCCGGCGTGAGTGAAGCTCAACGTGCGGGATTGGCGATTTGGGTGGGAGCCGGCGCGCTAGCGGGCGCGCGTGGAACCGACTTGGACCGCTACCTGAGCTCGATCCTGCTGGAAGCGCGCTTGCGCCATTACGAATCCGAGCAGGCGGGCGAAGCCGATCAGGCCTGGCAGGATTGGTTGCGCGATGCCCGGCTTTGGGTGCGCGCAGTGGTTCTCGGCTTGCCGGTGTAGAACTCCTGATCAAGGGCCTGTTTCACTGCGGAAACGACCTCAACGAAAAGAGCCCGCAGTTTTCTGCGGGCTCTTTAAATGGGGCACCCTCGTGTGGAATGCGCGCGCGGGCTGCGCGACCTAGCGCGGGTCTTTGGACGGGGGCGGTTGTCCCGGGACTTCCATGGACTGACGCAATTCCGAGCGGGACAGCACTCCGTCCTGATTCGTATCCAGGGTATGCAGTACCGTTCCGACTCGGATATTGGTGGAAACCGTGCGCTTGAGGCCTTCTAAGTCTGAGATGGAAATGGTCCCGTCGCCGTCCATGTCCAGTCGTCGGAAGGTGGTGATCGGGCCGATGAGAGTGGGGGGCGTCAAGCGGTTGGAGCTTGGGATGATCCTGAGGAACAACTCGTCGATGTTCTTAGGCGCACGAGCCTTCGGGTTGACCACTTGCGCTTGGGGCAAATTGAGGTGCCTGATCGCCTGGGAAAGTAGGCCGAGCTCCTGCACACTCAGCAGCTGATCATGGTTGAGATCCACCCGGGTGAACAGGAAGCGCGAGTCCATTTTGACGCGGCTGTAGTCGTTCAACAAGCGGGTGGATTCCGTGAGTGAAATGCCCGAATTCAGGTCGGCATCGTAGGCCAACATGAGCTGCTCGGGCGTACGTTCCGGAGGGATGGGCTTGTTTCGGATCTTGGGTCTGCGGAACTGATTGCGCTTGATCGTGTGTTCGTAGTAGGCCACGAACTCTTCCTTGACCAAGCGGCCGTCCTCGTTTTCGTCGAAACTGCGGAATAGGCTGCGACCAAAACCGAGCGCGTACTTGGCTTCGTAGAAGCTGATCCATTGGCTTGCATCTGGATCGCAGTTCTTGAACCAGAGGGCGAGTTGGTAGTCATCCGCAGCTTCGAGCTGCGGAATCAAATTGATCTCTTTCTCCCGGTTTGCTTGCGGGCTTGGAGTCAAACCTTCGCGCCCATCGGTTCCCTGGGGCCGCACGTCCGTTTTGGAACGACGAGACGACCTCTGCACAGACGGCGTTGCCGAAGTGAGCGCCAGAAGGGCGTCGGAACCTGCCAAACCCAAGCAGAGTAGGGCGGCTGTGATGGAGCGATAGCGCATGGTTTGAATGGGTATCCCTTATTCCTTCTCTTGGACCGGGAACTCACCCGCTTTGTACTTGGCCCAGTATTCGTTCAACGCGACCTTCACCTTTCCGGAAAGGAAGATGACACCGAACACGTTGGGGAAGGCCATGCCGAGGATCATCAGGTCACCGAAGTCCAACACGTTGGTGGCGGATGTAATCGATCCCAGGAAACAGGCGGCGAGGAAGACCATCTTGTAGAAGATCGAGCTGCTTTCGCCGAAGAGCCACACCCAGCAACGTTCTCCGTAGTAGGACCAGGAGATCATGGTGGAGAAAGCGAAGAGAACCACGGCGACTGCAAGCACGTAGGGGAACCACCAGATGGCCGTTCCGAAGGCTTGTGAGGTCAGAGCCGCGCCGTTGGCACCCTGGAGGTTCTTGGCGAACAAGCCGATGCCCGTTTCGGGATCGGGGCTGGTTGTGGGGTCATAGGCGCCGGTGATGACGATGACCAGGGCGGTCATGGTGCAGATCACGATGGTGTCGATGAGCGGCTCGAGCAGGGCCACGATGCCTTCACGCACGGGATACTCGGTCTTGGCTGCGGAGTGCGCGATGGCGGCCGATCCCACGCCGGCCTCGTTGGAGAAAGCCGCGCGCTTGAACCCTTGGACCAGGACACCCACGATGCCGCCGAAGCCGGCAGCAGGCGAGAAGGCGCCGTCGATGATGGCCTCGAAAGCCCCAGGTACGGCGGACATGTTCGAGAAGATGACGAACAAACAAGCGGCCACGTAGATGGCGCACATGGTGGGCACGATGGTCTCAGCGGTTTGCGCGATGCGCTTGAGGCCGCCTAGGATGACCGCGGCGACCATGGTGGTCATGACCAGGCCGTAGATCCAGTTGTTCTTGCCGCCTTCAAAGAAGGTGAAGGTCTCGGAGAGCGCGTTCAAAGATTGGTTGACCTGGAACGAGTTGCCGCCTGCCAAGGAACCACCGATGCACATGATGGCGAAGGCCACGGCCAGGAAGCGGCCGATGCCTGCGTAGCCCATCTCTTTGAATCCGTCGGAGAGGTAGTACATAGCACCACCCATCACGTGCCCGTCGGGCCGCGTCTTGCGGTACATCTGGCCCAGGGTGCATTCCGTGAATTTGGAGGCCATGCCCAGGAAACCCGCGACGATCATCCAGAAGGTGGCGCCGGGGCCACCGATGGAGATAGCGATGGCCACACCGGCGATGTTGCCTAGACCCACCGTGGCGGACAGGGCTGCGGTGAGGGCCTGGAAGTGACTGACCTCGCCCTCATCGTCGGCGTTGTCAAACTTGCCGCGCGTAATGGCGATCGAGTGTCGCAAGGCGCGCAACTGGATGAATCCCATGCGCACGGTGAAGAAGATAGCGCCCAGGATCAGCCACAAAACGGCCAGCGGGATACCGGACTTGTAGACCGTGAGGGTGGGAACCTTGCCTTTGGTGGACAGGGTGAGCTTGGAGTTGGAGGGGTCGAGCCCATCATCCGTGGCTTGGGTTGTGGCCAGGGCCACGGCAGCGGCCAGGGCTTCCTGGCTGGCCACGTCGGCGTCGGTCAATTCCAGGACCGAGGAGCTTCCTCCCAGGTCATAGAAGAAGAACTGTGCGATGAAGCCATTCATCGTGCCCATGGCGTTGTCGATCTTCTTCTCGAACCCTTCTTCTTTGGCGGCCAATGCGTCCTCGGGCTCCTCCAGCGCGTTGGAGTCAAAGTTCTCGACTGCGATTCCTTCGAACCAGACCTTTAACTGGTTGACCGGTTCCGGTGCGGCGGTTTCTTCGGCGCTGGCCCCTGCAGCATCTCCGTCCTGGGCGAGAGCGGTCGGTGGGAGGAAGAGGACCAAGACGGCCAGCGATAGGGCCCGCAGGAGAGGAAGGTTGCGCATGGGGGGTGGCTATAGAGGAAGCGGAGCAGGGGAGCCTGCCGACCCGCGCATTCTGCCCGAGGGCCTCGATCTATGCAAACAAGGGACCTCAGCGGGGCTATAAAGATGTTACACAGCGTTGCTGGCAGATCCGGCAGAGGGAGGCGTCAAAAGGCTATAACTGGGCCATGTGGAACCTCCTGCTGCCCATCGCCTTACTGACCTTCCCGTTTCAGAGAGACCTCGGAGCCTGCGAGCCCTGGCTTCAAGAACCTGCAGCGAAACCTGAATACTCAGCGGATGCGCACCTTCAGGGTTTAGCGCGGGGCATCGAAAAGCAGGTGGCTGAGATTCGCGGTATGCCTTTCAAGCGTCCCGTGGAGGTTCACTTTGCGAGTAAAGAGACCTTCGTGCAGTACTTCCGGAGCATGGAGGAGCGCATGGGCGGCGCGGAAAGAGCCGAGCGAGAGCGCCAAATGGCGGTGCTGCTGCAACTGATCCCCAGCGATTTAGACGTGGGCGCGCTCCAGGAAGAGCTACTCGCAGGCCAAGTAGGGGGCTTCTACGACCCTGCGGAGGACACTTTCTTCGTGATGGAGGGGCTCGCAGATGATCTGATTCGCATCATCATGGCCCACGAGCTGACCCATGCATTGGACGATCAGTATTTCGATCTGGGCGCCAAGGACTTGGAGCTGCAGGCCAGCACCGATTCGCTCCTGGCCCACCATGCGGTGATCGAAGGCTGCGCCCAGGTGGTCATGAACCAGTGGTTGATCCTAAATCAGCGCAGCTTGGATCAAAAAGCCTTGCAGGAGTTCCAAGAACAAATGGACATGCAATCCCTGGCGGTCGCTCCGCGGCTCGTGTGGAAACCGATCATGGCCCTGTACGTACATGGCCATGCTTTCCTCGTGCGAAAAACCAAGCTCGGTGTGCTCGACATGTTTAAGAAGGTCGCAAGCGAGGACTTGGATCGTGCATTTCAGCACCTGCCAGCATCGACCGAGCAAATCTTACATCCCAAGAAATACTGGGTCGAAGAAGCCCTCGACCCACCCCACAGCATCCAGCAAGACCTATCCGAGTTGCCCGAGGGTTGGAAGACGTTCCACAGCGATGTGCTGGGCGAGTTGTTCCTGGGACTTTTAAGCGTGCCGCCGGACGGGTCGCTGACCCCCATGTCCATCCTGACCCTCAAGCATACGGACAGCAGCAATGCAGGCTGGGGCGGAGATCGGGTCCAGATTCTGACCAAAGCGGACGCCAAGGTCCTGGTCCTAGACACCCTTTGGGACACCGAGGTCGATGCTGAGGAATTCGCCGGGGCGCTTGCCAAGCGGAACTTCCCAGTAGACCTGCTGCCCGGCCGCGCCGAATCCCAGGTGCAATTCCAAAAAGGGTCCCGCTGGGTGCGCCTGGTGGCGTGGATTGCCAGCTCCCGGGAAGAGGCCAAGGAAGTCGCCAGCTGCATTCCGGCCTCGGCCTCCCGATTGGGTAAGATCTCCGCTCCCGGGCCCCCGAAGCGGCGCGGTGCTTCCAAATAGCTCCCGCTTCCTGCTTCCCCCTCCGGCCCCAGGCGATCCTAGCCAGCCCCCCGCTGCCCGCCCAACGGGACCGCCTCCGAACCCAAACGAGTTCCAGCCACGTCCATGCACTTCAATCGACGCAAACTGAATTTCATCGCGGCCCCCTTGGTGGCCTCGGTCTTGGTCTGGGCTTGCGCCTCCAATGGAAGCGATGGGGCGCCCCCCGCGATCCCCGCACAGCTGTTGGGAACGGAGATCCTGCCCGACCCGGTGTGGCCTGAATCCGCCCGGCTCGAAACACGCTTTGCTCCCATCGACGTGGAGCGCTACGACATCAAATTGTCCCTGCTGCCGCTCGCGAAATCGATCGAGGCCCAAGTGACCATCGAATTTAGGGTCACGAGTGCCGCCCCGTTACGCGAGGTGGAATTGGATTTCGAAGGATTGTCCGTGCAGTCGGTGGTGGATGCCGCCAACCGGGAGTTGGAGTTCCGGCATGGTGCGGGAAGTTTGATCGTGAGCTTGTCCAGTCCCCTGGAGGGCGGGGACAAGGAGTCCTTTACGGTGGCTTATTCCGGTCAACCCAAGGCGGGTTTGTACTTTGTTCCCGGCGGTGGCGATGGGGACGTAGCGGGTCAGGTCTTCACTCAGGGGGAGTGCGAAGATACGCGCTATTGGTTGCCCTGTGTCGACACGACCCGCGATCGCGCCACTTGGGATTTGGCTGTGAGCATGCCGAGCGATTGGGTTTCCCTGGCTGCAGGCGACCGACTTTCTTCCCGTGCTGTCGGAGATGTACAGGTGGAAAACTGGCGCATGACCGCGCCGACTCCGCCCTATCTCATCTCTCTGGTGGCTGGCCGTTTCGACCGTTCGCAATTTTTCAAGGGCAGCAATCAAATCGAACTCTTGCTGCCGGAAGAGTGGAAGGATCAAGCGCCATCCATGGCGCACTTCACCGCGCTAACCCTCGACTTCATGGAGGACTTCACGGGCCGTAGTTATCCCTATTCGAAGTATGGCACCAGTTGGGTGGAGAATTTCCCCTATGGCGGTATGGAGAATGCATCGGCCACAACGCTGACCGCCAACGCGCTCACCGGACCGCGCGGCATGCGCGATGGCAATCCGCTCGGATTGATTGCGCATGAGGCTGCGCACCAATGGTTTGGCGACCTGTTGACTTGCGAGGATTGGTCACAGGTTTGGTTGCAGGAGGGATTCGCAACTTTTGCAGGGGCTGAATTCCTGAGAACGGTGGAAGGGGAAAGCGCGTACCTGGCCAAATGGATGGCCATGCGCGACAATTTCCTGGACAACGACCAGGGCGACAACCGACGAGGACTCGTGCATTCTGAATGTATCGATCCCATGGATCTGTTTTTCACGGGGCACGCCTATCAGGGTGGCGCGCTGTTCTTGGGGTACCTTCGATCGCATATGGGTGAGCAAGCATTCCGGCGTGGTGTGCACCTTTACGTGGGAGCCAACGCTGGGCGCTCGGTCAACACGGATGAACTTCGGGATGCTTTCGAGCGCGCTGATGGGCATTCCCTGCGTCGTTTCTTTGAGCAGTGGGCGAACCAGGCAGGGCATCCGGAATTTGAAAGCGCTTGGCGTTATGACGCGGAGCGCAAACGTATTCTGATCGCGCTCAACCAAGTTCACGAGGTGGAGGGCGGTTTGCCCCAGATTTTCGGTGGCAGCATGGGGGTCGAGATCCGTCATCAAGAGGGCCGCACCTACCATCGCATTCAATTCTCCGAGCGCCGCCAAGCCATCGAGATCCCTTG
Organism: Glaciecola sp.; assembly: GCA_047611645.1. Classification (GTDB taxonomy): domain Bacteria; phylum Planctomycetota; class UBA1135; order UBA1135; genus NORP259. The sequence goes on from JBLFXY010000068.1 coordinate 13,748, forward strand.
CGCCACCCCCCCGACTTGGGTTCGACTGGACCCCGAGTCCGTGCTACCCGCCAAACTAACCCAGAAACGCTCTGAACGCGCTTGGTTAGAGCTGGGCGAAGCGGGGGTGGGCCCGGGCGAAGAGGACATTCACCCCTTCGATGTGACCGCACGCTTGCGCGCCATCCAACACTTCCAAACGGGTTTGGAAGACATTCCGGTCGATGACATTCGGGCCCGTTTGAGTCAGGTACGCCTTTTGGCCCAATCCGACCCCAACCCCTATGTGCAAGAGAGCGCCATTCAAGCCCTGCTGACTTTGAGCGGCGAGTCGTCGCGCGAGGCCATGCGCCTCCTAGCCCGCAGTTCGGATCACACCCGGGTGCGCGTGGCCGCATTGCAGGCCATGCTGGGCCTGGCCCCGGTGGAGATCACCGGGGGTTTCGCAAAAGCAACCTACGACGTGGGGCACTCCTGGAAAACCATGGGGGCCGCCATGGAGCTTTGGGTCCACGCGGACCCGGCCTCCGCTTGGAAGAAGATTTTGAGTGAGAGCGAAATCCCCGAAGCACACAAAAGACTGGGCCCCGAGTTGGTTTCAGCTTCGACCAAGATTCCCGCTTCCCAGCGCCTCCCATGGTTGATGAAGAAATCGGCACCTGAGTTTGGTGGAAGCCTGCTGCGCCAATCCGCATTGGGTGCCCTTGGCCAATACTCGGATCGTCGCGAAGTGCGCGACCTGCTCATCAAGACCCTGCAGTCCCCGTTCTTTGGGGCCAGGACCGCAGCGGTCAAAGGCCTGCTCGCTCACTTGGAAGCCGTGGGGCGCCAAGCGCTCATTCGGTACTACGATGGGCTCACCGACGTGCGCCAACGACGTGCTATCGAGAAGGCGCTCCAAGCCAGCCCGGCCAAGCTTGTGACCCTTCCCGCCGCGCAGCGCTAAACCACCTGCGCTAGCCGACACGTAACGAATCGGTTGGTGGTCGCACGTCTTAGCGATTCCCT
>JBLFXY010000069.1:0-14659 GCA_047611645.1 Glaciecola sp.
TTGCTTCGCGGCCAGGTCTTTGGCCACCGCGAAGCGTTTTTCTAAATCCTGACTCGTCCTAAGCTTCTCCGAGCGGGTGAGTAAGTCGTGGTTAACACGCTTGCCCTGTTCTAGAAGTTTGGCCCACCTCATGAACTTGATCGAGTTCATGACGCCCACACGCCTATCAAACTCCTTGCCCTCGCGGATGATCACAAAAGTCGGGGTGGCCTTGATTTTGAACTGGGAGGCGAGTTCCGCTTCCTGTTTACCATCCACAAGAATCGCAATGGCATGTTCATCCACCCAAGTGCGCACTCGTTTCTTAAACCAAGTGTTTTCGATCATGCGTTCGCTGGCTGGATTGTAGCCTGACGTAAAATGGACCAACAGAAGCTTGTCTTCCGCTTGCGCTTTGACAAGAGCCGCAGGGTATTCGAGTCGACTGAAGGGCCATCTCTGCGAAGGGCTCGCCAGGCATGTCGCGGTCAAGACCAAGAATGTGAGGGTTTTGATGAGGGTCTGCATATGTTGAATCCTAGGCTTCTGCCGCATTTGAGTTCAATTCCTGGAAGTTACCGAAGAAGGCATGTGACTTCACTAATAACTGGTCTTCTGATTTGAATATGGCGCCATCGTCATGGGCATCACAATGCGGCACGTTGACCGATCCCGACGCCCCACCTCCGGTACGCACGACCAACGCTCCGGCCGCCAAACCCGCAGCAGCCAAACCGCCTTGTCGTCCCCCATTAGATAGGCCTCGCACTGGTGACAAGCCTCGATCACACCTTCGGCAATCTGCCAATGTTTGTCCCCACAGGCCGGGCATGGCGCCCCCTTCATCCCACTGGACAGCGCCCAAGCCAGGCCACCAAACCCAATAACCACGCTCCCAATCCAGTACCACGCTCCACCACCAGCCTGCCCTTTCATCCCTCAAAACACCCCAAGGGCCGCCCATGACAACCCGCCCACAATGTTTCCTATCCGATTAGAAGCCGACACTTCTTCGAGTTCACTGCGCATTGTATTTGTCATTGGTGGCCTCAAGTATGGGATAGGAAGGACCCCGTCTCCGTTCGGCCAGCCTCGCAGCATCCTGAAGGAGTTCCTGCCCCACTTCCTGAATCTGAAGTGAAGCGCGCCGCGAATGCCAAGTGGCCCGGTAGGTGCGTGTTGCGCCTTGCTGCACCTATGTGGGTATAGGGTGAGTCCTCCACCCAATGCCATTAACAGCTTCCCTATAGGTACTTGTGAGACATCTAGCATTTTATCCAACTGGACAATCCACCTGGACAACGGATCGTGCGATAACTGTCCCCGTGACGGATGCAATCGAAGAAAATGGCCCCTCGGAGCAGGGCAATGTTCATGGGCAGGCGCGAGAGCGGCTGCTTGAGGCTGCGGCGAAGCTGTTTTCGGAGCGCGGGTATGAGGGGGTTTCGATTCGTGAGATTGCGCGGGAGGCGGGGGTGCGGCACGGGGGCTTGAACTATCACTTCCGCGGGAAGCGGGACTTGTATCTGGAGGTCATTCAGCGTTTTTGCATGCCGGACAACCACGTGGCGCGCGGGGGCAATCCCCAGTGGAAGGCCATGCTGAAGGAGACCGATGCGAGCAAGGCGGAAGGCCTCATTCGCGAGTTGCTGAGCCAAACATTGCAGGGCATGTCCTTGCACATGAACCCTATCGCGGCGGGCCTCGTACAAAACGAAATGATGCGGCCCGATGGACCCTCGGACGAGCTTTTCGAGAATGTGATTCAGCTCAAGCACCAGGCACTAGGTCACCTCGTGAAGCTGCTCGTACCCACGATCACCGACCCCACCGAACTGCGGCTGATCTCGATTGGGATGACTTCTCAGTGCATCGCATTCCACTTTGCGCGGCCCGTTCTTCATCGGCTCTTGGAAATCAACGCCAAGGATGGCATGACGCCCGAACTGCTGGAGCGCATCGTCGATCGCATCCTCAAGACCACACTACACGGATTGCTCGGAGAGCAAGAATCATGAAATTACACACGTTTGGTGCGTCTAGCCTGGCCTTTTTGGCATTGGCAATGGGCTCTTGCACCACACCCAATGGCACGGGAGGCATGGCAGAATTGCCCAGCGAGCATCTCACGGGTAAGGCCTTTGCTGAGCAACCCGAGCCCCTTGAATTCAAACCCAGTCACGATTGGTGGAAGCGGTTCCAAGATCCGCAACTCGATGCATGGATCGCACAAGCTCTCCGGGAGAACCCGAGCCTCAATGCGGCGGCACAAAGCGTTTTGGAAGCGGAAGCGAATCTGCGCGGCAATCATGGTCAGCGCGGAATCCAAGTGGATGCCGGATGGAGCGCCAGCCGCGGGTTCGTTACCCCCACCGCCAACTCCGACAGGATGTATTCCACTCTGTTGCGCCCCAGCCTGCAGATCTCTTGGCAAACGGACCTCTTCGGAAGGCTCAAAAGCGCCGAGCGCGCTTCCTTTGCGACACTCTTGGCCACGGAAAATGATCGCATCGCCGTCGCGCACAGCTTGATCGCGGCGGTGATTCGCGCGCGCGTTTCGCTTTCGGTATTGCAGCGACGCTTCGAGCTCGCGCAACGCATCGTGAAGAGTCGCGAGGGAACCTTAAGCATCGTTGAAGGACGCTATGGCCGCGGTGTGAGCGGAACGTCCGCCGTGGACGTGCACCAGGCCAAGGAAAACCTGGCCGCCGCCCAATCGAATCTGCCCAACCTGGACTTGGCCCAACGCCAAGCGCAATTCAACCTGCAAGCCCTGCTCGGCCAAAGGCCTGGTGGCGAATTTGAGCGTGACTTGATGGTCGAGCTACCCACCGTGTCCGCACCGCCCGCGGGCGTACCCATAGGCCTGCTGGATCGCCGCCCCGATCTACGCTCCGCCCAATTCCGTGCCCACGCGAGCGCGGCTCAAGTCGACGTGGCCTTGGCCGCCTTTTACCCCGACCTACGCCTCTCGGCCAGTGGTGGCTGGGACGCCAAGGACCTGGACGAATTGTTCGATGTGGAACGCCTGTTCGGCAATTTACTGGGCGACTTGAGTGTGAGACTCTTTGGCAGCGGGCAATTGGAAGCGGACGCAGATGCCGCCCGCGCCCGCATGGCTCGCGCATCGGCCAACTACCAATCCCTGGTCATCAAAGCCGTACGCGAGGTGGAAGACGCCTTAGCCAGCGAGCGTTTGATCCGCGAGCAACTCGCTTTTGTACAAACCCAAGTCTCCGAAGCGCAATCCGCGGAGGGCTTCGCCCGCGACCGCTATTCGCGTGGTGTGGGCAGGTTGCTCGTGGTGCTCGACACCGAACGACGCCGCGCCACCGCAGAGGATTTGGCACTTCGCCTTCAACAACTCATTTGGAATGCACGGGTGGACCTACACCTGGCCCTCGGCGGTGACTGGCTCGAACAGCGCCCGGAAGACGAGGAATCACCCGCTCCGGCCGACGAAGATCAAGACCCTAGCAACGCGCAGTAAGCACACAAATCATGAAACGTATCACCGCAAAACTCGGCGAAGGCTATCGCTGGATCGTGCAGCCCCTACTCGTGCTGCTTGTCATCGTATTCGGATTCCTCGGCGCCCGTGGACTCTCGTCCCAAGCCACGCCGCCCAAACGGGTGGAGGATCGCGTGTATGCACCCCTGGTGCGGGTTATGACCTCCGAGGTCACAAATACGCCCGTCGAAATCAAGAGCAACGGTACTTTGCGTGCGCGCACGAATGTGCAGATCATGCCCCAGGTCGGTGGGCGCGTGATCGAAATCCATCCCGGGTTTCGCTCGGGCGGCTCCTTCCAGGCTGGTGAGGTTTTGCTGCGTATCGAGCCGCGTGACTACGAGCTTCAAGTGGCGCGTTCCAGGGCTGATGTTTCCTCCGCTGCAACCCAATTGTCGACTTTGAACGCCGAAGCCGAGGCCGCGCGTGAAGAGTGGCGTTTGCTCAATGGCGACACTCCGGTGCCGACATTGGTGGGAAAAGAACCCCAGCTTTTGGAAGCCCAAGCCCGGATTGCCGCCGCGCAAGCCTCCCTCGAATCCTCCGAGCTGGACCTGGAGCGCACCGCGATATCCCTGCCTTGGAATGGCCGAATCCTGAAGGCTCAAGCCGATGTCGGCGCGGTCGTGACCCCGAACCAAATGATTGGTGCAGCATATGCCACCGACACCTTTGAACTCTCGGCATCCTTGCGTCAAGAGCAGATGCAGTGGATCCGCTTGCCCGGTGAAACCAGTGTGCCCGAAGCGATTCCAGGCAAGAAGGAAAACATCACCATCCTGGTGGAATACCCGGGTGCGGATAGCGAAACCATTGCGAAGGAACTCACCGAGCCGCTCGAGTGGGCCGCGCAACCGTTGGAAGGGCTGATGGGATTCACTTCTAAATCTGGTGCGGGACAAAGCCTCGTCACAATCAAAACCACGGGAGAATTCGGTCGCAAGCAAACCATCGATCGCTTGATGGAGTCCCTCGACACGCTCGGAACCTTCCCGCCCGAAGGTGCGGGTCCCGTTCAAATATTGGTCGGAGACATACCCACCCAAGTCGATGTGCAAGTGGACATTTCCGGACAACTCATCGAGCTCCCCGGACGGGTCGTGCGCATGGGTGGGGAGCTAGGATCGATGAGCCGCTTTGCAGAGGTTGTTCTCGAAGTCGATCTGGCTTCCGTCAACCCCGAATTACACCAACGCCTGCTACCTGGGCTGTTCGCCAAAGCCACATTGCAGGGGCGTATGCTCTCTGAAGTCACTGGTATCCCCCGCTCCTCGCTCAGGGAAAACGGAGTGGTTTGGACCATCGAGGATGAACGCATCGTCTTCACAAACCCTCTGGTAATTTACACCGATGAAGATCGCGTCTGGGTGCGTGGTTTGCGAAACGGATCATCCGTGGTGATCAGCAATTTGGATGTTGTCCTGGAGGGCATGCAAGTGCGTATGGTCAGGGAAAATCAACTCAAGTGGGAAGAGTCTGAGGACTCCTCGAACGGAACGGTGAGCCAATGACACACGACACCGACCCGAACGACACAGCCCAGCCGCAGGCTTCTTTCACCATGGCTTCCACCAAAGGCGTCGTCGCGTGGTTTGCGACCAACCACGTGGCCGCCAATCTGTTGATGCTCTCGCTATTGATCATAGGGGGCTATAGCGCTCTCAATACCAAGGTCAACGTGTTCCCCGACATCGATCCGCGCACGATCAGCGTGAGGGTTTTCTACCCTGGCGCATCGCCCGAAGAGGTTGAGGAGAGCATCAGTCGGCGGGTGGAAGAAGCTCTAGCCGGCATTCAAGGCATCAAACGCGTCCGTGCGAGCTCCTCAGAGAATATGAGTTCGGTGACCGTGGAGTTGACCGATGATGCAACCAAGAGCGCGGTGCTTGACGATGTCAAATCCGCCGTGGACAGCATCCAAAACTTTCCACCGCAAGATGCGGAGAACCCCACGGTTTCGGATGCAACCATGATTCGCAAGGTGCTGACGGTTGCACTCTGGGGCGATGCTCCCGAACGAAGTTTGCGCGAGCTAGCCTTCCGATTGCGGGACGACCTCTCTAGCCTCGAAGGTATATCTCTAGTGAAGGTAGAAGGCGTCCGTGAATACGAAATTGCCGTGGAGGTCTCGGAAGATTCCCTGCAGCGCTACGGCCTATCCATACAAGAAGTCACCGCCGCCGTGAGCGGCTTCTCCGTCAACCTACCGGCGGGCTCGATCCGGTCGAGCAGCGGTGAAATCCTGTTGCGTACCGACGCTCAGGCCTACAACCGTTTGGACTTTGAAAAGCTCGTGGTGTTTGCGGACGACCAGGGCACTGTTGTGCGACTTGCTGATGTGGCCACAATCAACGACGGGTTCGAGGAATCGGACACCTCCAGTCGATTCAATGGCAATCCCGTGTCGTACGTAACCGTAAGCAGTGCGGGTGATCAGCAAGTGCTCGACATCGAGGAGAAAATCAAAGCCTACCTCGCTAGCTGGCCTACGCCCGACGGTATTCAATCCACGGTTTGGGGCAACGGGGCTGACATCCTGCGCAGTCGTATGAGTTTGCTCTTACGCAACGGTGGAATGGGTTTGATCCTGGTCTTTGCCGTCCTAGTGCTATTCCTCGAATTGCGTTTGGCCTTCTGGACCACCATGGGTATCCCCATTTCGTTCCTGGGTGCCTTTCTGATCATTCCCCTACTCGGAGGCTCCATCAACATGATCTCGCTCTTCGGGTTCATTCTGGTGCTGGGTATCGTCGTCGATGACGCGATCGTTGTCGGCGAAAGCATCTTTGCGAAACGGGAAGCGGGTTTACCACCTGCGCAGGCCGCTATTCAAGGACTGCGTGAAGTCATCTCTCCCGTGACGATGGGCGTGCTTACGACCATACTTGCGTTCTTGCCTCTGTACTTCACGACCGGATTCTTCGGGGACATCCTTTGGGTGGTTCCCGTCGTCGTCATCAGTGTCCTTCTGATGTCCCTCATCGAGTCCTTCTTGATCTTACCTGCACACCTTTCCGGTGCTCGGGAGAAGAGCAAGCGAGGGACCCTGGTCTTCGTGCAAACCAAACTTCGCAACGGTCTGCAATGGATCATCGACAACTGGTATATGCCCGTTCTTCAGCGCGCCGTTGACTATCGCTACGTGACCATGGCTACCGCTATTGCCATCGGCGCGTTGACCATCGGACTGGTCAAAGGGGGCTTCGTTGACGTCACCGTATTCCCGCGCATCGATGGCGACAACTTGTCGGCCAAGCTGAGCATGGTGGGCGGCACAGCGGCACCCAAAACCGAAATGGTGAAGGATCACATTTTGGCCATGGCCGAGCAGCTGCGCGAAGAATTCGATGCCAAGACTCCCCCCGGCGAATCCTCCATAATCCGCAACGTGGCAGGCACCATGGGTGGCCAGCCATTCGGCGGTCGAGGGGGTCCCCGATCCGGTGCTTCCGCAAGTGGATCCAACGTGGCCGAGATTGCCCTAGAGCTCTCACCGGGTGAATATCGTTCGGTTTCCACCTATGCGATCTCAAACCGCTGGAAAGAGCTGGTGGGCGAGATCCCCGGGGTCGACACCCTCACTTTTAATTCATCCATGCTATCTGCGGGTGAAGACGTGAGCGTCGAGTTGGGCCACGCGGACTTTGAAAAACTCTTGTCTGCCACGGAGCAGCTAAAGACCTATTTGGGCCAATACAACGGAGTTTCCGAGATCGCGGACTCCTTCGAGACAGGCAAGCGGGAGCTGGACTTTGAACTGACCCAAGCCGGAGTGGCTGCCGGCCTTACACGGCAGAACTTGGCGCGCCAGGTGCGGCAGTTCTATTACGGGGCTGAGGCCCAACGCGTACAGAGAGGCCGTGACGACATCAAAGTGTTGGTTCGCTACACAGAGGAAGAACGAAGCAAGCTCGCAAGTTTGGATGAGCTTCGAATTCGCTTACCCAGCGGAGATGAACTGCCACTGGCAACCGTCGCGCAGTTTACCGAACAGCGTGGTTATTCGACTCTCACCCGAACCGACCGCAAACGCATCGTACGCGTCACCGCGGCCGTCAATCAAGAAGCCGCCGATCCGGGCGAGATCAACGCCAACCTCAAAGCGGATTTCCTGCCCCTGTTGAGCCAGGACATTCCGGGTTTGAGTTTCTCATTCGAAGGCGCGGAAAGGGAACGCATGGAAAGCATGCAGAGTTTGATGCGCGGCATGGCTATCGCTTTGTTCGCGATCTTCGCTCTGTTAGCGGTCCAGCTCAAGAGCTACACCAAGCCGCTCATTATTATGGCCATCATTCCGCTTGGCATGGTCGGCGCGGTCTTGGGGCACATGGCTTTGGGGTATAGCCTGAGCTTCTTCTCCATGTTTGGAGTCGTCGCACTGTTCGGAGTGGTCATCAACGACTCGTTGGTCTTGCTCGACTTGATCAATCGATTGATCGGTGAAGGCATTCCCGTTCGCGAGGCCGTCATTCGGGCCGGTCGGCGCCGCTTCCGGGCCATCCTGTTCACTAGTTTGACCACGTTCGTGGGCTTGGCGCCCATGGTCCTTGAGACCAGCATGCAAGCGCAGTTCCTGATCCCTATGGCGATCAGCCTGGCTGGAGGTGTCGCGTTTGCGACCTTCCTGACGCTTCTGCTAGTACCTGCTCTGGTTCTGTTCCGCGAGGACATGCTGTTCGTGAAGTCCTGGATCGCAAGCCATGTGATGCCGGATCACGAGGAAGCCCCCGAACAGGCGTCTTCCTAGCAGCCCGATGAAACGCATCGGCTGCTAGGCAGGGTTCAGGGTAAAAGCCAGCGGATTTCCTATTCTTCCGTTGGCGGCAGTATTGAGGGGCGAGTAAATTCGCCGACCATGATCTCTATCTACTACCTGCTACATGTGATTTCGATTTTGCTGCTGACCGCAGCCACCTTCTATGCCTTCGGTGCGCCCACCCCCGAGCGGCGCAAGAAGGCACTTATTATCACTGGCATTCTCAGTCTACTGGTGCTGGTCGGTGGGTTTGGCCTTCAGGCGCGGCTCAACCACGGATGGCCGGGTTGGATCGTCGTGAAGTTCGTGTGCTGGCTGATTCTTTCTGCTCTGACAGGAATTGTTTTCCGCAAGCCCAAGTCCGCCTGCACGCTTGCCATGGTTGGCGCACTGACTGTCGCCGTCGCCGTCTTCATGGTCTACAAGCGGCCCTTCTAACAGGCTCTCGAATAGCGGATGTTTCCGGGTGCGCTTTAAAAAGCGCACCCAATCCAATCAGCGCCCGATTGCGCTTACCCGGTTGGGACGCTTCGAAGATTGCAACAAGCGGGGCAAGGCTTGGCGCATGAGCGGGAGCAAGATGCGAGCTGCGTCCCCATCTACACTCTGCGGATGCTCTTCCCCAGGATCCCGGATCACGTCGAAGACACCAAGCGTGTCGTCCGGGGCGAGCAATCCGCCCTGCCAACGGAAGATGCCCTTGCTGGTACCGCGGATCACTGCCACCTGATCGTCGCAATCCACGCCGCCAAATCCCTGGAACACGAAGACGCCTTGGTCTTGGTCGGCTGCCATAAGATGGGGCCCTATGAATCCTGGGAAGGGCTGCACGCCCAGGAGCTCGACAAGGGTGTGCGGAAGGGCTGCCAGGCTGACGGGTTGGGTCACTTTTCGGCGCCGCATGCTCGGGCCGGAAATGATGAGCGGAACATGGGCTTCGGTTTGCCAAACGCTATTCCCGTGTCCAACGGCTCCGTGACCTCCGAAGGCCTCACCGTGGTCTCCCAAGAAGACGAGATAGCCATCTTGCAAGGTGCCGAATGTTTGGACCAGACGTCGAAACTCACCGAAGGCTAGATCCGAATCCATGCTGGCCCCGCGATAGGAAGCCAATGCCTGGCCGTTGGAAACCTGGTTGCGTCGCTTCCCAGGAAGTATGGACTTCGCCGCGATCTTGTGGCCTTGATTGGTGCCACGCATACCGTTGGATCTGCCCAGCGAATCCCGACTGACCTTCTCGCTCACCCGGTAGGGCCACTGCAAGCGTTGACTGTGCACGTAAAGAAACAGAGGGCGACCGTCATTCCCTTTCAGGATGCGCTCCACGGACGCCAACATGGGCCAATGTTCGACCCACAGGTTGCCTTCAGGATTTTCGCGGGCTTCCAGGTTTTCTTCGAACCACTCGAATCCTTGCGCGAACCCAAAACGACGGGACGCAGTCCCACCGTCGGTGATCGCTACTGTTCGATAACCCTGGGATCTTAAGTGCTCCGCCAGGGTGACCACCTTGGCTGGCAGGACAGAGGTCGCCTCCGGCATGGGAATTTGCTGCGGATACAAACCGGTCACGATGGACGCATTCGCCAAGAGAGCGTGGGTCGCTGGAGTGTACGCCTGGGTAAAGCACACGCCTTCGTCAGCCAGGGCGTTTAGATTCGGTGCGATGCGGACATCCCCACCCAGCGCTTTCAAATTATCGGCGCGGAACGACCCGGCCGAATACATCACCAAGTCAGGCTTCGTCCGGCGGTGTTGTGCCCAATCAAGGGAGTAGATTCGAGGGGTTAGAATCGCGCCTATTGTGGCCGGGCCTTGAACCTCGAAGCGTAGCTTCGAGCCTGTACGCACGGAGCGTGGCAGCACCAGCGAATGGAATTCAATGCGCTCGGAATCCGCGGTCGATTGTGGGTGGCTCCAGATGACTTCATCTTCGAAGAACACCTTGAACTGGACCGCATCCCCCTCGGGTCCTGCCCATGTGGCGCTAGCAAAATCGAGACGTGTCAGACCGGATGCGGGGACTTCGATCGTTTGCGGAACACCGGTAAAGAGCGGGAAGCCCTGGCAGGAAATCGATCCCCACTCCAGTCGGGAGTCACGGTCTGTTTGGGATCCGAAATCGAGCCAAGTGCTCAAACGAGTCACTCCAGGGCTAGCCTCGTTTGAATCTCCGATCCAATACACCCACTTATCCCCTAGTGCGAAGGCCGGAAGACTCCCGGCCAGGTGGCGGTAATTGATGGGTAGTTGTCCGGGCGGGTAATGATCGAGTAAAGCACCCCAGTAGGCGGCGCGGGTACCATCCAAGGGTTCCACGACTTGCCCCGCAGAAAACATTTTGGGCAAGACTTGGACATTCCACTGCTCCCGTATGGTGCGCTCCTGACGAATGCGCCAGAACCCGCGGCCCAGGTTCTCCCACTCGCCGGACCGAATTTCCCGGTGCAACCAAACTCCACGACGCTGGAAGGACCTCTCTCCAACGGTGATTTGGTCGGCCCAAACGTCACTAGCAGCCTCTTCAAACGCGGTCACTGAATCGAAATTCTGGGTCAGATCCACCCAATCAGGCCCGGCTGCTTCCACGCTGCACGAAGCGAGCAATAGTCCTCCCGCTAACACGCAGCGAATCCAATTGAATGATAATTGCAGAATAGAAAACACGAAAGCAGATGTGGACTGAACAGATGTTGCGGTCCGAACCGATGAGGAGTGTAGAACCACCATCGACCTAACGCACGCTTTCTTGCCAGACGGCCCAAAGGGGCTGAAGCCCTTCCCATTCCGCGAACGGAGGTAGCCAGGAATCTCCAGTCATCGAGCTCGAAGGCACGTAGATGCCTTGGAACCCTTCCTGCAAGGCCTTCGAGGCGTGAGGTCCGTGAACCCAAACGAGGCGGCGCGGACCCGCAATTTGTGCTGCCTGCCAGGGCCGATCGTCGAGTTCCTGGAATGCGAATATTTTTTCCAAGCGCTCTTCGGGAAACGGATTTTCCACTTTCAGACGTACGCGTCTTTGCTCCAGCTCCGAAATCAAATTCTCGACCACCTGAAAGAAATCCGGAGCCAAAGTCAGGCGCCCCCACTCCTTGCTGTGCGACTGCTTACGGCCAACGATGGAGAACCTGTGGCGGCGATCCTTGCCCAAGTCGAGGATCATGACATGTCGGTGACCGAGCACCTTCGACCGTGTAGGCTCTGGGCCCTCTGGGGATCGGGCCACAATCCTGAGGGAGCTGGCCACGGTGAGTAGGACCGCGGGATCGGTCACGTGGGGGCGATGCAGACGCGAGCCGAGGGCATATCCAAACGTGGCCGCCTGCAGGCTTCCCTGTAGCTGAACCTCGGGTCCACCGCTCTCTTGAGCGGGCATTTCTGCACCCAGAGGGCTCATTAAGGCCCAGGCAAGTAGTAGTACCCAATTACATATCCCGCCCATAGGCCTCAGTGTAGCCCACGGCCCCAGCCGGCGAGGGGCCAATTCACAACCGAGGGCTGCCGGTTGGGTTAGTTGGAGGCCTACTTTCCGGAATCGTCTCTTCCGGGGACTAATTGGACTCTCGCTAGACCCCAATGCAGGTCGAACCAAGGGTTTGGAGCCGCCACCTGTTCCCCACCTGGACCCTCCACGATGCTGAAAACAATCCTCACCACACTGCCCCTCATCGCAATTCTCGCAGCCTGCTCAGCCCCGAGCCAGGCCTCTGTGGCCACTGCACCGCAAATCGCAGTGCACGTGCCCAACGTGACCTTCACGCCCAATGTCTGGGAAACGGCTGGTTCCGAGATCATGCCCACCGTGACAATCACGACCCCGCCCCACAACCAACCGGTGATCTACAGCTTCCACTATGAGGGTGACGGCAACGTGCTCATGCCGGACCCTGTCACGCTCGATCCCGGCGAGACGGTGCTCATCCTAAAACGGCCGTTTTCCGCTAGTGCTGTAGATGAAGCCACCCAAGGCATGGTCACCGTGGTCTGGAGCCACCCCGCAACAGACTCCAAGGTCGTCGGTCATTGGAACGTGGTGCAACGCCCGAGCATCTTGCAAACCCTGCGCGTGGCCCGTGCCGATACGCTCGTCGACAATGAGAAGTGGGATGCGACCTACGCCATCTCAGTAGAGTTGGACTCGACCGAAGAGTGGGTGGATGAAAGCATCGATACCGATCGCGTCCTGGTTTTCCAGGCGAGCGCCGGGTCCGAAGCCAATGATCCCACCCTCGAGGTGATGACCGAAGTCACCATCGATGAGTTCACCGGCATCCCTCGCAAAGTGATTCCTGTAGGCCCCCACCGCCTCTACGTGGTTTGCGTCAAACGTCCGCGAATCCCCGCTCGCAAGCGCCCCTTCCTGCACCTCAAAGTGCGCTCGGGCGGCGACGAATTGGAACGCTTCATCAAGCTGCCCTTCTAAGTCAAGAAGTACACGAAACAGAATAGCGCACCCTGGCCTCGAGCCAGGGTGCGCTATTTTTTCGGCCCAATTCCAAAGAGGTCAACGAGATTATGGGTAGCCGCTACAATCTGCCCATGGAAAACACCCCTCCCACATCCCGCCGAGCGATCCTCAAATCCCTGGTTGGCCTAGGCGTCGCCGCCACCGGGCTCTCATCCTGCCGCACGACGGCCACCTCGAATAATTCCGGGCCCGCCGGGCTCCATGGATCCAAGTCGGGCGCTCAATACATGGGCGGCTTCGCGGCTAAGCCCTTGGAACGCATTCGCATGGGATTCATAGGCACCGGAGCGCGCGGCATCGGGCACGTGGCTCAGATGTTGATGATGGAAGGTGTTGACGTGGTCGCGGTCTGTGACAACTACGCTCCCGCGGCTGCAGCCGCTGCGAAACGCTGTGAAAAAGCGGGCCGCCCTCTGCCCGCCGTGTACGACGCTGGCGATCAAGACTACATCCGCATGCTCGAAGAAGTGCCGATGGATGCGGTGATCGTAGCCACCCCGTGGTTGTGGCACGCACCCATGGGGATTGCTGTCATGCAGGCTGGAGCCCACGCCTTCTTGGAGGTTCCCCTGGCGACGACCACGGAAGATCTGTGGAAGCTAGTGGATACGAGCGAGACCACCGGACGCCATTGCATGATGATGGAGAACGTGTGCTATGGACGCGAAGAACTGATGTTCTTGAACATGGTACGATTGGGTGTGATAGGTGAAGTGACCCACGGTGAAGGCGCGTACATCCACGACCTACGCCACCAAATGCGCGAGGTGGAGCGTGGCGAAGGCACCTGGCGGTTGGACCATCACGTCAAGCGCGATGGCAACCTGTACCCGACCCACGGTTTGGGTCCCATCGCTCAAATGATGGGCTGCGAACGGGGTTTGGATCGCTTCGAAAGAGTGGTTTCGTTTAGCTCTCCTGCGTTCGGCCGCCAACTGCAAGCGGAGCGCGATTGGCCGGCGGATCACCCGCGCAACCAGCAGAAATATATCTGCGGCGACATGAATACGAGCCTTATCAAAACCCACCGCGGACGTACGATCATGGTGCAGCACGATGTGACCTCTCCGCGTCCCTACGACCGCTTGAATCTGATCTCTGGTACCAAGGGCATCCTGGCCGGATTCCCCACCCGCGTGGCGCTCGACCCGGATGGCAAGGGAGCCCACGGATGGACGCAAGGGGAAAATTTGGAGCCCATCTACGAGCAATACGAGCATCCCTTGTACGGCCAAGTCGGTGAGGCTGCTCGCAAGGCTGGAGGCCACGGCGGCATGGACTTCATCATGCTTTGGCGCATCGCCTATTGCCTGCGCAACGGCCTCCCCATGGATCAAAACCTCTACGAAGGTGCGGCATGGAGCGCGGTGTCGCCTTTGAGCGAAGAGTCGAACGTAACCGGCGGCAACCCGCAACTCTTCCCGGACTTCACCCGCAACCGTTGGGAAACGACCGCCGAGTTGGGTGTGGTTAAGGTCTGATTCGGGCGGGGCTAACCGGAGGGACGGTAGCGCACATTCTCCCTCCAGCTACGCAAGCCCCCGCACCGTTGCTGCGCAACGGTGCGGGGGCTTGCGTGTGGAAGGATAATCTACGGCACCGTCCCTCCTTCCGTCGCGGGATCGGTGGGAGCAAGGAGAGCATCCCTTCTAAAAGGATCGTTGCGTCCCCGCCGCCCCCCCCACGGTCAGCCCGCTGAGAGGAAGGGAGGTGCCGCAGACTATCCTTCCACCGCGGTTCCGGCGCAGCCTGTGCTGTGAGGTGGAGGGAGAGTGTGCGGTACATCCCTTCTAAAAAGATCGTTGCGTCCCCGGCCCCCCCCCACGGTCAGCCCGCGGAGAGGAAGGGAGGTGCCGCACACTATCCTTCCACCGCAGTTCCGGCGCAGCCGGTGCTGTGAAGTGGAGGGAGAGTGTGCGGTACATCCCTTCTAAAAAGATCGTTG
>JBLFXY010000070.1:0-14616 GCA_047611645.1 Glaciecola sp.
GGGCGGCCCTCGGATTGGCGGAAGCTTCAGACGCGGTCACCATCGTCGTCTCCGAGGAGACCGGCGGAATTTCCATAGCGCATGACGGCTCCATGCTTTCGCGTATCTCTACGAATGCGATTCAAGAGGTGCTGCAAGAATGCTTGGGCGTCAAGCAGGACAGCTCGGTCGAGAAACAGCCGATCGGGTCGATAGTGCGCTCGCTGATCACAGCCCATTGGCCGCAAAAGCTGATTTCCCTCGGCTTGGGTCTAGCCCTGTTCTTGGCTGCCCACGAAAAGGTCACGGAGATCGCCGAGTTCACTCTGGAGATGCACACGGGTGAGCCCGGCCAAGCCCTCGGAGTCCCCATCACAAATCAGCTTTGGATTCGGCCGCCGGCTTCCGATATCGAAGGCGGTCCCGAGCTTAGAATCGTATCCCCCGCCGAGCAACAGCAGCTGCAAATCACGGTGCGCGGACCTCGCGTTCAAATTCAAGAACTCGGCAACGGTATCGGAGGCATCCTGGAGCTTACTTCGGAAACCGCCACGAACCGTACCCTAGGCGCCGATGAATTCCTCTGGGGTGCGGGACGCGTCATCGAGGGGTTGGATGTGAGCTGGGAGGGTTCCCCTCCCCTGCTAGCGTTCGAAAGCTACGAGCAACGTTCCATGACGCCGTTGCCCAAGCAGGTTTCTTTGACACGTGGAAAGCTGGGACTCCACCTGAATTTCTCGACCGAGGTTCGCTTTCGCCCCAACCAATTCCAATTGCTAGGGCCCGTTGAGCGCTTCGAGCAACTGGAGGCTTCCGAGGTGGATTGGCTGCAATTTGCCCCCGTTGCAGTAGGTGACTCCAATGGCGGCACCTGGACGGGCCCCCTCACTTTGAGCGCAGCTTTGCGCGCAGAGGGCTTTGAAATCAAGGGTGCCCTCTTTGCGGAGGTCGACCTCGAACCGATCTTGGACGAGCTGGGGGAGATTACGAAGGACTTGGTTCTGGTCACATTCGATCCGGCCCAACTCAACCCTTTGTCACGTTTCCAGCGCCCTGACCGCAAAGTACGGCTGGTGGTGACCATTCCCCACCTCATCGACAACGCGACCCAAGAAGAGAGCACCAGCCTCTCGATTTTCCTGCGCGACTACGTGGACAGGCACAGCCGCGCCTACGTAAACGTGGATCAGCCGCGGGCCGAAGGCTCCATGCTGGCCAAGATCGAGGTGAAAGTAGTCGGTGGTCAAAATTGGATCACGGATCTACCCAAGTCCCTACAAGACCGAATCTCAGCCGAAGCAGCCCGCCGCCATGAAATTCCTTTCCAGGTGGTTCTGCACGACGAGGATACTACGCTAAGGCTGAGGCCCCTGGATCCTGCGGACTCGCCCGCAAGCGAGCCCGCAGGAAACACTCCCCAGGACTGAACTCATGAGCGACAAGATATTTGGAACAGACGGTATTCGCGGGCTAGCCGGATCGGGTTGGTTGTCGGCGGACGGCACCACGCAGATCGGCTGGGCGGTGGGCTCCGCCCTCGTACAAGACGATGGCGGCAAGGCTCCAATTCGCGCCCTGCTCGCCCACGACGGACGCCGTTCGGGACCGGTCCTAGAAGCCGCTCTAGCGCGCGGCTTGTCCGCGGCGGGCATTCAAGCGGAGAGTGCAGGCTTGCTCCCCACCCCCGGGCTCGCATGGCTCACACGCCACGAGAACTACACACTTGGCATCATGGTCAGCGCATCGCACAACCCTGCGCGTGACAACGGCCTTAAGGTCTTCAACGGAACAGGTGACAAGCTAGCCGACTCGGTGCAAGACCGAATCGAAGCCCTGCTCCATGGACCGAGTGCGGAAATGGACTTCCCCGAGATTGCGCGCCTCAAGCACAACCCGAGCATTGAGGCCCATTACCTCAAGCACTTGGAACGCACCTGGGGAAAGGGACTGGACCTCAATTCCATGACGATCGTGGTCGATTGTGCCAATGGTGCCAGCAGTCGCACGGCTCCGAAGGCCCTGGGTCGCTTGGGCGCCAAGGTGCATGCCATCGCCGATGAGCCGGATGGCGAGAACATCAATAAGGACTGTGGTTCAACCCACCCCGGAGCCCTGCTCGCGGCCGTGCGCACCAAGAATGCCGATCTCGGCATCGCCTTGGATGGGGACGGCGATCGATGCCTGCTGGTGGACGAGCTCGGCCATTTGATAGATGGGGATATGATCCTCATGGTTCTGGCCTTGCACGCTCAAGCCCAGAAAGTGCTCAAAGATTCGCGCATCGTGGCCACGGTCATGAGCAATCGTGGCTTGCATCGTGCCTTGCGCGAGGCAGGCGTGAGCATTTCCGAAGTCGGCGTGGGCGATCGCAACGTGGTCGAAGCCATGCGCAACGAGACATTAGAGATCGGCGGCGAACAATCGGGTCATGTGATCCTCGGCCAGCAAAACGATTTCATCGGAGACGGGATGGTGACCGCCCTGGCTGTGCTGCGCGTGATCCAGGAAACCGGAAAGACGCTTTCCCAATTGACCGCGCCCTTCGAGAGCATGCCCCAGGTTCTCCTAGGCGTACCCGTCAACAGGAAGCCCGCTCTGGACACCATCCAAGGGCTTACCAAGCTCCTGGATGCCTGCAACCAGGAACTGGGCGAGGACGGCCGCATTCTGTTGCGCTATTCGGGCACCGAGAACCTGGCAAGGGTCATGGTGGAAGGTCTGGACGCCCAACGAATTCGCAGCCAGGCCGAAGAGCTGGCCGGGCTCATTCACGACGCGATCGGTTCGCACTGAGTTTTGCCATGGATTCCGAAGCTGGTAACCCCCAATCCTTCGATATCGCGCTCGAGACTTCGACACGCCAAGCCTCCTTGGCTGTCTGCCGCTCGGGCTCCATCGAAATGGACTACCTGGCGGACGATGTGGCTCACGCCAGCGATCTTTTGCCCTTGCTCGCCAAGAGCCTCGACAGCATGGGGCTGGCGCGGGAAAACATGCGTAGCATTCACGTCGGCATAGGGCCTGGAAGTTTTACGGGGTTGCGTGTGGGTTGCACCATCGCCCTGGGTTTGGCGGAGGGTTTGCAGGTGCAAATTTGCGCAGTGCCCTCGGTCGCAGCGACCGCCTGGGCTGCCCTGGAATCGGGCGAACTTGGCACGGTCGTACTGGATGCTCGTGGCGGAGCCTTGTACCTGGCGACCTACCGCAAGGGCGAGCAGGATCTGATCGTGGAGAGCTCCCCCTCGCGATTGCGTGTGGCCGATGCACAAGCCCTGGAATTACCATCAGGAATTCTGCTCGGCGACAGTAAAACGCTCGGACTGCTGCATGGTGAAGAGCGCGAGACACACCCATGGCGCACCGATGCTCTACCCAACGCAAGCGCTCTCCTATACCTAGGTCTGCGCCAAATGGCGCGCGTAGGCCCGACGCCCAGTAGCGAAGTTCGGCCCCTCTACATGGCCGATTTCGGCGCCTAATCAGGTCATTGGAGCCTTTTCGCGCGGTATAAATAGAATCGGGCTGCCCTCCCAAAAAGGAGGGCAGCCCGATTTTTACGTTTCCCCGGATCCTAGTCTTTAGGGTCCTCGGAAGTTAGATCCTAGAGATCTTGGGGGCGCAGCGTCCGACGACCGTTGGACTCGGCGCGAGCTTCTGCGGTGGCGATGAGGGCGCGGACGGCCTCGTCGAGTGCAGAGTAGAAGTCGCCGGAGACGTTGATACCAGCAGCGGCCTTGGTGCGGCTCTTGCTGATGATCAGATCACCGGTAGCTTTCTTCTTGCCGCGCTTGACGACTTTCTTCTTGGCTGCTTTCTTTTTAGCGGCCGGCTTCTTCGTGGCCTTCTTTTTGGCTTTACGTGCCATAGTGAGGGTTTCCTTTGCCGCCCTGAGCGGCGATGTAGACTGATGCTCGGAATTGAGCAACGGAGTTCTGTGACGCCCTCGTAGAATGCAAACTCAGGAATGGTCGTGTCAACGCCTTCATTCAGGGAATAACGCTAAAATTCAGCGTTTCTTTCGGTTTACCTCCCAGCGGTATGATGTCGACAGGCGCTGCGATCAACCTTTGTCTGCATTCACACTGGCTCGTTTCACCCGAATAAGGCCCGAATTGGGGATTTTCGCGCAAAAATCTCCCCAAAGTAGATCGTGAACATGGGTAGTGAATACATCGGATTCCAACCGTCCTTGGGCCTCGCTATGTTGATTGCATGAATGCGAAGAGGGTGTGGGCAGAAATCAACTTAGACGCTTTGGAGCACAACCTCGCTTGCATCCGCAATGCAGCGGGAGCGGGCGTTCGCATCATGCTCGTGGTGAAGGCCGACGCGTACGGACACGGGTCTGTTGGCATTGCGCACCACGCGGTCCGCTCCGGAATTGGCGCCCTCGGCGTGGGAACCTCCGCCGAAGCTCTAGAGCTACGCCACTCGGGAATTCGCGTTCCGATTCTGGTGTTGGGCACCGTGGTGGATGAAGAGTTGCACGATTGCTTGGTTTACGACATCCATGTGGGTTTGCATGCCGGAGATCGGGCGCGTACCCTCGCTGACCTGGCCGAGCGCCTGGGGTGCCAGGCCAAGGTGCACCTCAATGTGGACACGGGCATGGGGCGCCTGGGAGTCCCGCCTGCGCGCGCTCTGACCCTGTTAGAAGAGATCCATAACAACCCGCACTTGCATCTGGCGGGAGTCATGACTCACTTGGCTGCCACCGAGGGTGCCCAAGATCCGCAAGGATTGCTTCAAGCCGCCGTTTTCGACCGTTTCCTGACCGCGGCGCGGTCGGTCACTCAAGATCTCGGCTGGATTCACTTGGCGAACTCCGCCGGTATATTCACGGGACTCGGAGGGCGCTATGACACGGTTCGGCCGGGTTTGGCAGCCTATGGGGTCTTGCCAGAGTCCATCGAATATGAGTGCCCGCTGCGGCCGGTCATGGGCCTGCGCAGTCAGATCGTATTTCTAAAGGACCTTTCCGCAGGCACGCCTGTGGGTTACGCCTCGACCTGGCATGCGCCTGCTGCCACGCGCATCGCCACTTTGCCCATAGGATACGCCGACGGCCTCCCCTGGCGAGCTGCTGAAGGAGGCGAAGTCCTGATTCGTGGCAAACGCGCCCCCATTGTAGGACGCATCTCCATGGACTACACAACCGTGGATGTGGGGCACATTAGGGATCTGCAAGTGGGCGAAACAGCCACCTTGATCGGCCAGGACGGAGACGAGTGCATCACACTCACCGAACTCGCGGACAAGGCCGGCACGATCCCATACGAAATCTCCTGCTCCATCGGGCGACGTGTGAGCCAGCTATTCGTGGGCGGTGAGCCGATCTCGGTCCCGGAGCAGCCCTCCCACATCACTCCCCCATCACCCTCGATTCCCTCGGTTCCCTCCTACAAATCCCAAGCATGAGGGACGTTTCGAAGTTTGGCCGCCCCCCCCTCCGGAAGGAGCATGCGGGCCGTCCACCCAAGCAGCGGGCGGCGAACGACGGATCCGGGGATTTGTGGAAGCGATTGGTATACTCCGAGAGAAGGTTCATTGGGCCTTCAAGCCACGGGGAAGCCCTAGCTTCCGATTGAAGGGTCAACTGGGAATGCAAGACGGGTCCATCAAACCACACAAGAAAAAGCACCGCGGGAGATCCTCCCGGGTACTTCCGTGGGAGCGCCTAGGAGCTCTGGCAGGCTGGGCCGTCATCCTGCTGTTTATCGGAACCGCATTTGTGGAGAGCACCGGCATCCTGAGCCGCATGGTTCAGCGTCGCGCTCAAGTCGCCCTAACCCGGCTGGGGCTCACTGCGGAATTGGGCGATTCCAGAGTTGGCTGGTTATCGCGCAGCCTGAATCTATCCGACGTGCGCGTGTTGGGCTCCTTGGCCAAAGAAGAGTTGGAATGGACCTTGCGCGATGTGCGGCTGATCATGGGCTTCCGAATCTCCACCGGATTCTTCCTCGAACGTATCGAAACGAAGGGCGGACGATTCCATTTCTCCGAGGAAGGCTTGCGGCGCTTGAGGCTGGATCTGGAAGCCCACGACCCCCCGAACCAGAGCAGTAATCCGGGGCTGCACGTGCAACCCCACGTGCTCGTGGAAGGCCTAGCGCTCCGATACTTTGACGGTCGCCGCAACTGGGATCAAGGCAGCCTGTGGGCAGAGAACGAGCCGTCCAACGCGGGTCTCTCCGTGATGGCGCGCTGGTTGCTACCGAAGCACAAGAAAGAAGTGGGTGACACGGCCCAACTGGGATCTCCGCAGCAGATTCTTGCGCAGGTCCGCACGACCGTAGGGGCCCCCCTGCGGATACAACTGCAAGCCCATGATGTGGACCTGGGTGCCACCAATTTGGCTCCCCTGCTCTCGAACTGGGTTCCCGCCTGGCAAAGGGATCCTATGCAAGGATCCGTTTCGCTGGAGGCTCGGCTGGGTGTGCCCTTGGCTGCAGGAAACAAGACCAGCGCGGAAATTCGGCTGAAGATTCGGGACGCCTACACGCCCCTGACCAGTCCAGGCCCCAACCAGCATCGACTCCAAAGTTTGGACTTAGACCTGGAGGGTCGCTACTCCGGTCGCCATGCGCAGGATTGGAAACTCCGGAAATCCTGGAGGGGTCGAGCCCAAGCTCTCACCCGTTGGAACGATGTGGACTTGCGCCTGCAGTCGCGTTTCGGTATGCAGGCCAGACACGACAGTCTGGCGGACATTTGGCTTCAAACAGACTCATTAGCGGTTTCGGAGGCGTTCTCAGAGAGCCTTGGCAATCCCAAGATCGTGACCAATCTGCGCAGCATGCTGGCTCCGAGGGGCACGATCGCGCTGGCTATCGGCTTACGCCTGCCCGCGGACCTCACATGGCTCGATGAAAAAGTCCCCCATCTCCCTATTGGGGTGCAGGTCGACTCCCGGGGTGACATGTCGGTCGCCTATGTCGGGCCACCGAACCAAAAGAATAATGGGCAACGCGATGTGGGCTTTCCACGACGAATCGATGCAGCTGAAGGCAAAGTCATCTTCATCGCTGCCCCGGGCTTAGATCTTTCGCAACGTACCGGCATTTACGACGTGCGAGGTACTGTCTCCGATGGCCGA
The DNA here is from genome assembly GCA_047611645.1 of Glaciecola sp. GTDB lineage: Bacteria > Planctomycetota > UBA1135 > UBA1135 > NORP259. Next base: position 7,076 of record JBLFXY010000070.1, read on the forward strand.
GCAAAGATTGATGGCGGGGTTTGGTCTCCACTGATCGACAAAGAGACGCGGGATTTGCGCAGGGTTTCCTCCGAGTCACCGCGCTTGATTGCGTCCTCCCGCTTGGCGATCCGCGGTTACGATCTGACTTTCGATGATGCAATGCTGGAGGCCTTCGACGGCATGTCTGGCGTGGCAGGCTCCCAGGAAGTGCTGACGGATTTCTCGCCAAGAAATGGCGAGGTGGACCTCGTCCTAGACTTTTGGGGCCACCGAGGTCAATTCAGTCCACGCTCGCGGCTCGAAATCCAAACCCGTGCTCTTTCCGGTCAATGGCGTCGCTTCCCGATCCCGCTGAAAGATGTTTCCGCCTCGGTGATTCTCACGACCAATGATGGAACAAAGTCAACCGGCACGGGTCAGGTCCAATACGAAGTGTACGGCAGCAGCCCCGTAGCGCGAACTCCGCTCAGTGTCCGTGGCCACTCCATTTCCACCAACAGTCAATCCCAACGGAGCTGGACCCAAGTGAGTGCGCCCGAACTCAACCTGCGCTCCAGCGCCCTCAAGGTGGCGTTGGATGCGGTGGACACGGAGCTGCGTTCGGTGTTCGAGCAGGCACACCTCACCGGCTGGTTGGATCTGAATTTGCAATCCGTTCAAGTCCAGGCCGAAGATTCGATCCACACCTTCGCGGAGGCTCGCCCCCGCGGCGAAGGCCTCAGCGCTTTGCCCGGTGCATTCCCGATCGAAACGAATGCCATGCAAGGGCGCATCCTGGCCCAGTCGGAGATCGAGGCCGGTGCCAAGGACGTGCGAACTGAAGACATTCGACTGTGGACTCGTACCCACATCCTGGGCCGCTTTGGATCCCGTACGCAACCCTTCCCCCTGTCCATTCTCGTCACGAGCGAACCCGATAAACCCGCCATGGGTTCGGTGGCTGTGGCGGACATTGATGTGCTATCGCCGTTGATCGTCGGAGCGATCGGTCAATACCTCGCGAGCGATCGGAACCGCTTTCAAGCCTTTGATCCCGATTCGATTCCGATGGAAGGGCGCATCAGTGGCTCCGCCGATTTGCTCTTCGCCCCGCCGGGCTCCGACGCGGACCCGGAGATCGATGTGAAGTTGGAACTCGACTTGGCCCGCTTTGGACCCAAGGGCAAGAACCTGCTGCGCAACCTAAAAGGCCAGGTGACTTGGTCCAAAGAAACGGGCTCGTGGAGCGGTAAAAATCTGACCGGGTTACTCGGTGAAACACGAATCGACTTGCACGACTTGTCGGTTCAGCCCGGACCTACCGGTACGACCGTGATACTGGACTTCTCCGCCTCCGACCTGCCCATCGACAAACTCCACCTGGAGCCCTTCCTGGAACCCGAGCTGCTGCGCACGTTGATCTCCGAGCTCGGGGCGAAAGGCACCTTTGACGTGAACGCGGGGCACCTGACCTTGTTCGTGCCCGACAATGGCCCCCCCGCTCTTCGTTTGCAGGGCCAGGTGCGCCTGCGCGATGCATTCATTCGCATGGGACTTCCGATCGAGGTGGAGGACACCAGTCGTTTCGAATTGGACCTGCATTACGAAGGCAGCCACGTGCGCGCCCGCGGAACGATCGAGGGTTTGGTCGGCCATGTGGCAGAGCGACGTCTCGAGGATGCCAATTTTCAATTCACCTATGTGGCTCCGCGCCTGACCATCGAAGAATTTGATGGCTCCTTTGAAGGTGGACGTTTGCAATCCTTGGGTGCGGATGCAGACGGCCCGGCGGGCTTCTTCGCTTTGGACTTGGAGCCACCTTTCCGCTTTTCTCTGTCCACGGCCATGAGCCAGGTGGACGTGGGACGACTGCTGGCCGGGGTCTTCAATTCCGACTTTGCCAACGAAGGATTGCTGGACGGGGAATTACGGCTCAACGGGGACGTGGACCACCTCACCCAAGTTCGTGGACGCGGACATGCCCGACTTTCGGACACGGCCCTGTGGGCTATCCCCGTGTTCCAATCCCTGTTCTCGCAGCTGGGGTTCGATACGACCGCGACCTTCAAGCTGATGAAAGCGGGTTTCCATATCGGCGATGGCCGCATCGACTTGCACTCCATGCAAATCAAGAGTGACTTGCTATCGCTGATCGGCACCGGATGGGTCGATTTCGAAGGGGAACTCTCCCAGGACATGGAGGTTCGCTACAGCTTGGTCGATCGCTTGGGGCCGTTTACGAAGCTGTTGTACTTGATTCAAAACAGCCTGCTACGCATCTCGATTCGCGGGGACATGTCTCGGCCGCGGGTTGTGCTCAATGGACTCTTTTCGCAGTTCATACGGAACCCGAAAGGGAAGAGGCAACTCCCGCTTCCTGGCTTGAGCCACTTGCCCCGGAATTTCTAGGACCTAGGCCGGATGTTTGGGTAGCTCCCTGCGAAGGCTCGTACTCCCATTTCGCGTACGCCTAAGAAAAGCAATCGATGGCCCTGTACATCGGCCCCCCTTCCACGAACTAGCGGCAAGGCCGGCAGGCAATCTCTTCAGACCTCCTGCCGGCCTTCCTTCCTATAGGCCGTTCGCCTTGAGGAAAGCCGCGAAGTTGGCGTTGGCATCGGCACATTTCTGCAGGTAGAAAGGCTGCTGACGCTTGTAGCCCTGAAGAGCATTCAGCACGCCGGGCATTTGTGTGATACGTCGGGCGCAATCATCGGAATAAGCGGGATTGGATAGACCCCAGAGCAGCACCATGGTTGCCCCCAAGGCAGCTTGCTTGTTGTCCCGCTCCCATAGGCCTGCGGCCAAGTCGATGCGCTCTTCGTAGTACTCCTTTTCCGACTCCTTCAGCTCGGAGATTTTGGTCTTGATCGCGTCCGCCCCCTCATCTGTGCGGACTTGGAATTCGGCGATGCGCGCGTGAGCCGTGATGTAATCTCGGGGCTTGCCCTCGGTCAGGAACTTGAGTTCGACAAGAAAGTCATCCAGCGTGGCCGGCTCGTCCGGCTTGCCATACTTAGCGAAGTGCGCACGTTGGCGCTTGACCCAGGAAATGTCCGGGTGCGTGGGATACTCCTTCAGGATTTTATCGGCGCGCCGAATGAACTCACGGGCCTCGGGGCGGGTGTTCTTGAGCAGATAGCGGCCGGTGAACTTCTTGAGCCGCTTCTCAATCCGCTGGGTACCGATCGCATCGTCCACCGCAATTGTGGCCTCCGCGCCCATGTCGTTCGCCTTGGCCTTCAGATCGTCAAACACCTTGCGCCATTCGGGGGTCAGAGTGGCCGAATTGGAGTACACCACTTCCAGCTCCTTGAGCGCCTTATCGGGGTCGGACATGGCAATCGACTCTTCGATGCGAATGCGGCTGGTTTTTTCGCTGAAGCCATCCTGCTGGGACGAATCGACGGCGGCTCCTAAGAACTTGTACGCGAGCAATACGGCCGGAATGGCCAAGAGCAAGATCAACCACGTGGGGAAGGATTGGCCCCGGGGCTTGCGACTGGCACGCTCCACGCGCTGGGGCCGTTGCGAAGCGGCTTTCGCGCCTCGCTTGGGCGCCGCGCCGGCTCCATCGGTTGCGGCTTCCGGCACCGGAGTCATGTCTAATTTCAAGCGAGCGTCACCGAGCGCAAAGTGCTGCCCCGACTCCAAACCTACTTTTCCTTTGATGGCCTCGCCGCCGATGAACACAGGAGCATCGTCGAACAACGCAACGAGGGTCACGGTTTGCCCAGCGACGATGAGGTCCGCGTGGTGAGACTCCACTCCATCCGACTGGAGCGTGATATGGCAACTCTCCGCACTGCCGATGGAGAAGGTGCCATCTTTCAAGCGCAAGCCTCGCTTGCTATCGCCGTCCTGAAGAATCAAACGCATGGTGTTGGGAAGAGGTTGGGGATTGGAGTTCTGGGGAGAGGCGAAGGTCGCCTCTATGTTAGTAAGTGGGCGGCGCCACATCCGATGCAGCGATGACCCCTCCGGAGAGGGCCACCGCGCGCTGCATGGTATTGTTCAATTCGCGCACATTGCCGGGCCATTGGCGCTCTTCTAGTGCGGCAATGGCTTCCTTCGAGAGCTCGGCCTGCTTGCCCATTTGCTGATTGCTCTGGGCGAGGAAGAAGCGGGCCAGCGGCGCAATATCAAGCTTGCGCTCATCGAGCGACGGCACATGGATCGTGATCACATTCAAGCGGTAGTAGAGGTCCGCACGGAAGCTGCCTTCGCTGCTGGCTTTTTCCAAGTCCCGGTGTGTGGCCGCGATAAGGCGTACATCCACGTCCACGGTCTTGTTGCCCCCCACCGGACGCACCTTGCGCTCCTCAAGAACTCGAAGCAATTTGGATTGCATTTCGCGCGGCATATCCCCGATTTCATCGAGAAAAATGGTGCCCCCGCTGGCTGCCGCGAAGTGCCCTTTGCGATCTTTGATCGCGCCGGTGAAGGAACCTTTCACATGGCCAAACAGCTCCGACTCGATCAGGTTGGCGGGCACGGCTGCGCAGTTCTCCGCCAGAAACGGTTTGTCCTTGCGCGGGGACTGCCCGTGGATCGCTTTCGCCACCAATTCTTTACCCGCTCCGGTAGGCCCGGTGACCAATACCGAAACTTCGCTCGACGCCACGCGCTCGATCAGATCGAACACCTTGAGCATGGCCGGGCTGCGCCCGATCATTCCAAAGCGCGGAGGAGGTATATTCCCAGCATCCAGGCTGAGACCCGCACGCTCCAAATCCCCGGCGTGGCCGCGCAGATCACCGACGAGCTCCCACGTCACACCAGTCTCGCGGGCTTCCTGTACGAGCTGTGCTAGCCTTTCTCTAAAGACATTTGAGTCGGAAGCTGTCATGAATCTCCTAGCTTGACCAACCCCGCATAGGCCAAGAGTAACTGCTTGGTCCCGTGGCGGTGGAAATGCACGGTGGCTCGGGCATTCACACCCGCACCGGTCAACTGCTGAATGGTGCCCACTCCAAAGTGATCGTGTTTAACCAAGTGACCCACCTGCAAGCTGTGGCCGCTCTCTTCGGCGTCGAACTCACCCAAGACTTCGGTTTCCGACTCGACGGAAGGCTCCTCGCCACCCTCCACCGTCGCCGGAGGAAGTTCATCCAGGAAACACGAAGGTCTTTGCCAGCGGTCCTCTCCAAAAAAGCGTCGTTGGGTCGCATAGCTCAGGGTCAACCCTTTCATGGCGCGGGTCATGCCCACGTAGAGCAAGCGTCGCTCCTCCTGCAATCCGTTCTCGGGATCTTCCTCGACCGCGCGCCCGTGAGGTAGCAGTTCCTCCTCCAAGCCCGTGATGAATACATGGGGGAATTCCAAACCCTTTGAGCTGTGCAAGGTCATGAGCTTGACCTGCTCGCTGCCCTCGTCCAAGGAATCCACGTCGCTGACCAAAGCCACATCCTGAAGAAAACCGGGCAAGCCACCCTTGGGCTGCAAGCGGTCGTACTGGTGGGCGTGCGAGCGCAATTCCTCCACGTTGGATTCACGATCGATCAAGCCTTCGCCCGTGTCCATATCCATGAACCAGCGGTCCGTGTCGATCGCTTCGAGCAGCGCGTCCAATGCCACGCCAGCTCCCCCATCGCGAGCTTCCGTAACCTGCTCGCGCAGGACAGAAAACTCGGCTAAGCCCTTCTTTGCCCGCCCGCGGATTTGGCCCAGGGCCTCCTCGAGTTTCACGGCATCGCTCAGGCACAAGCTGCGCTCCCTGGCGAATTGAACCAGGCGTCCCATGCTCGTATCCCCCACGCCGCGACTGGGCACGTTGACCACTCGCAGGAAAGCGCCATCATCGCGCGGATTGATCATGAGCTTGAGCCAAGCCATCAGGTCCTTGATCTCACGCCGCGCGTAGAACTCCAAGCCGCCCACGATCTGGTACGGCACGCCGCTCAAGCGCAGGGCGGATTCGAGGGCGCGTTGCATGAAGTTCATGCGGTAGAAAATCGCGATTTCGGACCAAGCGGATCCCTTGCGGTGCAGGTTCTTGCAACGCAGAGCCAGCTCTCGAGCTTCGTCCTCCTCGTCCCCACATTGAATGAGTCCGATCAACTCGCCTTCGCCCGCATCCGTCCAAAGGTCCTTGGGCTTGCGCTGGGAATTATTGGCGATCAAGACGCTGGCGGCCTTGAGGATCGTGCCGGTCGAGCGGTAGTTCTGCTCCAGGCGCACGATCTTGGGGTCCGGATGATCCGCTTCGAAGTCGAGGATGTTGCGCACATCCGCTCCGCGCCAACCGTAAATCGATTGATCGGGATCACCACAAACCGCCAGATTCCCGTGGTGACCTGAGAAGTGTTGCACCAGCCGATATTGCACGCGGTTCGTATCTTGGTACTCATCCACCATCACTTGGCGGAAGCGATAACTGTAGGAATCGCGCACTCCGGGATGCTTCTCGAACAACTGCAAGGTCACGAGTAGAAGATCATCGAAGTCGAGCGCGTTGTTTTCGCGCATGCGTTGCTGATAGCGCGCCATGACCCGGGCGCAGACCTCGTCGTCGATTCCGCCGTCGGGATCGAAAGTCAGACCGTCGCCCTTGTCACAATCGTTCTTGGCATTGGAAATCCAGCCGGCCAGCACAGGCGGGCGGAAGCGCTTGGCATCGTAATCGAGTTCCTTGATCACGGTCTTCAGCAGCTGACGCTTATCGGCCGTGTCGTAGATCGAAAAATCCTTGGTGTATTCGGGCAAGATTTCGATTTCACGCCGCAGGATGCGAGCACAGAGCGAGTGGAAGGTGCTGATCCAAAAACCCTGGGTCTCGGGCAACAAACGCTGTACCCGTTCGCGCATTTCCTTGGCCGCTTTGTTGGTGAAGGTCAGCGCCAGAATCTCGTCCGGCCCCACACCACATTCGGTGATCAGGTACGCGATACGCGAGGTAATCACCCGCGTCTTGCCCGATCCCGGCCCAGCCAAAATCAAAAGCGGTCCCGCTTCATGCTCGCAGGCCTCGCGCTGGGGCGGGTTCAGACCATCGAGCAATCCGGGAATTTTCTTGCTCACTTGCGGAGCATCATCGGCCATTGACCGCACATCCAACCAATCCATCGTGTCTTGATTCTACGGGCCCCTGCCCCCATCGCGAAGGCTTCTGCTGGCTTTCAACGCGGATTGTTCGTGAGGGTGGATCCCCAGCCTGCCGGGAACGATGCAATGCCCGGATTGTTGACGAATTTGGTGATGCTGGAGCCGGGCCAATGGGCCTGCCATCGCATCAATCGGATCTCGATCATGTCCGCCATGGCGCAACCCATCCCCTCGCGGCCGAGGCCCGAGGCTGTGGCACAGCCGTTGGGCATTCATTCGAGGATCGAACGATGAATTTCGATGCGCGGCGCTGCCGCTTTCCCATAAGCCATTCCATCGACCCTGCTCAACGCAATATCGAAGGGTCCGATCAGTGAAATCGGTCTTTCCTGGCTCAGGAGCGGCGTTCGCCCAGGAGCGTGTCGGGCATAGAGGATTTTGCCAGGAATCGTCCATCCATTTCGGAACAAGGCGGATTGCACCCCCTATAGTTGAACGCTATCGGGGGGAGATCCAACGCAGTGCCGGAATGGAGG
>JBLFXY010000071.1:0-14536 GCA_047611645.1 Glaciecola sp.
CAAGCCGAGTCCTGACTCCAGTTGAGCGTCTTGGGCTTGCGCCATGTTCTGTGCTTGCTCCAGCACTTCGCTGTCCAGCTCGTAACCGGTCGGGTGGGCAATATTCACATCCATGCCGGACCGTAGTGCGGCCATCAGAATGGAGTGCACGGCCGCAGGGCTAGAAGGGGTGGGGGATTGTGTCCAGGCGATGGTCAGTTTCTTGCCTTTGAGTTCGCCCAGGGTTTCGCGCAGGGTCAATAGATCCGCGAGGGCTTGCAGGGGATGCCAAAGCGCACTTTCCATATTGACGACGGGCACGCGTGAGTGCTGCATCCACGAACGGATCTGCTCGTCCTTGCGATCTACCGCCCAGGACTTGCCGAGGAGTGCGGGCCGAATCGCCATGGCTCCCACGTAGCAGGAGAGGGCGGCGGCTGCGTCCTTGATGTGCTCAGGCGCAACCCCATCCATGAGCCGGTTTTCGCGGGCCTCAAGTTCCCAGAAGTCCGAGGCTGCATTGAGGTTGACCGTGTGTCCGCCGAGCTGATGCATGGCGACCTCTAGTGAGGTGCGCGTGCGCAAGGAGGGCCGGAAGAACAGCAGGCCCACGGTTTGGCCTGCCAGGTCTGGGCGGGAGACACCGCGCTTGAGGCGCGCAGCCAGGTCCAAAACGTCTTCGATTTGACGCTCGTTGAGGTCGTCTAGGCGGTGGAAATGCCTGATGGCTTGCCCGCTGATTCCTGCGTGATCCATGGTGCTCAAAAGGGGTGGGCGGACACAACCGGAATGGGTGCCATGGCCTGCACCTAGGGTACTCCTTCGCGGCCCTTCAAAATATGCCAGCGGGCTCAAATCTAGAGCGGATTGGGCGCTGGGGCAGGGGCTGGGGGGCCTCCAATCCGAGGGGAATCGACGAGAATGTTGAAGAAGGCAAAAAACTGTTCGGAGGTTGCTTGACACACCCCTGTCACACGTTTACAACCTGCCGCTCAAGCACCCGTGGCTCAACTGGATAGAGCACCTGACTACGGATCAGGAGGTTACAGGTTCGAATCCTGTCGGGTGTACCACCCCCACGCTGGACCCGCGCGGGAGACCTTAGCGGCGGCCTATTTTGGCGGGCAAATTGGTTTTCTCGGGCTTGGCGATGGTCGTGATCGGAGCCGGAAGACCTCGCCGGTTTTTCTTTTCGGATCGCTACCATGATGATCCCTGATAACCCGGACCGTTTTTCGTCGAACCCCAGTCCTCTGGACCGTGAGCCCCATGCAGCTTCTTTTGAAGCCGCTTCAGGCCCCGGTGAGCAGGACCAGGCGGCTCTAGACCATTACTTCATGGGCGTTGCCCTTGAAGAAGCGCAGCGCGCCGAGCGCTTGGATGAGGTCCCCATCGGGGCTGTTCTGGTTCTCAATGGCCAGATTCTGGCCAGGGGCCACAACCAAACCCGCTGGCGGCGCGATCCCTGCGCCCACGCCGAGCTGCGCGCCATTCAGCGCGCGACCCAGGCCACCGGCGACCTACGCCTTCCTGGCGCTGTGGTTTATACCACCGTGGAGCCTTGCTTCATGTGCGCTGGAGCCCTTGTTCACGCTCGTGTTCAGCGGGTGGTGTGGGCGATACGAGACGAAAAATTCGGGGGTTGTGTATCTTTGGGCCAAGTATTGGACCATCCTAATGCCAACCACCAGGTCAACTACACGGAAGGGGTCCGCGCCGACGAGGCTGCAGACCTTCTCCGATCGTTCTTTAAAAGCAAACGCGAAGCGGCCCGCTTGAAGCGATCCCAGGATCGCTCTTAAGCACCGTTTGGTGATCGGAGCCTAGTTTCGGGTCTTGTATCCGTGCCAGGCGCCTTAGGTACCCTCAAGAATCTCCCCTGGGAATTCGATAGGGCACTGAACCCCAAGGTGAGGTGTCGGAGCGGCTTAACGAGCTAGTTTCGAAAACTAGAGTGTGGGTAACTGCACCGGGGGTTCAAATCCCTCCCTCACCGCCACCCCTCTATCATGGTCGCTTTCGTTTGGTTATAAATTGTGCAATCCCCGTTTCGGCGGGGATCTAAGGAGAGATGTCTGAGTGGCTTAAGGAGCACGCTTGGAAAGCGTGTGTGTGGGTAACTGCACCGAGGGTTCAAATCCCTCTCTCTCCGCCACCCCCAACCCCGGGCCGGCCTTGAACGAGGCCAAATGCGGATTCCGCATCCCGAGGGGGGCCCCGCAGCGATTCCAGGCTGATCGGGGCACTGCAGTAATTACGACACGCCTGGCGGTGGGTCCGGTCCCATGTGATGGATTGGGTTCGAACCGGGTCAGACCGGGAACGGAGCAGCCCTAAGGACTTTGGTCCAGGCACGAGGTGCCCGGGCCCTCCGGCGGGCGTGTCCTCTTTCTGTCTGGGGCCTGTTTTGCTGATCGAAAGAGGGCGGGTTTGCGCTAACCTAGAGGCATGTCCTACCTCGTTCTGGCTCGAAAGTACCGTCCGACAACTTTTTCGGAAGTGGCGGGGCAAGAGATCATCATCAACACCCTACGGGGCGCGATCGAGAAGAAGCGCATCGCGCATGCTTACTTGTTCACGGGCCCTCGCGGCACCGGCAAGACGACCACCGCTCGTTTGCTCGCTAAGGCGCTGAACTGCGAGCAAGGGCCGACCACCGATGCCTGCGGCCAATGCGATCGTTGCCTGGCCATGGACAGTGGGGCCGAGTCGGACGTGATCGAGATTGACGCTGCGTCCAACACCAGCGTGGACGACGTGCGCATTCTGCGCGACCAGGCCGGCTACATGCCGCTCAACGCGCGCTTCAAAATCTTCATCATTGATGAGGTGCACATGCTTTCGAAGGCGGCTTTCAACGCCTTGTTGAAGACGCTCGAAGAACCGCCGCCCCACGTCAAATTTCTTTTCGCGACCACCGAGCCCCACAAGGTGCTCGACACGATTCTCTCGCGTTGCCAGGTGCTCAAGCTAAGCCCCTTGCCCGAAGATCGAATCGTGGGACGCTTGCAAGAGGTCTTTTCCGCCGAAGGTGTCGAGGCCGAAGAAGGCGTTTGCGAAGAGATCGCCCGGCGTGCGCGTGGAGGCATGCGCGATGCTCTCTCCATTGCAGATCAACTTCTCTCGATGGTGGGGGACCAACCTCGTTTGGCCGATATGGATCGCCTGTCGGGCGATGCCAAGCACGTGGGCATGGTCCAAGTGGTGGCTCACATCCTGGCCGGGGCCAAGGCCGAGCTTCTCGCCGACCTGCCCAGCGTGGAAGGTGTGGAAGCCGACTGGTTGGCGGAACTTTTGGACTACCTGCGCGCGACCCTGCTTGCGAACTTGTGTGGGGCCAACGCGCCCATGCTAGAGGGCCTCGCCTTGGACGACGAAGCGCGGACCCAATTGGTGGAGACCGGCAAGTCCATCGGGGCCGAACGGCTCGAGTTGTGGTTACAAGAGTTGCTGCACGCCCGCGAGCGCATGCGCTTGCTGCCCAGTCACGGGCGTTTGATCTTAGAGGTCACCTTGCTCGATCTGTGCGGTGCGAGCCAAACCATGCCGCTTGAAGCGTGGTGCGAGCGCTTGGAGGGATTGGAGCGACGCTTGATTCAGGGTGGTGCCCAGCCTGGCCTCTCGGCCTCCTCGGCGCCTGCGGTCCAGGTCCACACTACGGCTCCGGTCCAGCAGGTCCAGCCCGCGATTCAGCAGGCTCCCATTCCGAAGGCGCCGGCACAGGCAGCGGCCCCCGCGCCTGCGCCGACTCCCGTGGCTCAAGCGGAACCGGCCACACAGGAAATTCCGCGACCTGCCAAGAAGAAGGTGCAGCGCACCGGCACTCCTGGCAGCGCGGCTCAGGCTTGGGAGGCTTTCCTTGTCGAGCTCAAAGCCAAATCGGGCTCCTTGGCCGACATCCTGGTGCGCCGCGGCCGCCTGGCCCAAATCAGCGGCAATCAGGCCGTCATTCAATTGACGCGACTCGCCGCAGGGGAGCGTGACATGATCATGGACAAGCGCAATGCTCGGGCTTGCACCCAAGCTTTCTCCGCAGCCATGGGCCAAGACATGCGACTCGACCTACAGGACGAAGAGCAAGCTGCCGAGTGGCAGAAGGACACCTTCACCGCTGAAGTGGTACGCCGCTTTGACGGACGCGTGGATTGATCCCACGCAATTTCCAGGGGCCCTGCGTCCCTCTCCTTTTTGAACCAAGCCCTTTGGGCCAACCAAGACAATAATCGAATGAGTGGACCCCTAGGTGACATGGGCAACCTGCTGGCGCAGGCTCAGAAAATGCAGCGTGCCATGGGCGAGGCGAAAGCCGCCTTGGCCAACGAACGCGTAAACGGAACCGCCGGTGGTGGCGCCGTGACCGTGGAATTCGACGGCAGCGGCCAGGTGCTCGGCGTGCAGGTTTCCAAGGAAGCCTATGGCGCCGGTTTGGTGGACCTGCAGGAATTGATGCTGATGGCCATCAAGGATGGTCAAGCCAAAGCCGAGCGCTTGCGCGAACAGCGCATGGGCGATGTGACGGGCGGGCTCGACCTGCCTGGATTACTCTAGGCCTCCTTAGTAAAGCACCTTGCCTTACCCCGAACCTATCGAGTCCCTGATGGACGCCTTCCAGCGCTTTCCGGGCATTGGGCGTCGCACCGCGGAGCGACTCGCATTTCACGTCCTGCGCGACCCCACGAGTGTTGCCTTAGCCCGAGCGATCGACCGCGCGCTTTCCGAAGCCAAACGCTGTCGGGTTTGCGGGAACGTGGCCCAGCAGGATCCCTGCGAAATTTGCAGCGACGAAGCGCGTGACGTTACCCAGGTCGCCGTGGTGGAAGAGCCGCGCCACGTGGAGGCTCTGGAGCGCGCGCGAGCCTACAAGGGCCTCTATCACGTGCTCATGGGAGCCTACCAGCCGGCGGAAGGAACCCTTGAGGGGCACCTCACGATTCCGCATCTGATCAAGCGCTTGAAGGAGGGCCACGTCCGTGAGCTGATCTTGGCCACCGATCCGGACGCGGAGGGGGAGGCCACGGCCCAGCTGGTGCTCGAAGCCCTGGATTCGGCCGGCATTCCCGATCTCAAGATCACACGCCTAGCCCGTGGCCTACCGGCCGGCGCGGCCATCGAATACATGCACCGCGGTGTCATTGAGGATGCTTTGGAAGGTCGGCGCGAGGTGAAAATCCGCTAGTCGACGGCATTCGGCGCACCCAAATATCGGCATTGGGAGGATTTTTCCACCCAGGTGGCACGCGGCATGCTTCGGGTCTAAACCCTTAGGCGTTTGCGGCCGATACGGGAGGGATGTCCCATCCTGGTATGCAGCAAGGTCTAGCCCTCAGGGCCGAGCAGAAAATGCTTCTGCAGCCCCGCATGTTGCAAGCCATCGAGGTTTTGCAGCTGGGGGCCCTGGATTTGTGCGCTTATGTGGCGGATGCGGCCCTTAAGAACGAAGCGCTGGAGCTGGAATCTGCCCATAGCGACTCTATGTATGGCCAGCGGACCGCAGGGGCACGTGGGCAGGATGCGATGGATGCCCACGATCAAATGCTGCAAAACCAGCCGGAGCGGGAGCTCGGGTTGAGCGGGCAGATCGAGCTTCAACTGGCCCTCTCAGACCTTCCGACGGGCGAATTGGCGTGGGTCCGATACCTGGTTTCCTGCTTGGATAGCAGTGGCTATCTGACTTTGGAGGACGAGGAACTCCTGCAGGGGGCGCGTGCTTCGGGCCTGGGTGGCGGGGTCGCCAGCTTGGGCCGGGCCATCGCTGGGTTGCAGGGGCTGGAGCCGGCGGGGATCGGTGGGCGCAATGCGGTGGAGGCCATGCTGCTGCAACTGGATCCCCACGAGCTCAACTACGCCTTGCTTTGCAGCTTGCTTGAAATCCATTTGGAAGACTTGGCCCGCAACAAGCGGCCCAAGGTGGCTGCGCAATTGGGGGTCACTCTGGAGGCTCTTGAAGTCCTGGTGTCCCGCTTGGCCCAATTGGAACCCAGGCCTGCCGCTGGGTTGGTGGGGCAATGCGCCCCCGTTGTGAACCCGGATCTAAGCCTGATCGAGAACTTGGACGGAACTCTATCCCTGAAGATTGATCGCAGCCAATGGCCGGCTCTCTGCATCGATCCGCACGTAAAGAACATGAGTCAGGACGCGGACCTGCCCCCTGAAGTGCGGCAGCATCTGCGGCGCAAAATGGACGAGGGCCGTTGGCTTGTGGATGCGGTTCAGCAGCGCGAAGTGACGCTGCTGCGCGTTGCTCGGGCCGTTTTTGAAGTGCAATCGGCTTTCTTGAAAGAGGGCCGAGGGAACTTGGTGCCGTTATCCATGACCCAGGTGGCGGAACAACTGGAATTGGCACCTAGTACGGTCAGCCGAGCGGTGGCCGGCAAATTCGTGGATACACCCCATGGTATTCTCGCCCTGCGTTGGTTCTTCCAAACAGAAGCCGGTGGTGCCGCGCGCGATGACCTGCGCGAAGTTGTGCGCAAGATGGTGGGGGGGGAGGATTCCTCCAAGCCCCTATCGGACGAGGAGCTTGTGAAGGACTTGGCCAGCGCAGGGCATAACGTCGCCCGTCGCACGGTCGCCAAGTACCGCAAGGAACTGGGTATCAAGAGTTCATACCAGCGCAGATTGCACACCGCCGCGTAAAGCGCAGGGCGACTCAGTGCGCCATTTTTTGCCGGTGTGGCGTGAATCGCTGTCAACCCGAGGATCCGGAACCAGGGATCCTCAGGCCCCAGCAGTCCGCATGGGGGCGTTGCGGAGCTAGCGACTATGCGGGAGAGCCCGGCACCTTGCCGACGAGCGCTGGCGGCCCTCCGGGGAACCGCTGATATTTGGGCGGGCGGTTGCGGGCCGGATTTTGGTCGTTTCGGCCAGGAAGTTTGCGGCCTCTAGGTGTACCCTTCCCAGCATGCGAACCATACGCATGCAAATCGCCTACGACGGCGCGGCTTACTTCGGGTGGCAGCGGCAGGATGGCTTCCTCTCGGTGCAAGAAGCCATTGAGGATGCCCTCCTGGATCTGCTCGGCGAGGTGGTGACCGTGCATGGTTCGGGTCGCACAGATACCGGTGTGCACGCCTTGCGCCAGGTCGCTCACTGCCAGCTACAGTCCCATTTGGATGACGATCGGTTACGCCATGCGCTGAACTTTCGCTTGGGAGGCTCCTGCGTGATCGGCCGGGTCGAGACTTGTCGCGGGGACTTTCACGCGCGCTTTGATGCGGTGGGGAAGCGCTATGCATACTGGGTCGAGACGGCCCGCTTTCGGCCGCCTTTGGGTCGCAACACGTTTCACTGGGCTCGGACCCCGCTCGAGTTAGAACCCATGCGCGACGCTGCATCGCGCATGGTTGGGACGCACGACTTCAAGGCCTTCAGCAATGCGGGGTCGGTGCGCAAGACCACCGTGCGCACGGTGCATGGCGTTCGTATCCTCGCGCGCGCAAGCCGTTTGGTTATTGTCGTTCAAGGAAATGGTTTCCTCTACAACATGGTGCGCACGATCGCAGGCACATTGCTCGATGTGGGGCGTGGACGCTTTCAACCGGAACAGGTGGATGTGGCCTTGAAGAGCACCATTCGAGAAGATGCGGGTATTACCGCTCCAGCGGCTGGACTGTACCTGCTGCGCGTGTTGTATGCGGAACCGGTCTTTGGCGGACGTGATCGAAGCGAGAAAGGCGTCGCTGGCGCATTTCAATATTAATGTTCGCGGGCACGCATATTCGTGTATTTCGTGCCCCAAAATCGGGCCGTCCCGGGTCCATGTGCCTCAAACGGGAGTCCCTTTATGCATCGCGAAGAGACGCCTTGACGAAATCGAGCCTTGGGTGCAGATTGGAGTGTCGACCCAACGAACCGGATTGAAGATTCGTAGTTCACGGGGTCGATGAACTGACAATTCAACCCGAGCGGATCCCCTTTCGGGGGATTCCATTCCAGGGCTCTCTCCACAGAGGCCCGCCAACAACAAGGAACCGCAATGAACAAGCAGATTTCTATTTTGCACCAGGAAGTCCCCAAAGGTACGCGTGGCTACATTGAGAGCCGATTGGACGCGATGCATTTATTTGGGAACCGTCTGGACACCTTGACCGCTCGGTTGGACTGTACGCACGAGGAGCACGAGGTAGAGCTGGTCGCGGGAGTTGGGGGGGGAGGAACCCTGGTGGCCAAGGCCAAAACCACGTCCCTTATGGGCGCCTTGGATGAGGCGATCGACCGATTGACCTGCCAGCTGCGTAAAGTGCACGATAAGCGCACCGATCGGCACTAGCCCGTATTGGGCTTCCAAGGGCCCCTGGATCGCTCCAGGGGCCTGAACTGCAGCCACTCACTGCACCAACCCTTACGCTAGGGGTGATTAGGCCTGTTTCGCATCGGATCCTGGTTTGGTATGCTCTGGCTATTATGGCAAGGGCTACGACAGTGGATTGGAACAAGCGATTTCGAGCAGGTGTTTGCAGCGTGGGCCTCAAGGCCCTCGACAAAACAGCAGCGCTCGAAGAGATTGCAGGCAATATGGTCAAGGGCAAAGCCCTTGATGCGAGCCTGTTAGAGGATGCCGTCAAGGTATTGCATGCGCGTGAAGCCCGGGCTACCACCGGAGTAGGCATGAATGTGTCTATCTCCCATGTGTCGCTCGCTGGGTTGGATATGCCACTTTGCAGCCTTTCCGTGCATAAGGATGGCCTGGATTGGAGTGCTGTGGACGGCGCCCCCGTGCATCTGGTGTTCGTGATCCTGCGACCCGAATTGTCCGCCCCTGGGTACGATCCGGATGATCACATCAGCATGATGCGCTGGATTGCTGGTTTGGGGCGAGATGGAGACTTCCGAGCCTTTGCCAGGCGCGCAGCCAAGCGCAGCGACCTGATCGAGCTCATCAAAGAGAAGTTGCCCCAGAAGGGGAACTGACCGCTTCGTCCCTGAATGTCCCCCGATTCGAAATCACCTGCGATCGAGGCGGAGCTGCCCATCGTTAACGCAACTGGTTTACACGCCAGGCCGTGCCATGCCATAGCCTCGCTGGCTTCTGGGTTTGAAAGTTCCTTAGTCATTGGCTGTCACAACAGGAAAGTGGACGGGAAGAGCATTCTTTCGTTGATGACGCTCTCGGCGGCGATGGGGGATGTTTTACATGTCGAGGTGCAGGGACAGGACGGACAGTCCCTTTTGCAGGCTCTCAGGGCCCTTGTGGCCTCTGGATTCCAAGAAATGTCCTAAACCGATCCACTGATCTTGTCGATGGGCGCCGTGAGGGTTGTCGGGATTCCATGAATCCCCTGTGTGTGCAACCCAAACGTCCCTAAAGGCGAGCACGGAAAGTGATCGGAAGAAAAAAAAGCATAGTTGGACTCGATCTGGGCAGCTCAGTGGTGAAAGCCATCGAACTGACCATGGACGGGTTGGAACCTGTGGTAACCGGGTTCGCCCGGGCCGAAATCCCCCCCGGCGGAAGCGTTAGGGAGGCCATCCAGCAGGTCTTCCATGAGGGCCAGTTTCGCGCAAAGAGGGTGGTCACCGGTGTTTCCGGCGAGTCTACCGTCGTGCGCTACATCCCCATGATGCGCATGAG
The DNA here is from genome assembly GCA_047611645.1 of Glaciecola sp. GTDB lineage: Bacteria > Planctomycetota > UBA1135 > UBA1135 > NORP259. The sequence continues at coordinate 9,551 of JBLFXY010000071.1, forward strand.
CGACGAAGAGTTGCTGCAGGCCATCAAGTTCGAAACGGACAAGTATTTGCCGTTCGATCTGAGTGATGTGGTTTTGGATTGCCAAGCATTGCGCAATCGAGTGCACGCGGTCAGCAACGCCGATGGCGAATCCAAGGAAGACGGCACCATGACCGTTCTCTTGGCCGCCTGTCGTAAGGAGGCTCTCGAGGAGCAGGCTGCGATGATCAAGGGCCAAGGCTTGGTTCCCGTCGCGATTGACCTGGACCTCTTCGCTGTGGCCAACGCCTGGGAGTTATGCGGCTTGCCCATGGAATCCACTGCCGTAGATGGCCTCGCCAGCGCAATCGCGTTGGTGGATGTGGGGGCGACACGCTCCTCGGTCAACGTGCTGGTGGGCGGCGAAAGCTGCTTCAGCCGAGAGATCAACATCGGCGGTGCAGACATGACCCAAGCCATCGTTAGGCGTCTTGGTGTGGAAGGCTTCGAAGCCGAAGCCATCAAGCGCGCCGCCGATGGGCACAAGACCGAAGTGGCACTCGCGGTTCAGCCCGTGCTCGAGGAGCTGGCCAGTGAGTTGGCCCTTTCCATCGACTACGTGGAGCACCACGAAGGTGTCCAGGTCGAAGAAACCCTGTTGTCAGGCGGAGGTATTTTGACCCCCGGCGTGGCGCAGTACATAGAACAAGCGACGGCTCGTCCGACGCGTACTTGGAATCCCCTGGAAGCCCTACGCGTCGACGTGAGTCGTGTCGATGTGGAAGAATTGGAAGCCTGGGCCCCGTCTTTGGTGGTCGCTGTCGGCCTAGCATCAAGAGTTCAATCACGATGATTCGCATCAACTTACTACCCGATGAATACCGGAAGCGCACGTGCATGCCGGTCAAGAAAATGGCTGCCATCGCGGCTGTTGTGGCTGTAAACGCTAGCTTGCTAGCATTTCTTGGACACTTGCATTTCGCTGTAGCCAGCGAAATTGAAGGCATCTACGACGGGCACCAGCTCAACATGGATGGCCTCGCGCCTCAGGTCGCATACCACGACTCCCTGGCAACCGAGATCAAGCTATTCAGCTCCCGCGAGCAAACCCTGCGGGATATCACCAAAAACCGTGTCCTCTGGACGCGCAAAATGGATCAGCTTATCGATGTAGTCAACGCCGGCAACGACGTGGACCACTTCGTGTGGTTTGACGACGCCAGCGCCCATAGCAAGCAGCCGCGCAAGGGCCGTGCAATGAAGGACTTCGGTTCCTTTGATGCGAACGGTCACTCCGGCTCTGATAAATGGGACCGCATGGCGAACTTCCTCGATGACGTGGTGGACGAGAGTTTGACCCTATTCATCGATGACTTCGACACGCTCAACCGTCCCCAGGGTCGCAAGAACGATAGCGACGATGACTTGATCCCCGCAGTCAACTGGGTGTTCCCTTTGAAGCTCACTTTGCGTAGCCCCGACGATCGTCTGGCCTTGCGTAACAAAGAGGAGGCCTCCAAATGAATGACCGCAAATTTTGGATGATTCTTGGGCTGATCTTCACGGCTGTGACCTCTGGTTGCGCTTACGCGATCGTCGCCCAGCAGGATCACATCGCCGACCGTCGTGGTGCGATCGAAGACCTCACGCAGAAAATCAAAGGTGCTCGCGCTACGATCACCGAAACCCCCAATCTGATCAAGGACGTCATCGTTCTACGTGAATTGGCCGTGGTTTTTGAGGAGATCCTTCCGACCACGGACGGCGCTCGCAACCTGATCAAGAACTTCTACAACTACTCTCGGGAAGCCGGAGTGGATCCTGATTCCTTCAAGGATCAGACCAGCCGCAAGGATGCGAAGTCCACGTCGGACTTCTACCGCTTCAGCTATACGCTGGAGATGCAGGGAGATACCTTCCAGTTCTTGGACTTCCTGAATCGCATCGAGACCCACTCGCGATTCATGGCCGTGCCCAGCTTCCGCTTGACTTCCGGTACCCGAAAAGACATGGAGTCGGCCGGTTTTGCCCAGCACAGCATCCAGATGGAAGTGGAAACCTACGTCTATCAGCCTAAGACCAAAGCCAAGGCCGTTGGGATCGACAATTACGATCGCAAGCGTGACCTGCTGATGGGGGAGATCAATCGTCGCCGCCAGGCGTTGCGCTTGCACACCTTCCAGTACCGCGGAGCCCGTGGGCGCCGTGACCCCTGGGTGGACCCTCGCGTCTCCGTGGAAGAAAACCCCAGCGGCCTGACGGTCGTTGAGCAAAAGGAGAAAGTCGATGAGCTGGCAGCCCTGTTGCAGTCCGCCACAGGCCAATGGGACCGCGTTCAAACCGCGGAGAACATCCTTGAGCGCATGATGGAGAAGCGTGGCGTGATCGAAACGATCGCGAACATCGACGAGGAGCTTCGCCGCATCGACAACGATGGCTTGGTGACTTACCCGCCGGCCGTAAAGCGCCTGCAAATGGAAGTCCGCGATCCTGTGCAAGCTTTGCACGGAGCGTTGGATGACACCAACAACATCCAGGGCCCCCTCAAGGAGGAGCTGGAGCAGGTGGCCTCCCACATGCGCAAGAACATCGAAACCGGTGACTTCACCCTCGCACTGCAAGACTACGAATCGATCAAAGCTGGCCTGGAATTGGTACAGGGCGATCCGGTTCGCATGGAGCTCGCTGAGCTGCTAAGGGTCTTGGCAGATGAGGCCGATATCCTCCGTGAGTTCGAGGAGATCGAAATTCGCTTCTCCGGGCAAGCACTGATCGAGGGCCATGCCCCCGCCGTGCTGCTCAACAGTAAAACCCTGAAGGTTGGAGACATGCTTCAACCCGGGGTCGAAATCATCGCTATCCGCCCATTCGAGGTGGACTTTGCCTTCCGTGGCGTAGTCCTGACCCGTTCCTTCTAGTTCCCAACTACCCACCATCACAAGTCCCCGGAAGGGGTTGGAATCACTGTGAAATACCTCAAAACCATTCTGGCGCTTGCCGCCTTTGCATTCGCCACGCCCGTCGTAGCAGCCCAAGTCCCGAGCATGGATGCTCGCATCAACCTGAACGTGGTTGAGCAAAACCTTGCTCAAGTGATTCAGTACATTCGGGACCGCTCCGGTGCCAACATCGTGCTTTTGGAGGGAGGCGACAAAGTCGTCAAGGATCTTCAAATCACCGATGTGGATTGGCGCGATGCTCTCGAATACGCCACCCGCATGGCAGGCTGTGTTGTCACCGAGGATCGCTCCGGCGTTCTAACCGTGACCGACCCCGTGCGTGTCCACTTCGACTTCCTAGATGCCGACATTAACGACATCATCACCACCATCGCCACGTCCTCGGGCGCGAACATTGTGGTCGGGCCCGAAGTCACCGGAACCCTGCGAGTTCGCTTGCAGAACGTCCCGTGGCGCGATGCTCTCGAAGAGGTTTGCTTGGCCCGCGGTTACGTGGTTGTGGAAGCCCGCCGTGGCATCCTGCGCGTCGTGGACCCCGCTAGCCTCGAGCGTCAAAAGGAAACTCGCACCTACCAGTTGCGCTACATCCGCCCCCGCGGTGTATACGTGCCCATCATCAAGTCCGAGTTTGTCGAAGGTGGGCACAAAGCTCCCGCCGGCCCGCCTTCCGAGCACTGTAGCGTGCGCGATGCTCTCACCAAGAGCCTGAGCGGCGAAGGCAAACTCGACTACATGGAAGATCAGAACGTGATCATCGTGCACGACACGACCCAGGTTCATGAAAGCATCCAGGACATCCTGCGTCGCTTGGACGTGGAACCCACCCAGGTCTTCGTGGACGTCAAGTTCGTGTCCACCAGCGATACGGATGTGTTGAGCCTCGGCGTCAACTATGGCGACAGCGGTCCCCAGGTCTCTATCAGTGGTGGTCAGATTCCGATCGAATTGCCGTTCAACATTGGCAAGGGCGGATTTGAGGACGGCTTCATCGCCGACCAATCAGGCGGAGGCCCGTTCGCGGATCCGACGCTTTCGAGCTCCGACATCATCATGCCGAACACGATCTTCGGTGCCTTGTCTTTCACCCAGGTCCAGGCGACCTTGCGCTTGCTCCAGCAGGATGTGAGCTCCGAAGTCGTCCAGGCTCCGACGCTGGTCACGATGGACGGACGTCCCGCCACGATCTTCGTGGGCGAGACCGTGCGTTACGCCGAGGCCAAGACCGAACAAGGTCAGTCAGGTGGTCTTTCCTTGAGTGTCGCTGAAGCGAGCTCCTCTCCGGTCGAGGTTGGCTTCCAGCTGATGATTCGTCCGAACGTGGTGCCCGGTACTAAGAAAGTCATGATGGATGTGATCCCCAAGCAAACCAGCTTGTCAGGTAACAGTGCGGATAGCGCTCTGGCTCCGGCCGGATTCGATATCTTCACAGTGGGCGCCGCTGGCAGCGAAGGCACCATCGCCTTGCCCCGCACGCGTTCCTCTACGCTGATGACCCAGATGATGTTGGAAAGTGGTCAGACAGGAATGATCGGTGGCTTGACCAGCGACGTTCAGAACGAAACGATCACCCGCGTTCCGTACCTGTCCGCTATTCCGGTGCTCGGAAACCTCTTCAAGCACCGCTCTCGCAGCGAGGAGAAGCGCAGCTTGCTGATCTTCTTGACCCCGACCCTGGTGCACAGCGCCGAGGACACGGAGTACATCCTCCAGCAGGAGCTCATGCGTCGTCGCTCGAGCCTGGCCGATGAAATCGAAGCCATGTTGGATCCCTCCCTCGTGAAAGGCGAGTAGGTTCGACAAACCGAATTGACACCGGGGCGGATAAGCGACCTGCTCATCCGCCCCGGTTCCATTTTTAGCAGTTACACAGTTGAGTAGGCAGCGATGGGGGACCCGGGGTCCCCTCGGCGGAGGTGACAGAGATGCCCACAAACGGCCAGACACGACCCCTCGGCCCCTTATTCGGGGCACTTTTGTAAGAAACCTTGGTCAGGGATCGAATCCTAGGCCAAGAGTAGGCAGCATAGGCACTCGGGCCACGGCCCGACCCTGAAGGGCCCTCGCCATA
>JBLFXY010000072.1:0-14292 GCA_047611645.1 Glaciecola sp.
TACCTCGAGCGTGCCCGCTTCCTCCTCGGGACCCGGGTGTTCATCGACCTGCTCGGGCATGTCATCGCCCACGATGGTCAGCCGCGGCCGGCTCCTGGAGCGCTCGCGGCGCTTGATGTCCACGCAGCGGCACCAGCCCACACGGTACAGCCAGGTACCCAACGACCCCTTTTTGGGGTCAAATGAGCCCTTATCCAGCCTTTCCATGATGTAAAGCACCAGCTCCTGGTACAGGTCGTCCCGTGCGCTGGCTTCCTGTTCAAAATGGCTGATGCAGTGGTATATAAGCCCACGATAGCGCTCCAGGAACGCGCTCATACTGGCTTCGTCCCGCCTCCTGAGCCCATCGGTCAGTTCTAGGTCATGCAAAGTGCTTTTATCCCCTCGGCGAAGATCGCCAAGCTCAGCAGAGGCAATTCGGGGAGGCCGATCAATGGGGGGCAGGGGTTCTTGGGGCCCGGTCGAGCCCCTGGAGGGGCGCTCCGCCGCGGCCTCAGTCTGTAATGTGTTTGTTAGTAAGGGTTTGTGGTGGCGGGTTCGGGGTTTATCCCCGGAGGCCCCTTCCCGCCACCGGGATTCAAAATGGCTTTGAGACCTCCTACCCTGTAAGTGGCGTGAGGCCCTACGTCTCTCTATACTGTTTGCCCCTAAACCCGGATCTAGCCCCTATCTTCCCGTGAAAGACGTCGTCATCGCGAGCGCTTGCCGCACGCCCATATCCACCCTCCAGGGTGCCATGTCCACCTTGTCCGCACCCCAAATGGGTGCCCTTGCTGCAATGGAGGCCATCTCTCGTGCTGGCATCGACGCAGCAGAGATTGAGGAGGTCATCTTCGGCAATGTTCTTGCTGCGGGCTTGGGTCAAAACCCAGCACGCCAGGTGGCCTTGGCTGCGGGCGTTCCAGAGACCGTGGGAGCGCTGACCATTAACAAGGTATGCGGATCCGGCTTGAAGTCGGTGATGCTCGCTGCCCAAGCCATTCGCGCTGGCGATGCGGATTGCGTTTTGGCCGGCGGCATGGAGTCCATGTCCAATGCTCCCTACCTGTTGCCCGAGGCTCGCCGCGGTGTGCGCCTGGGTCATGGTCAGCTGATCGACTCCATGGTGAATGATGGCTTGTGGGACAAGTCCAACGACTTCCACATGGGCATGACCGCCGAGCTGGTTGCCGACAAGTACAAGATCACCCGCGAAGAGCAGGACGCGTTCGCTGTCGAAAGCCATCGTCGCGCTTCCGAAGCGGAGAAAGCGGGTCGCTTTGATGCGGAGCGCTTCGAGGTGCTGGTGCCCCAGCGTCGCAAGGATCCGATCTCCTTCAACACCGATGAGAACATTCGGCATGATGCTTCCTTGGAAGGCATGGCCAAGCTGCGCGCCGCATTCAAGCGCGATGGTTCGGTGACCGCGGGCAACGCATCTTCGATCAATGACGGCGCTGCGGCCCTCATCGTCATGAGCGCCGAGCGCGCCGCGGCCTTGGGCGTGAAGCCTCTGGCACGCATCTCCGCATACGCCACCGGCGGCATGGCACCCGAGTGGGTCATGATGGCGCCCGAGCGCTCGATTCAATCCTGTGCGCAAAAGGTCGGCATGCAGCACGGCGATTTCGATCTACACGAAATCAACGAAGCATTCAGCGTGGCGGCCTTGGCCCTGCGCCGCGTGCTCGATCTAGATCCCAGCAAAATCAACGTGAACGGTGGAGCGGTGGCCCTAGGTCATCCGATCGGCGCTTCCGGCGCTCGTATCCTGACCACACTGCTGTATGCCATGCAGCAAAAGAACGCCAAGACGGGCATGGCATCCCTGTGCCTCGGTGGCGGAAACGCCGTTTCTATGGCCGTGGAGGCAATCTAATGGGCGCACCGTATTTTGGAAGCGTAGCCGTGATTGGCGCGGGAACCATGGGCAATGGCATCGCCCAGGTCTTCGCCGTGCGCGGTAGCAAAGTGACTCTTGTGGACTCCAACGAGGCCGCTCTCGAACGCGGTATTGGAGCCATCGCAAAGAGCCTGGGCCGCATGGTCAAGAAAGAGCGCATGACGCAAGCCGACGTGGACGCCACCATGGCGCGCATCGAACGCTGCACCGCGATCGCCAACATCGGTAGCCCGGAGCTAGTGGTTGAAGCCGTCGTGGAACGCTCCGAAGTGAAAGCGTCCGTGTTCAAGGAACTCGACGAAGTCACCCCCGCGACTACCATCCTGGCCACCAACACCAGCTCGATCTCCATCACCGAGATCGCGGCCCACACGAAGCGCGCTGACAAAGTGATCGGCATGCACTTCATGAACCCTGTTCCGATCATGAAACTGATCGAGATCATTCGCGGGCAGGAGACTTCCGACGAGGTCACTGCGCGCATCGTCGCCGCTTCGGAAGACCTGGGCAAAGTGCCCGTGGAAGCCAACGACTATCCCGGTTTCGTGGCCAATCGCTTGCTGATGCCTATGATCAACGAAGCGGCTTACGCTTTGATGGAAGGTGTCGCCACCGCCGAAGGCATCGACACCGTCATGAAGTTGGGCATGGCCCATCCCATGGGACCGCTGACCCTGGCCGACTTGATCGGCTTGGACATTTGCTTGGACATCATGGAAGTTCTCCATGAAGGTTTCGGTGACAGCAAGTATCGCCCCTGCCCTTTACTGCGTCGCATGGTCGCCGCTGGTCAGCTCGGTCGGAAATCCGGAAAGGGTTTCTACGACTACAGCGCCTAATCCTCCAAACCCAACCTCCTCCACAAGAAAATAAATTCCATGGACTTTGCCCTTACAGAAGAGCTCGCGATGGTGCGCGACATGGCACGGGAGTTCGCCGAAAACGAACTCATGCCCCTGGCGACCGAGCACGACCGCAACGCCAAAATCGATCCCTCCGTGTTCGACAAGATGGGGGAGTTGAGCCTTTGGGGTCTGACGATTCCTGAAGAGTATGGCGGAGTCGGTATGAACAACCTGGCATTGAGCTTGGTGCTCGAAGAGATCAACCGCGGCTGTGCTTCCACGGGCGTGACGCTCTCCGTTCACGCATCCTTGATCTGCTCTCCTATCAACAAATGGGGCACTGAGGCCCAGAAGAAGGAATGGTTGCCCAAACTCGCCTCCGGAGAGGTCCTGGGAGCGTATTCCTTGAGCGAAGCGGTCTCCGGTTCCGATGCTGCAGCCCTGCGTGCTAGCGCCGAGAAGGATGGAGACGAATGGGTGCTCAATGGCACCAAGTTGTGGGTCACCACCGGCGAGCAAGCCGGCTTGTTTGTGATCTATGTGCGCACGGATCCCAACGTTTCCAAGGCCAAGGGCATTACGGCGTTCCTGGTTCCCAAGGACACGCCCGGCTTCAAGGTCGGCAAGGCGGAGAAGAAAACGGGCATCCGCGGATCCTCGACCAACGAGCTGATCATGGACAACGTTCGCTTGAGCTCGGACATGGTCCTGGGCGAAGTCAACCGGGGTTTCCACCTGGCCATGGACACTTTGGATGGCGGCCGCATCGGCATCGCCAGCCAATCCCTAGGCATAGGCCGCGCCTGCTTGGAGGCTTCCATCAAATACGCCAACGAGCGCGAGCAGTTTGGCCAGAGCATCGGAAACTTCCAGGCGATCCAATGGAAGATTGCGGACATGTCCACCCAATTGGACTCTTCGCGTTTGATGACACACAAGGCCGCATGGCTGCGTGACCAGGGCCAAGAGTCCGGTCGCACCTCTAGCCAGGCCAAGTTGATGGCCTCCAAGATGGCCAACTTCTGTGCGGACGAATGCTTGCAGATTCACGGCGGCGCCGGTTACACCGACGACTTCCACGTGGAGCGTCTCTTCCGCGATGCGCGCATTACCGAAATCTACGAAGGCGCGACCGATGTGCAACGCATCGTGATCGCTCGCAGCTTGCTGCGCTCTTAACCCGGCTTGCCAGCACCCAATTCATACGTGAGTAATTCCCGACTATCTATCGCAGAGCGTTTGCTCGAAGGCCAACGTGGTGCGTTGGCCCGGGCAATTACGTGGGCGGAGGACGCGGACCCGCGTTTCCCTGATCTACTAGAGAAAGTCTATGCGCGCATCGGGCAGGGTCGACGCCTGGGCGTGACCGGTCCTCCGGGCGCTGGCAAGAGTACGCTGGTGAATCAACTCGCCCGGCACCTGCGCGAATTGGAGCGCACCGTGGGGGTGTTGGCGGTGGACCCGTCCAGTCCCTTCACCGGCGGCGCGTTGCTTGGCGACCGCATTCGGATGGAAGAGCGCACCATGGACCCTGGCGTTTTCATCCGCTCCATGGCGAGTCGTGGCAGCCGCGGCGGCTTGGCACGTTCCACCGTGGACGCCTTCGATGTGATGGACGCCTTCGGCCTGCAAGACTTGATCGTCGAAACGGTTGGAGTGGGTCAAGCGGAATACGATGTGGTCGGTGTGGCGGATACTGTGCTCGTGGTGCTGTGTCCCGGCGCCGGCGATGGCGTGCAAGCCATGAAGTCGGGTCTGCTGGAGGTCGCCCACGTCTTGTGCGTGAACAAGTCCGATCGCCCCGGCGCGGACCGCATGGTGGCGGATCTTTCCGAGGCGGTGCATTTGCGTACGGCCGGTAAAGACATGTGGGCGCCCCCTGTTATCTCCGCCAGCGCGGGCATGGACAAGGGCGTGGATGAGGTGCTCGGAGCTATCAACGATCACCGAACGTACATGGCGGAGCAGGGCCGATTGCAGGCACGCCGCAAAGAACAACGCCTCGAACAGGTCCAGCGCGTGCTTCGCGAGGGCTTTGACGGCGAAATTTGGGCCGGCAGGGGGCTGAAGGCCTATGCCGCGTCGATGATAGAAGCCTCTGCCACGACTCACGGGGCCGCAGAGCGTATCCTTAGGGATCTACTGGGCTCCCTACCGCAAGGTTGGAGCGATACACAAAAGGAAGGCAGCCGGTGACAACTCCCATGGCAAACATTGACCCCCGTGCCCTTTGGCAAGCAGCGCTTGAAAAATCGCGCTTGCGCGAGGCCAACTTCACCACACTTTCTGGCGACAAGCTGGAACCGGTGTATGGCCCTGAAGACGTGACCTTGGATCCCGAAGAGGACCTGGGTTACCCGGGCCAATTCCCCTACACGCGTGGTGTGCACCCGAGTATGTATCGCGGTCGGCTCTGGACCATGCGCCAATTCGCGGGCTTCGGCACCGCGCGCGAAACCAACGAGCGTTTCAAGTTCCTATTGGACGCTGGCCAGACCGGACTTTCCGTGGCCTTCGATTTCCCCACCTTGATGGGGTACGACTCGGACGATGAGATCTCCAGGGGTGAAGTCGGCAAGGTCGGAGTTTCCATCTCGTCACTGGCGGATATGCAAGCGCTCTTCGAGGGCATCCCGATGGGGGAGGTATCCACATCCATGACCATCAACGGTCCCGCGCCCATCATGTTGGCTTTCTATATCGCATGCGCCGAGCGCAACGGTGTGGATCCCAAGCTGCTGCGCGGAACGATCCAGAACGACATCCTGAAGGAATACCAAGCCCAGCACGCCTGGTTGGTACCGCCCGAGCCGGCCCTGCGCATGATCACCGACGCGATGCAATATTGCGCCGAGCACGTGCCCCAGTGGAACACGATTTCAATCTCCGGGTATCACATCCGCGAAGCCGGTTCGACCGCCGCACAAGAGTTGGCGTTCACCCTGGCCAACGGCATGGAATACGTGCGCCGCGGCGTGGCCGTCGGCTTGGACGTGGACAGCTTTGCCCCGCGCTTGTCCTTCTTCTTCGACAGCCACTTGGATTTCTTCGAAGAGATCTCCAAGTTTCGCGCCGCCCGCCGTATTTGGGCGCGCAAGATGCGCGACGAATTCGGTGCCAAGGATCCCAAGTCCTGGATGCTGCGCTTCCACACGCAAACCGCTGGCGTGTCGCTGACCGCGCAACAGCCCGAGAACAATATCGTTCGTACGGCATTCGAGGCCTTGGCCGCAGTGCTCGGTGGTACGCAGTCCCTGCACACCAACTCCATGGACGAGACCCTGTCCTTGCCCACGGAGAAAGCCGTCAAAATCGCCCTGCGAACGCAGCAGATCATCGCCGAAGAGACCGAGGTGGCCCACGTGGCCGATCCCTTGGCCGGCTCCTTCTTCGTGGAAGCGCAGACCAATCGCTTGGAAGAGGAAGCGGAGAAATACTTCGCCGAAATCGAAAGTCGCGGCGGCGTAGTGCCGGCCATCATGGACGGTTTCTTCCAATTGGAAATCCACCACTCAGCGGTCAAGTACCAACGCGCCATCGAGAGTGGTTCCAAGAAAGTCGTGGGCGTGAACACCTACGTGGAAGACGAGGCCGGCCCCAAGATCGACCTGCACAAGATCCGCAAGGAAACCGAGCAGGAAGCGCACAAGGCTATGGCTGACCTGCGCTCGAGCCGCGACGAATCCAAGGTGAAAAGTTGCTTGGATGCGATTCGCACAGCTTGCGACACCGACGATAATCTGATCGAGCGTTTTGTGGCTGCGGCCCACGCCGGTTGCACCCTGGGAGAAATCGCCCAGATCCTGCGCTCGGAATTCGGTGAGTTCCAAGAGCCCAACATTCTGTAGTCCTGCGCGCGTCACCCGAACCTCAAGCACACACCCCCAACACAATATCCTGATCATGAAAGAGCGTCGAATTCGAGTCCTCATTGGAAAGCCTGGCCTGGACGGTCATGATCGTGGTGCCAAAACCGTGGCCAGCGTTCTGCGCGACAGCGGCATGGAAGTGATTTATACGGGGCTCCACAAAACCCCTGCCATGATCGCGGAAACTGCCATGCAGGAGGACGTGGATGTGGTCGGCCTGTCGATCCTGTCCGGCGCGCACATGGAACTCTTTCCTCGCGTTCGCGAAGAACTTGAAAAGCGTGACCTGCAGCACGTATTGCTCGTAGGTGGTGGCATCATCCCCGAGGAGGATATGTCCGATTTGGAGCAGGATGGTTTCACCAAGCTGTTCGGACCTGGAACGCGCACGGACGATATCGCCAACTTCATCAAGGAAGAGATGAAGAAGCGCTGGGCTAACGAAGGAGCCGGAGCATGAGCACTCGAGACCGTTCCGAGCCACAACCCGAGCGCGACATCCTCAACATTGAGCAAGCCGCGGCTTTGCTGGGTGTAAGCGTGAAGACTTTCCACAAGGTGCTACATTCCGAGGACGTTCCCGCCCGCAAAATCGGCCGTGAGTGGAAGTTCTCCCGTCAGGCCCTGATCGACTGGGTAGGCGCTGGTATATCGACTTGCTTCTACCGCGAATCCGGTGAGCGCGGCGTGATCACCCCCGTGGGGGCACCGCAATCCGACCCCAAAACCACAGGCTCTGAGAAAACCCGCCGCACTGCCGGCTGGAAAATCGAGCTCGACTGAACGCTGACCGAACCATCCGGCCCGCACCTGCGTGCGGCCAGCTCCCCAGGGTCTTATCCCCGAAACTGCACTCCTTTCAATGTACAAACTGCCCCCCATCCAGCACGGTCTGGAACTGACCGAAGACGAAAGCATGATCCGCGAAATGGTCGCGGAATTTGCCAAGAACGAGGTGGCTCCCATGGCCGCCGAAGTCGATGAGAACCACACCTTCTCCAAGGAGACCTGGGACAAGATTGTCGCACTAGGCCTTCCTGGGATCTTGTTCCCCGAAGAACTCGGCGGTAGCGATGGGGGAACCCTTTCCTACGTGCTGGCCATCGAAGAGCTTTCGAAGGTTTGCGGTTCCACGGGATTGACCCTTGCCGCACATGTGAGCTTGGGTACATATCCCATCTTCAAGTGGGGCGGCAAGGAACTGTGCGAACAGTACGTACCGTCGCTAATCCGTGGCGACTACATGGGTGCCTATGGTTTGACCGAGCCCAACGCGGGTTCTGACTCCGGCGGCACGCAAACCAGCGCGGTGTCCGATGGGGACCATTGGGTTCTAAATGGGCGCAAGTGCTTTATCACCAACGCCAACCACGCGGGGGTGTTCATCGCCACGGCCGTGCATGACAAATCCCTGGGCGCAAAAGGCATTGGCGCCTTCGTCGTTCCCCGTGACACCCCGGGCTTCAGCCTAGAGAAGGGTGAGGTCAAACTCGGCATGCGCGGTTCCGATTGGGCTAGCTTGGTTTTCGAGGATGCTCGCATTCCCAAGAACCACTTGCTGGGACCGAAGGAAGATGGGTTCAAGACCTTCATGAAAACCCTCGACGGAGGACGTATTTCGATCGCGGCGCTTTCGTTGGGTATCGCGGCCGGCGCCTTTGATTGCGCAAAGAAGTACGCCTCCGAGCGCGAAGCTTTTGGTGGCCCGCTTACGGCGCAGCAGGCCGTGCAATTCAAGCTGGCCGACATGGACATGGAAATCGAAGCTGCGCGCCACTTGGTGTATCACGCGGCGCGCCTAAAGGACGCGGGTCTTCCCTATGGCCGCGAAGGCGCCATCGCCAAACTCTACGCTTCCGAAGTCGCTATGCGCGTCACCTACGATGCCATCCAAATCTACGGCGGCTACGGCTTCAGCCGCGAGTATCCGGTCGAGCGCATGTGGCGTGACGCCAAGTTGTGCGTCATTGGGGAAGGGACCAGTGAGGTCCAACGCTTAATCATCTCGCGGCATATCCTGCGTGGACTTAAGACAAACTCGTAAGGACCGGCTATGACATCGACTTCCCAAAAACTCCAATCCGTGCAGCTCGGCGAGTGGACCGTGACCCAGGTGCCCGATGGATTCTTCCGTCTGGACGGGGGCGCCATGTGGGGCGTTGTGCCCAAAGCGATGTGGGGCAAACTGACGCCGCCGGCGGAGGACAACACGATCCGAATGGCCCTGAATTGCTTCCTGGCCGAGCGCGGTACGGTCAAAGTTCTGATCGAGGGCGGAGTCGGTGATCGTTGGTCCGAAAAGCACGTGGCCATGTACCACCTGGATCGCACGCAGAGCTTGCGGGTCAGTTTGGCTGCATTGGACGTGCTCCCTGAGGACATCACTCACGCCGTGGCGAGCCACTGCCATTGGGATCACGTGGGTGCTTGGGTCGAAGAGGTGGACGGAGAACTTAAGCCCCTGATGCCGAACGCTAAGCACTATGCCCCCGAAGCGGAGATTGCCCAGTGCTTGAATCCGGACCGCATTCGCAAGGCCTCCTATCGAAGTCAAGATTTGCAGACGCTACTGGATGAGGACCTTCTGGTTGGGTTTACGGGCGAGACGCAAATCCTTGAGGGGCTGACGTCCCATGTTCTCGGTGGGCACTCCACCGGAGTTTCCGTATTCCGACTCGATGGGGGAACGCCCGAAAGTCAGGCGATATTCTGGTCCGACATTGTGCCGACCACGCACCATATCCAGCCGGCGTACATCATGGCCTATGACATGAACGCTGAGGAATCATACAACGTGCGTAGCGAGTGGCTCGAGCGCGCCTGCGAAGGTGGGTGGGTGGGGCTCTTTTATCATGACCCCGAAGTCCCCTTCGCACGCATCACAAAGCCCGAAAGGCGCTATGTGATCGAACCCGTGCAATGAGCATGCGGGTCGTTTCCCTATGTCCAAGCATCACGGAGTTGATCTTTCAACTCGGTGGCGAGGACCGGCTGGTCGGTATTACTTCCTATTGCATTCATCCAGCTGAGGGTGTGCTGTCCATAGAGAAGGTGGGCGGTACCAAGGATCCGGATGTGCAACGCATCATCGAGTTGGCACCTGACCTGGTATTTTTTAACGAGGAAGAAAACCGCAAGGAAGATGCGGACTGCCTCGTGAAAGCGGGGATCCCACTCCACGTTTCCTTTCCCAAGACGGTGCTCTCTTCGATCGATCTGATGCGATCCGTGGGGCAAGCGATAGGTTGCGAGTCTGCGGCCCATGAGCTCGCTGCGAAAGCGGAGCAGGTTCTGAAGCGAGTGACCGAGCAGTGCGCAGGCTTGGAACCGATTCGCTACGCCTACCTCATTTGGCGCAAACCGTGGATGGCCGCCGGGGCCGATACATACCTTACCGATCTTTTAGGACTAGCCGGGGGCGTCAATGTGATGGCCGTGAGCGGGGATCGCTATCCGAGCCTGGAACTCAACGAACTTGCAAACGCGGCTCCAGACGTGATCTTGCTATGTTCTGAGCCTTTTCCGTTCAAGGATAAGCACATTGAGGAGCTGCGCAAGGCGCCGGGCTTGTCTGATCAAATCTTCATATTAGCTGATGGCGAAGCCTTAACTTGGCATGGCTCCCGGACGCTGCAGGGCATACCATACGCCCTAGAAATAATGGGCCGAGCCCGTTCCCGGCAAAACTGATACTGACTCCTCGGTATCGATGGCCTCTTCCCCAATAAGAATCTCATGATCCTTCTCTCTGCAATCCTGACCGCCGTTGGCGCGGTGACTCCCCAGCCCGATCATATTCAAACTGTCGAGGCTCTAGCTCTCACGGCGATCCCGATCGTGCAAGAAGAGCCCGCTCCGGCATCCCAGTCCAACGTATGGCAAGGCAAGGCGACCGTCTCCATGTCCGCCACCGATGGCAACACCAATGAAAAGGGTGCCTACGCGGACTTGAACATGGACAAGAAGTTCGAGAACGGCGACAACTGGAACGTGGGCCTGTTCTGGAACTTCCGCCAGTCCGGGGGTGCCATCACCCAGCGCAACACACACTTGGAAACCAAGTATGACGTCGCCATGGACGAAAAAACCTACTACTACGGTCTCGCCACCGTCGACAGCAAGCTCGAGAACAGCTTGGACTTAGGTTGGACCGTCGGTGCAGGTATCGGCCACACCGTCGTGGAAAAGGAAGGCTACACAGTGTCCGTCGAAGCGGGTCTTTCGCAAGTCGACGAGTCCTACACGGATTCGGCCGACGATGATTCCTACCTCTCCGGCCGCGTTGGCTACGACGTCAAGTACGAGTACTCCGAGAAGCTCGCATTCTCGAACAACGCTTTCCTATTGAGCAGCTTGGACGACGCTGACGATCAGAACGGTCGTATGGTCACCAACGCCACCTACAAGATGACCTCTTCTATGCTGGCCCAAGCCGGTTGGATCTGGGACTGGGACAACACCCCCGTCTCCGGCAAGGGCAAGAACGACAATCTGTACACCCTCTCCTTGGGTTGGACATTCTAATTCGGGATCCATTCCCGATACGCGCTTTGCGCTAAGCGAGCTACGTACAAAGAGAGCCAGTTGCATGACGCAGCTGGCTCTCTTTTTGTCTGTCGTAAACGGGGTTCGTGTTTACAGGTAGGATTCCATTTCCGGAGGGAGTTGGAACACGACCGTTTCGCGTTGGCCTTCGTCCTCCTGCGGATCCGTGACGCCTAATTCCTTGAGGCGATCCAGGATGCGGCGCACCAGAATCTCTGGGGCGGAGGCGCCGGCGCTGACGCCGATGCGCTTGCGACCCGCGAGCCACGAGGCTTGGATTTGGTCGGGGTGGTCGATCAGTACGGACTCCACGCCACGCCTTTCTCCAAGCTCGCGCAGGCGGTTGGAGTTGGATGAGTTGGCGGAGCCCACGATCAGCAGGAAGTCCACCTTGGGGAGCAGGTCCTTGATCGCATTCTGGCGGTTCTGTGTGGCGTAGCAGATGTCCTTGAGGGCCGGTCCCTGGATGTCCGGGAAACGCAATTCCAAGGCTTCCACGCACTCGCGGGTGTCATCCACGGAGAGTGTTGTCTGTGTCACGTAGGCCAGCTTGCTGGGATCCTTGATCTGCAGATTGGCGACTTCCTCGGGAGTGGAGATCACGTGCACCGTGCCTTGCACGCGGCCGCGTGTGCCTTCGACCTCGGGGTGACCTTCGTGTCCGATCAGGATGAGTTCATTGTCCGCGCGAGCGTAGCGCAGGGCTTGCAGGTGCACCTTGGTCACCAGCGGGCAGGTGGCGTCGATGACCTTGAGTTGGCGCTTTTTGCCGGCGTCCACAACAGCATCCGAAACCCCATGGGCGGAGAAAATCGTGACGGAGCCCGGGGGCACCTCGTCGAGCGACTTCACAAAAACCGTTCCGCGGGACTTCAGATCCTTGAGCACGTGGGTGTTGTGCACGATCTCGTGTAGCACGTAAACGGGGGACCCGTAGAGTTCCAAAGCCTTGTCGACGATGTCGATGGCACGGTCGACTCCGGCGCAGAACCCGCGAGGATTGGCTAGCAGTGCGTCGATCTTACTTGTCGGCTCGTTTGTAGGGGCTTGTTCTTTCTTCACTAGTGCGGGGCTTCTTTGGCGTGGTTCCTGTTCCAACTGGGTACGCGCACGACCAGGTCGTGCTCTCCGTTGGGCACTGCCTGGCAGGCCAACCGGGACTTGAGCTCCAGACCTGGAGCTGTGTCCAACATGTCCTCTTCGTCTTCGTCGGCTTCCTGGCAGGACTCGAAGCCCTTCTCCAGGATCACATGGCAGGTCGAACAGGCGCAAACCCCGCCGCAGGCATGATCGATGTCGATTCCGTGGCCCAATGCAATATCCAGTACGGACCCAGGCAGGCCATCGTCCGAATAGGGCATGGCCTTAGGGTCGACGTCCACCGTTTTGCCCATGGGCTCAAAGGTGATTTTGAAGGACTGCGTGGGGAGCACCGGTTCGGCGCTTTGGTTGTAGGGGTTGATTCCACCCATATCGTGTCTCCTTTGAGATTCTTAGATGCCCGCGCCGAAGCCCGAGTTGTCGTCGTTGTTGCGTTGCTTGGATTGGCTGCTTGTAGGTCGACTCTTGGAACGAGATGAAGACTCTTGCAAGGGGGCTTTTGCCGGGCGTTCGCTGCGTGGCTCCGAGTCGCGGGGAGCGCGGCTGCGGCTGGAACGCGAATCTTCGGACTTACGGTCCCGACCGGAGTCACGCGGTGCGCGTTCCTCACGTTGGGAGTCCCGGTCCTCGCGCGGGCGGGAGCTGCGCTCACGGCGCGGGCGTTCCTCACGTTCCGGGCGGGAACGTTCTTCGCGTTCACGGCGGGGGCGCTCTTCACGTTCCGGGCGGGAACGTTCTTCGCGTTCACGGCGGGGACGCTCTTCACGTTCCGGTCGGGAACGTTCTTCGCGTTCACGGCGGGGACGCTCTTCACGTTCGCGGCGGGGGCGTTCCTCTTCTGCTTTGCGCTCGGGGCGCTCGGCGCGGCCGCGGCTACGCACGCGGCTTGATTCCGAATCGCCACGGGAGGGGCGCTCGCTTCGCTCGGGGCGGTCTTCGCGAGAGCTTTGACGCACGCGGTTTCCACGGGCGGAGTCCGAATTGTCGTCGCGATCGCGGCCACCGTCACGGCTACGCTCGGGGCGTTCTTTCTTTGCGGGACGCGATTTGTCGAAGAGCTCGCGGGGCGAGTTGATGCGGGAGACATCCACAGGCAGGGCGTCTTCGATGTCTTTCCACTTGCGCTGGTCGATTCCGCCAACAAAAGTGACTGCCGTGCCCGTGCGACCGGCGCGGCCTGTGCGTCCGATGCGGTGCGTGTAGTCGGACACGTCGCGCGGAGCGTTCAGGTTGACCACGTGCGTGACGTGGTTCACGTCCAGACCTCGGGAGGCCACGTCGGTAGCCACCAGGACTTTCACATCGCCCGTGCGGAAAGCATCCATTACGCGGAAGCGTGAAGCCTGGTCGTAGCCACCGTGTAGGGCCTTGACCGAGAAGCGTTCGCGCTCCAGGTTGCGCATCAGTTTGTCCACGTCGGTACGACGATCGCAGAAGACCAGGAATATGTCCTTTTCACCGCTGGCGCGGATCAGGTCGCGCAGCTCGCGGGTGCGGTCATCGCCGCCAACGGGCATGAAGTACTGGGCTACTGTATCGGCGGTGGAAACACCGCTTGACGTGGCCACTTCGAGCGGATTATTCGTGTACTCGCGCGCCATGTCGAGCAGGGCGGGCGGGAAGGTGGCCGAGAACAGAAGCGTTTGGCGGTACTCATTGGAGGCGCGCAGGATCTTCTTGATGTCGTCGATGAAACCAATTTCGAGCATCTTGTCCGCTTCGTCGAGCACGACGAATTCGGTCCAAGGGAAACTCAGGAAGCCTTGGTCCATGAGGTCCAAGACGCGGCCGGGGGTTCCGACGACTACCTGAGCGCCGGCTTGCAGCGTGCGCACTTGGGGACCCATGGGCTCGCCTCCCACGATTAGATTGGCCTTGAGGCCACGCGATTCGCCGAGCGTTTTGAGTACTTCGTATACCTGTTGCGCCAATTCCCGGGTAGGGCTGAGCACCAAGCCCAGCACTGTGTGTCGCGCGGGATCGATCTTGGCGATCATGGGCGCGCCGAAGGCCAGGGTCTTACCGGTTCCCGTTTCGGCTTTCGCGATGA
>JBLFXY010000073.1:0-14090 GCA_047611645.1 Glaciecola sp.
GGTGAGGTCCTCGGGGACCGGCTCTGAGCTTTGCAGCCAGAATGTGAGGCCCGCGATAATGAGGATCGGGGCCGCCAGTAGTAAGAATCGATTCATGGCGAGAGGGGCAGGGGAATGATTTGGAAGGGTACGTCCACGGGGGTGGCAAATTCTGCCCGAATCGAGATATTCGGGATTCGGTTTCCCGCCTTCTGGCGGTGGACAAAGGGGGTCGCATCCCGGTCGGGGGGGGTGGGGGTGCGATTCCGGTCAGTTGTCGCGCCGAGAATGGTGCCCCACGGGTCCCCAATCCGTATCCTGGGCGGCCCGGAACTCGAACCCGTCGAGCCGCTAGACCCGACCGCTGCCATGAGCCCCAACAACTCTGATTCCCCGAACACTCGCGAAGACTGGTTGAAGGGCACCTATGAAGGGGCCCGTTCGAGGTTCGGCGAGCGGCAAGAACCGTTCCAGACTCCCTCGGACATCGAACTCGACCCTATTTATGGGGGAGCACCCGATGGTGGCTGGCCGGGCGAGTATCCGTTTACGCGTGGGGTGCAGCCGACCATGTACCGAGGACGCTTCTGGACCATGCGCCAATACGCGGGTTTCTCGAGTGCGCGCGCTTCGAACGAGCGCTACCACATGCTGCTCAAGGGCGGCCAGACAGGATTGTCCGTGGCCTTCGATCTGCCGACCCAGCTCGGGTACGACTCGGATGATCCGCTGGCCATCTACGAGGTGGGCAAGGTGGGCGTGCCGGTCAACTCTTTGGCCGACGTGGAATTGTTGTTCAAGGACATCCCGTTGGGAGAGGTTTCCACGTCCATGACGATCAATGCCACGGCCTCGTTCCTACTGTGTGCTTACGTGGCCCTGGCCAAGCGCCAGGGCGTGGATCCTGAGCGCCTGCGCGGCACGGTTCAGAACGACATTCTGAAGGAGTACGCAGCCCGCGGCAACTATCGCTTTGGTGTGCCTTCCTCCATGCGTTTGGTGACCGACCTAGTGACCTTCTGCAAGGAGCAGGTTCCGCTTTGGAATACGATCTCGATCTCGGGTTATCACATCCGTGAAGCGGGCTCGACCGCGGTACAAGAATTGGCATTCACCCTGGCCAACGGGCGTGCCTATGTGAAGGCCATCGTGGCTGCAGGACTGGATGTCGACGAGTTCGCAGGGCGCCTTTCGTTCTTCTTTAATGCCCACAACCACCTCTTCGAGGAGGTCGGCAAGTTCCGCGCCGCACGCCGCATGTGGGCGCGCATCATGCGCGAGGAGTTCGGCGCCAAGAACCCCAAGTCCTGGATGTTGCGCTTTCACACGCAGACGGCGGGTTCGATGCTCACAAGCCAGCAATCCGAGAATAACGTAGTGCGTGTGACCGTTCAGGCCTTGGCAGCCATCATGGGCGGTACCCAATCCCTGCATACCAATTCGCGTGACGAAGCGCTGGGCTTGCCGACGGAGAAATCGGCGCAGTTGGCCCTGCGTACCCAGCAGCTACTGGCCCACGAGTCGGGAGTGGCCGATGTGATCGACCCGCTCGGCGGTTCCCCTTACGTCGAAAGTATGACCGACCGTCTAGAAGCCGAGGCCCTGGCGCTCATGGCCCAGATCGATGAGCGTGGGGGATCCGTACCCGCCATCGAGCAAGGCTTCATGCAGCGCGAAATTCACCGCAGCGCCATGCAATGGCAGCGTGATGTGGAATCGGGCGAGCGCACCATCGTGGGTGTCAACAAGTTCCAAGTCGAGGAAGGCCGGCCCGAAATTTTCCGCCCCGACCCCGCTGCCAAAGCCGAGGTGTTGGGAGACCTGGAGCGCGTACGCGCCGAACGCAATAATGAGCAGGTTGAAGGTGCCTTGCGTGCCCTGGGTGAAGCGGCCCGCGGAACCGAAAACGTGATGGGCCCCATGCTGCACGCGGTCGAGTCCTACGCCACGGTGGGCGAGGTTTGCAGCGTGCTCGAACAGACCTTTGGCAAATTCAACGCACCGGAGGTGCTCTAATGGAATCGACCCAGGATGGAGCCCCCGAGGCCCTGAAAGAAGTCGTCGTCGGCCTGGACCATGTGGCCATCGCCGTGCATTCCATCGCCGAGACGCGCAAACTCTACGAAGCGGGCCTGGGCCTCGCTTCTGCTGGGGAAGAATTCGTGCCCGGGCAGAAGGTCAATGTGCTGATGCTCATGGCCGGCGAGCAGCGCATCGAGCTGGTGGAGCCCGCCAGCGACGACAGCCCCATCACCGGATTCCTGGCCAAGCGCGGCCAGGGCATCCACCACCTGGCCTGGCAGGTCAGGGATCTGGAAGCTGCGCTCGCGCATCTCAAGGCCCGAAATGTGCGCCTGATCAACGAAACCGCCCAAGCGGGGGCCCACGGCACCCGCATCGCCTTCGTGCACCCCGCCTCCACTTCGGGCGTGCTCATGGAATTGGTGGAATTGCCTAAGGGCTGATTCCCCTCCAAACCCTACACTTCCACCCCGCTTTCCCGACCCCTGTCGAACCCCCTGTATCCGATGGAAACTCCCCTAGAACGCCTGCACCGCCAATCGAAAGAAGCCCTTGTGGGCGGTGGCAAAAAGCGCATCGAAACCCAACACAAAAAAGGCAAGTTGACCGCGCGTGAACGCGTCGATTTCCTGATGGACGAAGGTTCCTTTGTGGAGCAAGACCGATTCGTGGAACACCGTTGCACGGACTTCGGTATGCAGAATCAACAGATCCCCGGCGACGGAGTGATCACGGGGCATGGCCGCATCGATGGCCGCCCGGTTTATATATTTAGCCAGGACTTCACCGTGTTTGGTGGCAGTTTGTCGGAGACCAACGCGGGCAAGATCTGCAAGATCATGGACATGGCCCTGAAGGTGGGCGTGCCCGTCATCGGCCTCAACGATTCGGGCGGCGCGCGCATTCAAGAAGGCGTGGCTAGCTTGAGCGGCTACGCGGAAATCTTCTGGCGCAACACCCAAGCCTCCGGAGTGATTCCCCAACTCTCGGCCATCATGGGACCCTGCGCCGGTGGCGCGGTTTACAGCCCCGCGATCACCGACTTCATCATGATGGTGGAGGGCACTTCCTACATGCACATCACGGGGCCCGACGTGGTCAAGACCGTGACTCACGAGGATGTGACCAGCGAAGACTTGGGCGGCGCTAAGGTGCACACCTCCAAGAGTGGCGTGGCGCACTTCTCCTCGCCGGATGACAAGACCTGCTTGCTCAACCTGCGCAAGTTGCTCTCGTACCTGCCCCTGAACAATGCCGAGGATCCGCCGCGCATTCCTTGTGACGACCCCACCGATCGCCGTGAGGCGGAGCTCGCGACCATCGTGCCCGCCGATCCGCTCAAGCCCTACGACATGCGCGAAGTGATCGAGATGATCGTGGACCGTGGTTCGTACATGGAGGTGCAAGAGGCCTTCGCGCGCAACATCCTGATCGGTTTCGCACGCCTGAACGGACGAGTGGTGGGTATGGTGGCCAACCAACCTTCTGCTTTGGCCGGTTGCTTGGACATCGCCGCCAGCGAGAAAGCCGCGCGCTTTATTCGCTTCTGCGACGCGTTCAACATCCCGATCGTGACCCTCGAAGATGTTCCTGGCTTCCTGCCGGGCACCGACCAGGAGCACGGCGGCATCATTCGCCACGGTGCTAAGTTGCTCTACGCTTACTGCGAAGCCACGGTCCCCAAGTTGACCGTGATCACTCGCAAGGGTTACGGCGGAGCCTACGACGTGATGGCCTCGCGGCCTACGCGTTCCGACTTCAACGTGGCTTGGCCGGCTTCGCAGATCGCCGTGATGGGCGCTGCGGGTGCTTCCAAAATCATCCACCGCCGCGAGATTCAGGAGGCGGACGATCCCGCAGCCAAGGAGCTCGAGAAGGCCGCCGAGTACGAGGAAGCCTTCGGCAATCCCTACAAGGCAGCCGCCATGGGTTACATCGACGACATCATTGAAGCCCAGGACACGCGTCCGGCTTTGATCGCCGCGTTGGAACTTCTAGTGACCAAGCACGAGTCCGGGCCTTCGCGTAAGCACGGCAACATTCCCCTGTAATCCAAGGAGACAAGTACCGTGTTCAAAAGAATTCTGATCGCAAACCGGGGTGAAATCGCCCTGCGCATCATTCGCACCGCCCGGGAGATGGGCGTGGAATGTGTGGCCGTTTATTCCGATGTCGACGACTGCGCGTTGCACACGCGCATGGCCCACGTGGCCGTGCCCTTGGGCGGCGTCACCCCGGCGGAGAGCTACCTGGATATGGACAAGATCCTCAAGGCTGCCTCGGAAACCGGCGCTGAGGCTATCCATCCGGGCTACGGATTCCTGTCCGAAAACGCCGAGTTCGCGCGCCGCGTGAAAGCGGCCGGCTTGGCTTGGATCGGTCCGCCGCCCGAGGCCATCACGGTCATGGGCGACAAAATCGAAAGCCGTCGCGCCATGGCCAAGGCCAAGGTGCCCTGCGTTCCCGGTCTGACCGATCCGGTTGCCGATGTGGCGGCTGCCGTCAAGGACGCCGAAGGCGTCGGCTACCCGATTGCCATCAAGGCCGCAGCGGGCGGTGGGGGCAAGGGAATTCGAATCGTGCGCGATCCCAGCGAAATGGCCTCCGCATTCCGACAAGCGTCCGGAGAGGCGATCAGCGCCTTCGGCGACGGCCGCCTGTACTTGGAGCGTTACCTGGACAACCCGCGGCACATCGAGATTCAGGTGATGTGCGATTCGCACGGCAACCGGGTTCATCTCTTTGAGCGTGAGTGCTCGATTCAGCGCCGCCACCAGAAACTGGTAGAGGAAGCTCCCTGCATCGTGCTCGACGAAAAAACACGTCAGGCGATGGGGGATGTGGCTCTACGAGCTGCGGCCGCCGTGAACTACGAAGGCGCCGGTACGGTCGAATTCCTTTGGGCCAAGGGTGAGTTCTTCTTCCTCGAGATGAACACGCGCTTGCAGGTGGAACATCCGGTGACGGAAATGATCACCGGCGTGGACCTGGTGCGTGAGCAACTGCTGGTGGCCGCCGGAGAAAAATTGTCCTTTTCCCAGGAGGATCTGAAGATCAATGGCCACTCGATCGAAGTGCGTATCAACGCCGAGGACGCCACCCAAGGCTACGTACCTTCCACAGGTATTTTGCACAACCTGCGCGCTCCGGGTGGTCCCTGGGTGCGCTTGGATACGGCCATGTATCGGCATATGGAAGTGGGCCTGACCTACGATCCCATGCTGGGCAAGTTGATCGTGTGGGGCCCCGACAGGCCTTCCGCCATCGAACGCATGAAGCGCGCCCTGGCGGAAATGAATGTGGGCGGAGTGCGCACCAGCATGCCGGCCGCACTGACCGTACTCGAGCATCCGCGCTTCGTGGCGGGCGACATCGATACGCACTTCCTTGAGAGCTTGACCATCGAGCCTCCCGTGGAGTACGACATTCTGGTGGCCGCGGCCTGTGCGATTTATCGCCACAACAAAGCCAAGCGCAGTGCCATGGATCCCGAAGCTTCCAGCCGTGAAGGTTGGATGGAACGCGGGCGCCGAGAGCGTTCCGCTTATGCACGCCGATCGATTGAACGTGGAGGACAGGTATGAAACTTTTTGTTGAAATGCACGGCCGTGAATACGAGGTCGATTTGATCGAGGAAGCTGGCGTGCGCGAATTGCGTATCGATGGCAAACTCGTGGACTTGGACTATCGCGAAGCGGATACCTTGGGCCAGCTGATCGTGATGTTGGACGGTAAGAGCTATGGTCTTTCCATCGAAGGCGATACCCATACCACCCACGTGACCCTGGCGGGTCACAGCTATGCGGTGCACATGGAAGACGATCGCGAGCGTGCGGCCAACCTGGCGGCGCGGGAAGCGGCCGGAGGCGGCGGCCCGGTCGAGGCCGTTATGCCTGGTATCGTGGTCGAGGTCCTCGTGGAAGAGGGCCAGGCTGTCGAAGCCGGCACTCCCCTGCTGATCTTGGAAGCCATGAAAATGCAGAACGAAATCAAGGCGCCGGGCGCGGGTTCCGTGACCGAAATTCGCGTGAAAGCCGGCGAAACGGTGGCCTCTGGCGCGATCCTGGTCGTGCTACAGGGCGAAGAGTGAAGCTCAGCGCACTGGAACGGAGCCTGCTGGATTGGATCGAAATCCCCTCGGTCACCGGCACGGAAGCGAACTATGGCGAAGCCCTTGCAGCCGCGCTGACTCAGCGTGGCTTCGACGTGGAGCGGCAGGAGGTGGAGCCCGGTCGGTTCAACCTACTGGCGCGTGCGGGTCAGCCCGAGGTGGTCTTCTGCACGCACCTGGATACTGTTCCGCCTTTCTTCGGCTCGCGCGTTGAAGCGGGTGTGATCCATGGACGCGGATCCTGCGATGCGAAGGGGCAGGCTGCAGCGATGTTGTTCGCGGGTGAGCAATTGCTAGCTGCGGGCGAGGATCGCGTGGCCTTCCTATTCACTGTGGGCGAGGAAACGCTCTCGGATGGGGCGCAGTTCGCCAACAGGAATTTGGCCGACCCTTGGTCTCCCAAGCATGTGATCGTGGGGGAACCCACAGATTCCAAATTTGTAGCGGGGCACAAGGGCCTTTTTCATGCCCACCTTGAAGGGCATGGCGTGGCCGGGCATTCATCCCAAGACGTGGGTCCGAGCGCCGTGCACGAGTTGATTCAAGTGGCGGCGCGAGCCCTGGCATCGGACTGGGGCGAGCATGAACTCATGGGCCCCGGCACGTTAAACCTGGGACAGATCCAAGGTGGCGTGGCGCCCAACGTGGTGGCGGATCATGCGCGTTTGAGTTTCCTGCTGCGTGCCGTTGAGGAACCCGACGCGGTGCGCGAGCGGCTGCTTCCCTTGCTCGGCGAACATGTCGAGTTGATTCAAAGCGGCAATGCCTACGGCCCCGTGGACTTCATCGTGCCGGAGGGGGAGCCAGGGCAGGTGGTGGCTTTTGGTACCGACGCGCCTCACCTGCGCGCCTGGGGCGAACCGCTTATGATCGGTGCTGGCTCTATTCTGCATGCCCATACGGATCACGAACAGATCAACCGCGGCGACCTGGAGTCCATGGTAGGGCGCCACGTGAAAACGGTTCAATACCTGCTGCAAAGGATAGACTCGCGATGACGGAACCATTGAAAGGAGAAGCCCTGCTGGACGCCTTGGAGGCCGGAACCGTGCGCGCAGCTTACAAGCAGGATGGCGTTTGGATTGTGCCTGCCTGGGTCAAGTCGGCCATCCTCGATGTGTTTCGTAGCAGCTCTATAGTGCCCGCGGGTATCGAGGTTCGAACCGGCTCCGATCTGGCTTTTTGCGATAAGGATGCCTTTCCCGTGCGGCGCTTTGATGCGGAAAGCGGGGTGCGCCTGGTCCCCGGCGGTTCTTCGGTGCGGCGTGGATCCCACCTGGCAAAAGGCGTGGTTTGCATGCCGCCCATGTATGTGAACGTTGGCGCCTTCGTGGGCGCCGGGAGCATGATTGATAGCCACGCGCTGGTCGGATCCTGCGCGCAGATCGGCGAGCGCGTGCATCTCTCCGCTGCCGCCCAAATTGGAGGTGTGCTCGAGCCCGTGGGGGCGCGCCCCGTTATCGTGGAGGACGGTGCTTTTATCGGTGGGGGCGCGGGGATTTACGAGGGCGTTCTGATCGGCGCCGGGGCGGTGATTGCGGCCGGTGTGGTCCTGACCGCCAGCACCCCGGTCTTCGATCTGGTGAAAGGATCCGAACTACGCGGTTCAGGTGAGAATCCCCTGAGCATTCCCGCAGGCGCTGTAGTCGTGCCCGGAACCCGCCCCGCCCCCGGAGAATTCGCCCTTTCCAAGGGCCTAGCGATCTCTTGCGCGCTGATCGTCAAATACCGGGATGCCGGGACGGACGTGTCGGTATGCATGGAAGAAGCGCTGCGTTCCCAGTAGGGCGACGCGTAGGTCCCAAGGCTGGGGGGGGGTGGGCTCAAGCTATTGCGAAGATGGGTCGATCGGACGATAGGTGAGGACTCGTCGCCACACTAATTCGCTATGTCAAACCCCCTAGACCCGACCCGCCTGGAAGACCCCGGCACCCACTTTCCCACCGACATCGACACCTTACTGGTGTTGGGTGGGGGCGGCATGCGCGGCATGGCCCACGTGGGCGTCTTGCGCGCCATGCGCGATCTCGGGGTCAAGTTCGATGCCGTCGTGGGCACTAGCATCGGCTCCCTGATCGGAGCCATGGTGGCCAGCGGCCAAGAGCTGGATGACATCGAGGATTTCGTGTGCCGACTCAAGAAGGACGACTACTTCCGGCTCAACACCATCAAATTCCTGTTCAAGGGGATTCGAACACCCAGCGTTTATCAAGGCGACACCTTCCGAGCCAGCTTGGAGACCATTCTGTCGGACGGTCAGTTTTCGGACTTGAAGATGCCCTTCTGGTGCAATTCGGTTTGCCTGGAAACCGGTGGCAACCTGTTTTGGGGAGCACCGGGATACAACGACGTGTCCCTGGTGGATGCGGTGTACGCGTCCTGTGCCTTGCCGGGGGTTTTTGAACCTTTCGAGCGCGAAGGGCGACATTACATGGACGGCGGCATCGTGGATCCATTGCCCCTGCGTTGGGCGCGCATGCTCAAGCCCAAGCGCATCATTGCCGTCGACCTTTCGATCAAGGGCACGTTTTCGGCCCCCAAGTACAAAAAACGTGCTATCGGTGCGCTCTTCCGCTCGTTTGAAATTACCCAAGAGGTGATTGTGGAGCAGATGCTGCACATGCATGGGGGTGAGGGCGTGACGCTGATCCAGCCCAAAGTCGGACACCTGCACCGCTTCGACTTTGATGAAGTACCGGATGTGATCGAAGCGGGCCGCGTGGCCGCGGAGCGCGTTCTGCTCGCCCACCACATGACCCGGGAAACCGTGTCTGTGGAGGGTAAGGATGGCCTCGCATGCCCGGTCGAACCCCGGGACTACGTCAACGTGCACTTGGATCCCAGCGCATGCGTGGGTTGCGGTATGTGCACGATGGTTTGCGAAACAGAGGCCTTCGATGGCCTCAAGGGCGCGCCGGCCCAGGTGCTGAAGGCTCGTAATTACGAATGCACCGGGGACCACGCCTGTGCCCGCAATTGTCCCACGTCAGCGATTCGTCTGAGCAACCTCTAGATGCTTGGCATCTTCGGCAGGCTCGGGGCCAGGGGCGCCCGGTCTAAAGAGCGGGGGAGGGCATCCGGTGGGGCTGGCTCCACGGCCCGACAGCACGGCCTTAGGAGCATATCTGAGACAATAGGAACGGATGCGCCTGGGCCGGGGCGCGCCTGTACTCGGCCTGGGACACAGATGACACTTTGCGTCACTAGGGGCTACCTTAGGCATCCGGGCCGGGTAAAATCCCACTCGATTAGGTCTTGGTATAGGGCCTTGAGTCGCGTCGCTTGGGACCGTGGCCTCTTATGGGACCCACGGATGACCTGTAGCGCGTCGCAGATTTCCCGCAACCTAGAGTCCCTCCACATCGGCTTCGCTCAACCCAAGCCACCCTCATACTTGGCTTGTGCCTCCTGATCCAATTCAAATGGGCAACCTCTTCCGTACGCTACTCCTCTTGATCACCGTCCTTGCCGGCGCGGTCCTCTACTCGTTTCACTATCAGTCCAACCTGATCGAACGAATCGACGGCCGGTTGCAGCGCCAGGTGGCGGCTCCGTACCAAAAGGAATTCGAAGCGATTCAGGCGCTCGAGCTTCCCGATGAAATTCCGGTCGCGGTGGAGCGACTTGAAAACGCCCTGGACGAGCTTGACGACGTGCAAGTGAAGGACAAACTCTTTACGGTTTGGCGTAGCATGACCGGGCTGCTGAGCCAGCACTATCAGGCTCTTGGTGAGGATCCGTCCACGATCGAACTGCTGCGGGCAGGATTGGATCGAGATCCGAGGAACCTGGAGTTCCGCTCCGAGTTGGCCACCGTGCTCATTCGCGTTGGAACCCCAGAAACCTTGCTAGAGGCCCGTGAACATTTACAATTTTTCCAGACCCGGTTCCCCTTTAGAACGCTCGAGGGAGTGTTGCGATTGCAACTTGCGGTGAAGCTCAAGGATGGCAAGGCGATCGCAGATGCAATGGCTAGTGTGCAAGTCCGGGGACGCGCGGCACTGATGACGCGCTGGCAGGCATTCCTCTTTTCTCCAACCAAGAACGTTGAGAATTCCACCTACGTCTCGGCCGTTGCGGATTCCTCCGGTGATTTGGTTCGATTGGAAATAACCTTGGATGTACCCGAAGGCGGGGTTTCAAGGTTTCGTTTGGATCCGCCGGGAGATGTGGCTGGCTACCTATTCGACTGGGGAGTTTGCCTGCGGGACGTCGAAGGCAACGAGATCTTCAGCGAGTCCAAGAAGTGGACCGGGATGATTCGCAGTCAGCTCCTGGACGATGGAAGCGTCGAATTGAGCGGGAAGAGGGATCCGCAATTGGTCCTACGATTCGGCGAAACCTTTGCATTCACGGGGCCGGCCACGGTCGAGTGCTGGTTCCGACCGGAACCACGGATACCTGCAGGGGTGGCCGCAGCATTGCAGGATCCCGGAGTTCGGGCCGAGTATGAGCAGCAACGAGCCATCTTGATTCAGGGAGGATCCAACTAGTGATGAAATCAATCAAAGCCTGGGTGAAGTTCGGCTGGAAGTGGAGCTGGGTGATCACCTTGCCCATCGCGGTTGTCTTTTTTATGTGGTGCAACTCTGTCCAAGCGACCTATCGGGATTTCGGACTGCGCTACACCACCATGTCCAACTCCGCAAGACTGCTGCGCGTGATGGAATACGAGTACGCCACTCTCGCTCGCAAGGGCCAGCTCCTGTTCAAGGGCAAGCGCTCCATCGAAGAAGGGGAGGCGCCCCGGGTGCAGTTGCTCTTGTCCAACTCGGATGAGTCCAAGCTCAACTCGAACCTTCCGGCCTCTGGATTGCAGTATGTCGAAGGGGCTTTGCTGTATCCCGACGGCGAACTGCTCCCGGTGGACCTGCGCTATCGCGGTGACTTCTTCTGGCATTGGGCCATGGGGAAGAAGTCGTGGCGGGTGAAGACTTCCAAAACAGCCATGTGGAACCACATGCGCAAGATCAACCTAGTCGCTCCGAAAACGCCAGCTATGGTGACCGGCGATTTGGGTTATTGGTTGGCTCGGGATATGGGACTCATCGCTCCCCGATCCGAGGTGGTTGAGGTTTGGGTCAATGGCGAACCGCGCGGCGTGCACACCCAGGTGGAACAGCTCGAGGAACTCGTATTGCGCCAGACGGGACGCATGCCGGGGGATTTGTTCGCCGGTGAATTGGTCGGCCGTGACAGCTACACCAATATCCCGGGCCGGGTGTTTCAATACCCGGGCATCTGGGAGAAAGTCGCCCTGAACAACCACTTCGATCCGGAGGCGCGGGATGCGATGGTTCTCCTGTGTGAACTGCTACAAGCCGAACCCAGTGAAGAGGTCTACAGCAAACTGCGTGCCCTGCTCAATTACGAAGCCTTCGGCAAGTTCACGGCCTATCGGCAGCTCATCCAATCGGGGCACTACGATAACTCCCACAACTGGCGGTTGTATTACGACCCGTGGCGCAACCGGTTTGAGCCGGTTGTCTGGGACCCAAATGCTTGGCACAAATCCTGGCTACCCGCTACGCCCGAATTGGCATTCGAGGTGCCCTTCTTCTGTGAGCTGGACGAAGTCCTGCGGCACGATGTCCAGTATCGACTGGCCAACCATGAGGCTCTGGTAGACTTCCTGGTTGGCGGGGGCGAGGAAAGACTATTGCGGCACTTCGAGGAAAAGTGTGAATCCATCACCGGTGCCGTGCAGCGCGACCCGGATCTCGCTCAATTCTTCAAGCCGCTGACCATCGCGGAAGTGGGCCGGGGCATGCAGCATTTGCGCGCTCAGATTCGCGGTCTGTGCGGTGAATTTCGGAACCGGCATGTCAAGAACAAGCCGATCGTGCTAATACGAACCCTAGAAGCAGGGTCAGGGGAATATCGGGCCCGTATCGGAGTGGGCGGGTATCGACCCATTCAGGGTTTGCAATTCGAATTCGACGGGGGACTCGCGACTCGACCGGACGCCTTCTTGGCCTACATCAATGCCGAGGGCGAGCGCGTGGAAGTGGATGTGAGCGGCAGCGTCGTCCTGGATGGCGCCCTTGTGAGTGTTCGATTGCCTTTGCTGCCTGGATACCGGTTTGAGGCCAGGGAGTCCCGTGTTCCGGTGAAGCAGAGAGAGTACGTTCCGGAGGTTCGGACCTACGACTTGCGCCTGGTATTTGCCGGTCAAAGCCAGGCCAGTCCGCACGTCGTTCGCCATGAATATGGTGATGGCCAACTCGGAAACCCCATGACCGTCGATGCGCTCAAGGAAGTCGCATTCAAGGATTCCTATGCCGTGGTGATGCCCAACCCCATTCGCCAGCACGAGCGCTGGAGTGGCGTTGTTCGCGTCGAAGGACAGCGGACAATTCATGGTCCTGTGATTATGGAGCCTGGCACGGTTTTGGAGATGGCCGTGGGGGCATCCCTCATTTTTGAGGGCCGGGTCATTGCTGTCGGAACGGCCAGCGATCCGATCACGGTCCAGCCCGCCCTGGAAGGGCAGGACCCATGGGGAGTCCTGGCCCTGAGGGGCCATGGTGCGGACCACTCCCGATTCGAATTCTGCAACATGAGCGGGGGCAGCGGATGGAAGCTTCCCTTGGCGGAGTACAGCGCCATGTTCTCCATCCACGATGTGGCCAATGTGAGCGTTTTGGACTGCGAATTCCGGGACAGTCAGGTGGTGGACGACATGGTGCATGCCGTCTATGCGGATGAACTCTTGTTTCGGAACTGTCTGTTCGAACGTTCCTTGTTTGACTCGCTGGACATCGACATCAGCAATGGTCGCGTCATCGACTGCGAATTCAAGGATAGCGGGAACGACTCCCTCGACCTGATGACCTCAACTGTGCTGGTTCTGAACACCCGCGTGACAGGCAGTGCGGACAAGGCGTTTTCGGTGGGCGAAGGTAGCCACGTGTTACTGAAGAACTGCTGGGTGGAGGACTGTGTGATTGGAACCCAGGTCAAAGATGGTTCGTCGGCCTACATCGTGGAATGTGAATTCATTGGCAACGGCATCGCTTTGGACGCCTACAAGAAGAACTGGCGCTACGACGACGGGGGGGACGTGCATGTTCGCAGGTGTTGGTTCGAGCGGAATGACTCGAGCGCCACGGTGGACAAGAACTCTCGAATGTTTATCGCTGACAGCTACTATTCGGAGAAGCCGGAGCCCGCTAGGACTCTGGTACTCGATCGGCGCAACCGCTGGGGAAAAGCTCATGCGAGTGATAGAGAAATCTCCAAGGGCCGGTTCCGATTGCTTCCCGCTGAGAACAATCCGGTCAAGCCATTCATGGCCGAGGTCGGACCGCTCCATGTCTCCAAGGATATGGGCGTGACCGGCCGTCCGGGTCGCCGCTAAGGCGGACTCAACAGCCAACGCTTGGATCGCTGCGAATACATTGGGCCCAGGGGATCGACTCCCGTGGGGCTAGGAGTGTGTCGGGCATAGAGGATCTCGCCAGAAACCCTCTATGCCAGACACACTCCTAGTACAGCCAGGCATCGGTAATGCGCAGGTTTGGATGACGTTGGGCGCCCGATAGCTTGAGGATGATTTTGGTGATCTCGTAGCTACCTCCGCGCATGGGGCGGACCGACGGAATCGGCATAGCAGCCATGCCATCCTTCGCGGCGATATTGCTGTATTCGGATCGGAAGCCGGGTTCACCTTTGCTGAGTTTGCTCTTGGGCTTCGCCATCATATAACAAATGAGTTCGCCATCCGAGAGCCCCTCAGCCTTGAATCGAAGGCCGGTCACGTCCGCGGAGGGAATGGGGGGCGGCAGCTTGTACCGCAGCATAAGCTCTGTTTTTCGGTCTGTCCGAGTGGGGTCGGTTAGCGTGACGATCCGGTTCCGCTCTCGCTTGGAGTGGATCCAGTGGGTCTTGAAGGCTTTGCCCGCCGCATCCATTTCTCTGAACGCAATATGCTCCGCGGTGGCTTTGACGGAAAGCCAGGGAGGGGGTTCTTGATTTG
>JBLFXY010000074.1:0-14054 GCA_047611645.1 Glaciecola sp.
CCCAAGTGCCCAAGTGCCCAAGTGGCAAAGTGCCCAAGTGGCAAAGTGGCAAAGTGGCAAAGTGGCAAAGTGGCAATGTGGCCATGTGGCCATGTTCCCCCCGAGGTTTCGGCCGAAGGCCAAACCGAGCCGGCTTTATTTCTAGCCCCCGGCCTCCCAGCAAAGCCCCTCAGTCAGCAACCCCACACTCTCCTAACCCGCCTCCCCTTCGCGTTCTTCGCTTCTTCGCTTCTTCGCGTGAACTAACCGGTAGGCCTCTCCTCCCCTCCCCAAACCCCCGCAACCCACACATCCCAGCCAAGAAACGCCCAAGGCAAGATCAACCCAACCAACTCAAACGACCCGGACCTCTGGAATAAACCGACCACCCACAGCCCTATAGTCAGCACGTTGCTCAAGAACTTGAGGTTCGAAATTCCAAGCCAAGAGCAGCGCATAATCAGGCCTGTCCTGGGCCAATCGCTCCGGAGCAAAAATCTCCAACCGATACCCACTAGTCCACCGCCCATGCTTGTGATGACTAATATCAACCGCATATTCAAGCACCCCTTCCGGCAGGTTGAGGAAGCTCAGTAAAGTTGTCGCCATACCACCAGCAGCCCCATAAGCCACAATCCGCTTACCAGCCTCATACAGCTCAATGAGTGTTGCACGCAAGGTCTCACGGATCGCTCGAGACTTATCACCAAAAGCCTCATAGAAGTGAAGCTGGTCCACACCACGCGATTTTTCCCTGGCCAACATGTGCTGCACGGCCAGATTAGCTTCTCCGCCTCGCCGGAAGTAAACGCGCAAGGAACCACCGAAAGTATCGATCGCTTCCACGTCAACGAGCTCCATACCAGCGCGAGCAAACAGCCTCTGAAGCGAGGTAGCCGTCCAATAGGTCACGTTCTGATGGAACATGTTATCAAAGGCCACCATATCAATGGTATCGACCAGATAAGGCACTTCCAGTACGACGAGGCCGCCCGGTTTGAGCAGCCGGTCCACGCAGCTGGTGAAATCAGTGGGATCGGGAATCAGGTTGAGCAAGTTGTTGCCCACGATCACATCCGCCAGTTTACCTTGGGCTATGAGCTCTTCCGCCATGGCCGTATCGAACAGGCGGCAGAGGGTTTCGATGCCCTTTTCGTTGGCGACTTTGCAGGGGCCCTCGGCGGGATCGACCCCGAGAACCTGAGCGCCGGCTTCTTTGAAAACAGCAAGCTGGTAGCCGTCGTTGCTGGCCGCTTCGAGCACTAGAGAATTCTCATCCAAAGGCTGGCGCCGCATGATCGCGTGCGCTGCGTCGGTGAAGTGCTTGACCAGGGTCGGATTCACAGAGGTGTAGTAAGGGTAGTCGCCGCCCCACAGGATTTCCGGGGGCACGTCGCCCGTGATCTGCACCAGGGCGGACTCGGCGCAGAACACGAGCTTGAGCGGGAAGAGTGCGTCCTGGGTGTCGGTCTCGTTGGAGCTCAGCAACACATCCGCCAAGGGCACTTCGCCGAAGTCTAAAATTGTCTCGAGTTGCGTACTACCGGAGGCGCGACAGCGTTCGGTCTTATGGGTTTTGGGCATGGCTATTTGTTATTCCAAATTTGCCAAGGCGCGTTGCCTTCCGTGTGCATCTCGTGCAACAGGGTGCGGTCCTTGAAGGTGTCCATGTTTTGCCAGAAGCCTTCGTACTTCATAGCGATGAGTTGGTTCTTTGCGATCAGCCGAGAGAAGGGTTGGATCACGAGTTCTTCGTCCTTTTCCATATGGTCGAAGATTTCCTGCTTGAATACGAAGTAGCCCCCGTTGACCCACAGATCCGAGTGACGCGTTTCGCGCAAATCGGTGACCTGGGAGTCATTGGCGATATCGACCACGTGGAAGGAATGGGGGGGCTTGACAGCCACGAATCCAGCCACAGCGTCGGATTTGCCGACCGCATCGATCATGGTCGGCAGGGGGAAGTCCGTCAGGTTGTCCGAGTAGTTTGCGAGGAACATCTCTTCGCCCTTTAGGTGCTCTTTCACCCGGCGCAGACGTTCACCGATGCAAGTGGAGATACCCGTGTCGCAAAAGGTGATGTTCCATTCGTGGATGTCCGTATTGATCAACTTCATTTCGCCGCCTTTCTGTAGGACGAAGTCGTTGGACACGTACTCGTCGTAGTTGACGAAGTAGTCTTTGATGTAGTCGGCTTTGTAGCCGAGGCAAAGAATGAAGTCCGTATGCCCATGGGCCGCGTAGTACTTCATTACATGCCAGAGGATCGGTCGATAACCGATCTCTACCATGGGTTTGGGGATCTTGTCGGAATAGTCGCGCAAGCGCATTCCGAGGCCGCCGCAAAAGAGGACAACTTTCATACGGTCAGTCTAGAATCTGTATTTCAGGGATGGGGATGACGAACTTGGCGCCCCACTCACGGGCGTGCGAGAGCTGCCTTCGAATTTCGGTTTCCAGGTTCCATGGCAGGATGAAGATATAGTCGGGGCGCGCTTCTTCCAACGCTTCCGGCGGGAAGATCGGTATTTGGGTTCCTGGGGTGAAACGCCCGTGTTTGTAGGGATTGCGATCCACAGCGAATTCGATCAGGTCGGAGCGAATGCCGCAGTAGTTGAGCAGGGTATTGCCCTTGCCGGGGGCACCGTAAGCCACCACCCGTTTACCCTCTTCCTTGGCTTGAATGAGGAATTTGAGGGTTTGGCGTTTGGACTTTTCCACGAGCTCGGTGAATCGTAGGTAGGTGCGCAGCTCCCTGAAGCCCAGCTTGGTTTCCTCTTGCAGCAGGGACTTGACCGACTTCTCGATGGGATGCGTTCCCGTGTCGGCGTGCTGCGCGAAGACCCGCAAGGATCCGCCGTGGGTCTTGAGCTTGTGCACATCGAAGACCGTCAAGCCTTGGTCCTGCAAGATGCCCAACAGGGTGCCGAAGCTCAGGTAGGAGAAGTGCTCGTGGTAGATCGTGTCGTATTGCACCTGGTCCATGAGCCGAGCCAGGTGGGGGAATTCCAAAGTCACCACGCCGTGGGGGCTGAGGAGCTCCTGAAAGCCACCCACGAAATTTTTGATGTCGGGGACGTGGGCGACCACGTTGTTGGCGCATATGAGATTCGCGCTGCCATGTTCTTCGCGAACAGCGCGGGCGGTTTCGCGCCCAAAGAATTTTTGCACGCTCGGGACACCGACACTTCGTGCAGCCTCGGCCACAGTCCAAGAAGGCTCAATGCCTAAGCACCGGATCTTAGCGCGCACGAAGTTCTGCAGTAAGTAGCCGTCATTCGAGGCGACTTCCACACAGAAGCTGTCACCCGTCAAGCCGAATCGCTGGGTCATGTCCGCGCAGTATTGGCGCGCGTGTTCCAGCCAGGAATCGGAGAAGGAACTGAAGTAGGCGTAGTCGTCGAAAATAGAATCCGCGTCCACGTAGTCCTTGAGTTGCACGAGAAAACACGCGCTGCAAACCATGGCATGCAGGGGGTAAAAGACCTCGCCCTGCTCAAGTTGATCGGCGCGTAAGAAAGCTTCGCACGGGGGTGATTTGCCCAGGTCTACGAAGGTGTGTTCCAAGAGCGTGGCGCAAGCGCGGCAGAGGGCCGGCGCGGCATCGGTGACAGAGGATGAGCTCATGGGGGCAAACTAGGCGAGGGCGATTTCGGGGTTTAGACCGAGTTTCTGCAGGCTTTCGCGGATTTCTTGCTCGTATATAGAGTTGATCACTATGACGAGATCGGGGCGATTTTCTAGCAAGGATTCGGGGGGGGAAACCACTTGTCCAGTGCCCGCCACGTGCAACCCGTATTTGCGCGGGTTGATGTCGATGGCGCTTTGAATGGTATGGTCGGGGTCCACTAGGTTGAGGAAGTTGATGCCGCGCGCGCCGGTTCCCCAGATCGCAACATTCTTGCCTTGTGCGTGGGCTTCGGTCAGGCGTTGCGTCCATGCGGCCCTGCATTGGGTCCACGCAGCATCAAACTCCGCCACACCTTTCTGCAGCTGCTTGCGGTCATCGAGTTCGGCGGTGCGGTCGGGGACGCTGACGTCGGTCG
This sequence comes from Glaciecola sp., assembly GCA_047611645.1. Classification (GTDB taxonomy): domain Bacteria; phylum Planctomycetota; class UBA1135; order UBA1135; genus NORP259. The sequence continues at coordinate 4,026 of JBLFXY010000074.1, forward strand.
TGGCTTCCACAGTGATGAATTGCTTGGCGTAGGTTTCTTCCGCGTAAGTGACGTGGAAGCCCGCTTTGTTCAAGAGGCGAGCCAGGCTACCTACGGAGAAGTAAGTGCAATGCTCGTAAATCATGTCCCAAGCGGTTTGCCGTTCCAGGGTGGGTAGCAGGTTGGGGACTTCGATAACCACGGTGGTGGGGCGATCCGTGGGAAGGCCCGCGCGGATGGTCTCCAGGAATTGCAGGGGATCGGGGACGTGCTCCAAAACCTGACGACAAACCAAAATGTCAGCATCGATTTTTAGGGCTTTGTCGGAAGGCGGGAAGGCCTCGCGGTGAATCTCAATGCGGCCTTCTTCGAGCGACGTGGGTTGGTCGGCGTGATAGGACGGGTCGAAGCCCACCCCGCTGGCGGCCCCATGCTGGATCATGAGGCGCAGGAACTCAGCATCTCCACAGCCCACCTCGAGCACGCGCTTGCCTGCGAGCGAATAGCGTTTCACGAGGTCCTTGGCGAAACCCTGTAGGTAGCCCTGAAAGAACTCGGAAAATCCAAGGGAGTTCTCATAGCCATCGCCATAGCCCAGGAGGTCCTCATCGAACGCCTGGTTGCGGGCCATGCCAGTATCCGCTTCGAGCACTAGCTGGAAGTCCCCACGCGGCGCATTTCTAGCCGCTTCTTCCGTGGGCCACAGCACGCAAACGTGGACCGGGATATTCGGTAGCTTGAGGAAGGGGGTGGACTGGAGGCGAGAATGCATTGGGCGGCGATTTTGGGGAAATTAGGGCCGACATCGTACGAGACGAAGCGTGTCTCACGTGGAGACAGCGATCTATTTTAGAAATCGACCGTGTCGTAATTGTCCTAAAGGACTTTTAAATTGCGATCTGGACTGGATTGCAGGGTCCCGAATCCGGTTCTCGGTGGGCCCAGGTCCCCCTGCGGGAGTCCCGGGATTTCCTAACGGAATTGGGCCCCCTCCCCCACGCGCAGGGGGCCAGTTTACGGGGTATAATCATTTTGGATTCCTGTGCAGCCGCACTTATTATCGAACAACTCCGATTCGCTGACCCACGAACCGCCTGCAGACTTGATCAAGCCCCCTGGACATCGGTGCTGAAAGGGGGGATCAGGCCCCTCGCTCGGGGACCTGCATAACCCCCTCGATAAATGCTGTTTTCTAGCGCGCCCGGTCAGCCTCCGCACATTGTGGCTCTCCACAAAATTGCGAATCAACCGCCACTTCGGGCCGCACTCCACACCTAGTTCCCACTCCGTTGCAAGCCCTCACCCTCTCTTTGATCTGCCTTGGGGCAGCCGCTTACCTGGTCGAACCGATCCAGGCGCAGGCGGTCGTCAGGCTCAATCCGATTTCACAGGCGAGCGCCCGGCAGAGCGTATCTTCGGTGGCTCAAGCCCTGCCGCAGGTCGCTTTCGAAGCAAACCCCGCGGCTGTCGTGGAAGGGGATGCTGCGTTTGCACTCAACCTGAAACTGTCCGTTCCGTCCAACTGGCCGGCGGAGGTGACCCTGGTTTCCACAGGCAGCGCTCAGCTGGGTGTGGACTTCACTCTCGACACACAAACGGTCGTCTTTGCACCGGGCCAAGTCATGGCCCAGGTTCAGGTGACCGCCTTGTCCGATATGGACAGCGAGGGCATTGAGTCCATCGATCTATCCCTGAATCAACCGCGCTTCGCCCATTTAGGCACAGGCGCTAGTCACCGCGTATTCCTCTCGGACGCCTCGGGCTCTGGATCGAATGTGGGCGGTATTTTGACCTCGGACGATTTTGATCGGTGCGGTGATTTGGCGCCGCTTTGGTCAACGGTCGATCCGCTCGGCGATGGCAGTGCTGAGATCCTAGGTATTGGCTCGGGTCAGGCGGTTATGAAAATGCAGGCCGCCGCTGGGGTGGAACACCAAGCCTGGAACGCGCTTTCGTGCCCGCAAGTTTTGCAACCTTTGGCGTCCGGCGATTTTGAAGCAGAGGTCGCTTTCACGGACAGTCCGGCCAACGATGAAATCTATGGCGTGCTCGTTAAGCAGGACGCCAACAACTGGATCCGCTTTGATTTCTATCGCCATAGCGGCACGCTGTATGCCTTTGTTGGGCGCACGATCAATGGCCGCACGCATCAGAAACTGAACACTTCGATAGCAGGTGCCGGTTCAGGCTTGTGGATGCGAGTGAATCGCACGGCAAACAATTATTCATTGCGGGTCTCCATCGATGGGGTGCTTTGGACCACGCTCACAACTTTCGGATATGGTTTCGCCCCGACAGAGATCGGACCCTACCTGGGCAGCTTCGGCTCAAACCCGGCAGCGGACATGGATGTGGATTACATGTTCGACGCGGAGAGCCCGATCTTCCCGGAGGACAGCGGGTTCAAGTCGAACCCCGTATTGGCGCTTGACGTATCTGGCTCCGGTAGCACGACCATGGACCCCGTGGGCCCCGCCTTTGCTTGCGGCACTGATGTGACGTTGACAGCCACCCCCGATTCGGGCTGGAGTTTCGACTCCTGGACCGGCGATGTGGCGAGCACCGATGCTTCCATCGTGGTCACCATGGATGGCCCGTATGACATCACTGCGGTGTTTGTGTCCACAAGCAATCCCCCGCTCATTTCGAACATTCAGGTGGTTCCTTCCTACAACGACGCGGTAGTTACGTGGGACACGGACCAACCGGCCAGTTCCCTTGTGAATTTTGGAACCTCAGCGGGCTATGGCAGCCAGATGACAAGTGCTGCTTTGGTCACGAATCATCAGCTGCAGCTCAGTGGATTGAGTGAGCAGACCTTGTATCACTTTCAAGTGGTTTCGGAGAACGCGGGCGCGGAAACCACGCAAAGCGCGGACGCCTCGTTTACTACGACATTGGCGCCGATTCCCACGTTGATCTCGGATGACTTCAATGTGTGCGCGGATTTGGGGCCGGCGTGGACCTTCCAGGACGGAGCCAGTCTCGAAGGGAGCTACGGTTTGCAGGGTGGAGGCAGCAACGATGCTCAGCTTTGGATCTCCGTGCCGGCGGGCAGCGATCACCAGGCTTATGACAGCATTGATTGCCCTCGTGTCACTCAATCGGTTTCTGATACGGACTTTGGGGTGGAGGTTAAATTCGATAGTGAAATCACCGACGCCTATCAGCTCCAAGGGCTCTTGGTCGAGCAGGATGCGGACAACTGGCTGCGCTTTGATGTGTTTAGCACGGCTGCTGGGCCCTATTTCTACGCGGGCAGCACAGTGGGCGGCAGCACGGTTCAAGAGGGCATCGGCGAACTATCCGCATCCGCGCCGTACTATCTGCGCGTGGCGCGCAGCTCCAACCAGTGGACCTTCGAGCACTCTCCGGATGGAACGACCTGGACCACATTGGCCAGTTTCAACCATGCACTTACGGTGAATACCGTGGGGCCCTATGCGGGCAATGGGGCAGCTTCCGGGGGTAATCCTGCACCGGCTTTCACGGCCCTCTGCGACTACGTTTTTGATGTGATCACGCCCATAACGCCTGAGGATGACGGGCCGGCAGATGATGGCCCCTTCACGCTCACGGCGGGCGTATCGGGCTCGGGCGGTTCCGTCCAGCGTTCGCCGGATAGTCCAACCTACACCTGCGGGGATCAGGTGACCCTGACCGCATTGCCCGACAGTGGATTCCAGTTCACAGGATGGAGCGGCCACGCCAGCGGGACGACGAATCCTTTGATTGTTTCGATCAATCAGGACACCGGGATTTTGGCTCAGTTCACACTCGTCAGCTTGGACCCGATCATTTCGAACGTGGTCGTTGTGCCTTCGCATTCCGATGCGCTGATTACCTGGGATACGGATCAACAGACGGACTCCTTAGTGTACTTCGGCAGCACGGCTAGCTACGGCAGCCAGGTGCAGGATGGGGCGTTGGTCACCAGTCACCAATTGTTACTGACCGGCCTGAGTGCGCAAACCCAGTACCACTTCCAAGTTGTTTCGGCGAACTCAAGCGGCGCGATCGACCAAAGCGCGGACGCCGTTTTTACCACCGAAGTCGAGCCCATCAGCGTCTTGCTCTCGGATGATTTCAATGGTTGCGGTGGATTGGGTCCGGCCTGGACCTTCTACGATTCGCCAGCATTCGATTCGAGCTTCGCCTTGCAAGGTACGGGAACGAACGACGCCCAGCTTTCGATTTCGGTGCCGGCGGGTAGCGAGCACCGGGCTTGGAACAGCCTGGGCGTTCCCCGGGTCATGCAGTCGATCGACGACACAAACTTCGAGATGGAGGTCAAGTTCGATAGCGAAATGCCCTCCGCATACCAGTACCAGGGAATCTTGGTTCAGGAAGATGAGATCAATTGGTTGACCTTCCATCTGTACGGTACGGGCTCCGGTGCACGTTACTACGCAGGATCCACAGATGCGGGCGGAACGCACTTCAAGGCCGATGGACCGCTGATCGGTTCGGCGCCCTACTACCTGCGCGTGGCGCGGTCCGGCAATCAGTGGACTTTCGACCACTCCCAGGATGGAACCGCTTGGACCACGCTCAAGAGTTTCTCGCGTGCGATGGCGGTGAACCAGGTGGGACCCTATGCGGGCAACTCTGACTTGATGGGGGGGGCCACTTCCCCGGCCTTCACCGCGCTATGCGACTACGTTTTCGACACGTCGGACCCCATCTCTCCCGAGGATGGAGCCGCGGGAGGCGGTGGTCCTTTCGTGCTGACCACGAGCGTGCCCGGTGTGGGCGGTACGGTTCAGGCTTCGCCGGTTGCGGCCAGTTACAACTGTGGCGATCAGGTGACATTGACAGCCGTGCCCGATAGCGGCTATCAATTCAGCGGCTGGGGCGCGGATGCCAGTGGCATTACGAATCCACTGTTGGTTTCGATCAACGGCGCTACGGACATCACGGCGCAGTTCACCTTTGACAACGGAACGCCGATCATCGCGAACGTGGTCGTCGTTCCTGGCGCGAACTCCGCTGTGGTTACGTGGGATACGATCGAGCCCGCGGATGGGAGTGTGGCGTATGGTTTGACGGCGGGATTGGGGAATACCGAAGGGCACGCCAATCAAAGCACCTCGCACATGGTCGTGCTGCCGAGTTTGGACCCTGTGACGCTGTATCACTATCAGATCACTTCGACGGACGCCAATGGGGGCGCTACGGTGCATCCCTTGGCTACATTCACTACGGAATCCGCGGGTTCATTGGTGTCCGACGACTTCCACGAAGCCAACTTGGATCGGGCGGTTTGGACCTTTGACGATCCGCATGGAGTGGCCGGATTGGCATTGACCGGGTCGGGTACCGCGGACGCTTACTTGGAAATGGAAGTGCCTGCGGGCGTGGTATACGAGCCCTGGTTGGTCAATGGTGCTGCGAAACTTTCCCAGCCCGTGGTGGACGAGGACTTTGCCTTCCAGGCCAAGTTTGAAAACCCAATCGTTGAAATCAACACCACTACAGGCGTCTTCGCCGAGATGGATGTGGATGATTGGATCCGCCTGGATTATTACTTCGACGGCACGGATCTGAACGTGTTATCCGCTCGCTTCGTGGGGGGGCAACCCGCAAATATGCAGACGGCCCAGGTCCAAGCAGGTCCTTGGAGCGATGATTCACCGCTCTACCTGCGAATTTCACGCCAGGGCAACTTCTGGGTGACCGAGTACGGATTCGATGGGCTTTCATGGTTGCCCGTGGGCAGCTTCACCAGCACGTTGGTGCCCAACAAAGTGGGCATCATGTGTGGCAACGCAATCGAATCTGCGAACCCGCACACGATTCGAGTCGACTGGTGCGAGAGCGTGCTACTGCCGATCCAAAACGAGGATTTGGCAGCGGGCGCGGACGTGACGGCTCCGTATGTTTACGACGTCGACGCGGTGCCGCTCTCCGAAAACGCTTTGCAAATTTCTTGGGCCACCGAAGAACCTTCGACCGGATCGGTCGAATGGGGGACTAGCGCCGCTTACGGCATGGCGCCTGCGAACAGCGGTGGCTTGGCGCTCAGGCACACCGTGACCTTGCTCGGTTTGACGGCGGACACCACCTATCATTTTCGAGTGGTCAGTGACGATAGCGTGCCGAATTCGGGCGCGACGGTGGACCAGACGGTTCAAACCCACAAGCTACCTGGAATCGGCGAACCGGAGATTCAATTCTGGTATGGCACGGTAGATACTTTGACCGGAGCCCAGCTTCTGTCGTTTGGAGCGCTAGGCAATTGTCAGAATCAATTCAACGTGCTGGGGCGCTTGCTGGATGCGGACCAGGACCGTGTCGCCCTCGAGGTGGATCTTGTGTATCGCTTGAATAGCGGCGCTTGGCGCACCTTGGCCGTCGGGGATGACCGCCTCTTCAACTTCGATCCCTGGCGCTTGGCCAACGAGGGCGACTTCAACCTGGAGTTGTTCGTGGAGCAGCTTGCGGGCGCTCCGCTGGTCGGAGGGGTGCATCGCAGCACCTTGGAATTTAGGGCGACCGACGACATTGGGAATGAGACGCTCACCACAGCGCTCGTGGATTACACACCGGCTGTGACCTGGGTGGACTCCCTGACCGTCAGTTGGGCGAATGTGGCCAACAACCTTGCGGGTCGCCTCGAAGAGGCCGTGCAGGTGGTGGACGGCAAGTGGGAGGTCTTTGACGATCCTATCCTTGGACACGTGCTGCGACCCGATCCGAATGAGCTCGGCTACGACCGGTTGATCTCGATCGGCGAGGGCCACGGGCCCGATGGTTGGGACAACTACGAGGTCCTGCTGCCAGTCACAGTCCACTCGTTCGATCCCCAGGGGTACACGACGGGCACCGGTTCCTATGGAATGGGCTTTGTCATGCGTTGGACGGGACACACCGCGAATGGTCCCTACGCGCAACCGAACCATGGTTTGTACCCGCTTGGCGGCTTATATATCTATCGCTGGTTCAACAATTCCGAGCGTTGGGAGCTGTGGATTGACGAGAACGAGGACATTCTGCCTCAGCCGGGGAATGCGATCTCACTGGGGGTCACCAACTGGTATCGGATACGATGCGAAGACGCACCAGGCGGCGGAACCACATATTCTTTAAAAGTGTGGGAGGATGGAAGTACCGAACCTACGGCTTGGACATTCGAGCACACCACCAACCCCGGCGATCCCAAGAAGGGCTCACTCGTTCTCGTGGCCCACCACGTGAATGCGTCCTTCGGAGATGTGGTCGTCACCCACCTTCCCTAGAAGGAGCCATTCAAGCTGCATGGCGCAGCTGGCTTCTAGGGGTCTTTCAGTAAGCATCCCATGTCAAAGCAATCGAATCCCCGCTGGGCTCAGCCCATGGCAGTCCTCTTGTTGGCAAGCCTCATTCCTGCTTGCAACCACGGAAGCAGCGGCTCATCAGGAGGCGGTCCCGGATCGGGTGGTGGATTGAACCTCACCAATTTGACCGTGGATGTGGGTCCGAACTGCGCCTTGGTGGAATGGGACTCGGATCTGGAAGCCGGTGGGCGCGTAGACTTTGGAGCGAGTAGCCAATACACCCAAGGGGTGACAGGCTTGGACTCCGTTCTTCACCATAGCGTCCTGCTGACTGGGTTGGAGCCTGCGACGACGTATCACTTCAATGCTTCTTCGAGCACTGCATCCGGCTTGACGAACGAGTTCGGTGATGATGTTTTCCAAACCTCGAATCGGGGTTCCTTACTCTCCGACGACTTCAATTCGTTCAACCTGAACCGAGGTCTTTGGAGTTACGACGATCCCCATGAGCGCGGACAGTTGCGCATGGCTGGTGCCGGTACCGATCAGGCAACCGTGGCTCTCGAGGTGCCCGAAAACGTGGCCTACAACCCCAGTAGTGGGCAATTGCGTCTGACTCAACCCGTCCTGGACGTGGCCCGGAGCGAGTGGGAGGCGAAATTTCACAACAGCTTTGAGGTGTCCGAGGGTGAGGGTGGTGTGTTCGTGGAAGCTGAGGCTGGCTCGTACATAACCTATGGGTTCCAATTCGATGGCACGGACCTGATGTTGATGGCCACGCGCTATTCGGCGAACAACATCGTCGAATACTATCCCAGCATGATCCAGGCTGGGCCTTGGACCAGCACCGCTGGTCTTTGGCTGCGAGTGGCCCGCCTGGACGACGTCTACGGCGCGCAATATTCCACCGATGGCCAGGTATGGTTCTACGGGCCGCAGTTGGTGATGAACCTGCCGGCTTCTTCAGCCGGTTTGTACGCGGGCAACGGGGCCTCTACCGACGGGGCTTTCATTCTGGAAACGGACTACATCTTCGATAACGCGCAGCCTTTGCCCGTAGAGGACATGGGTACGCCGGATGACAACGCGGCACCCTTTGTATACCGCTGGGGTGTGGATCTGATTTCCAATTCGGCAGCGCGCCTGCGGTGGTGGAGCGATGAGCCTAGCGGTGGAGCTGTGCGCTGGGGATTGACCACCGATTACCTGGGCGGTGTGGACTTTGTTGGTGAGCTGGCCTACGCGAACGAGGGCATCATGCCCGGTTTGGACCCGGCCTCCACGTACCATGCACAGGGGACGATTGCGGACAACTTAGGGCAGCTGGAAGTGTTACCTGATACGACTTTTGATACGAATGGCTTTGGCAGCGTGCATCCGGAAATCCGGGTGTGGAACGGCTGGCAGCACGAGATTCTGCAATACAACTATCAAGTTTTTGGTGAGCATGGCAATGCCCAAGATCGCGTGAACGTGGTGGGGCGCCTCTATGACGAAGATGAGGACCGCATCGCGCTTTCGAACACGCTGGAGTGGTCGCTGAACGACTCGGATTTCGAATTCACATTGCTGGGAGACGATCGCGCGATCGACACAGCGCCCTGGCGCTTGAGCGACGAAGGCGACTTCAACATCGTGCTGCCTGTGAGTTCCTTGACCGGTGCGCGCATCATCGATGGCTACCATCGCAACGAATTGTTGCTAAGGGCTTCCGACGATGATGGGCACGAGGTCTACCGACTTGTGATTGTGCAATTCAAACCCAATACCAGTTGGCCCCGGAACTACAGCACGGACTTTGAGGCTTCTGCGTTGGCTGACAAGCATGGTCTGCAATTCCAAGTGCAGCCGGTGGATGGCGATTGGGAGCTCAACCAGGATCCTGATCACGGCTTTGTTTTGCGGACCAACCGCAAGCGCTTGGGCTACGACCGAATTTTCGCCCTGGGCGAGGCGGTTAGTGCCGAGTCTTGGGACAACTATGTGGCTACGATTCCGTTCACTGTGATGGGTTTTGATCAGGCTGGGTTTACGCCTGGTACTTCGTCTTATGCCATTGGGGTGATCAATCGGTGGAACGGGCATCAGCCGGGGGGGGCGTTTGAGGATCCGCTGCATGGTCTTTATCCGATGGAGTCACTGTTTACTTATCGTTGGTATGACTTGGTTGGTGGTGAGACTTGGGAGCTTTGGGTTAATGAGAATGATCAGGAAATTCTTGGGTTTCATGGGCCTACGATTGTTCCTGGGGATGCTTATACGATGAAGGTGCGGGTGCAGACTTTGGTTGATGGGTCGGTTCAGCATGACATCAAGGTTTGGGGGTTGTATGACAGTGAGCCTGTTGATTGGACTCATAGTCATACTTCGCCTGTTGGTGGGCCGGGGACTGGGTCTTTGGCGATCTTTGCACATCATGTGGATTTGATTGTGGGTGATGTTTCGGTTACTGGGCTTTAGGGTTTAGTGGGCATTTAGGAGTGGGCATTTAGGAGTGTGCATCCTGGCGAGCTTTGCTTGCTGGGGTGCTTTTTTGTGTGTGGTTGGTAGGTTGGTGGGGGGGGCCTTTGGCGTTTCTTCCCTGGGATGTGGTGCGTTTGGTGAAATTGGAACGGGGAGGAGAAGCCTACCGGTCAGTTCACGCGAAGAAGCGAAGAAGCGAAGAACGCGAAGAACGCGAAGAACGCGAAAGGTGTTTGGGTTTTGAGAGTGTGGGGTTGCTGGTTGAGTGGCTTCGCTGGGAGGCCGGGGGCTAGAAATCAAGCCGGCTCGGTTTTGCCGTCGGCCCAACCGC
>JBLFXY010000075.1:0-13959 GCA_047611645.1 Glaciecola sp.
GAGATCGGAAGGCGCGTCGATCTCTGGCAGGGGCTCCGGCAGATGCGGCTCGATAGATTCAGGCATCCAACCCGACTCATCCAGATCTTCGTAGGGGGCGGAGAGGATGGCCTGGATCGCGCCCAATTCCTCATCAGGGTCGGTGAAGTGCAGGGGGGAGTTTTTGCGAGCGGTGGGAGTCTCGGGCAGGCCGGGACTGGACTCGAGAACGTCCGCAGCGCGCGGCAGTTGGGCGGAGTCGCGGGAGCGCGGGGGGTGGAAAAGGCGCATGGCCTGCTCCACAGTGATCGGTCCGGGCCACCAATATACATGGCTGGGGCCGACCAGATCCTTGGCGAGGCACGGGAGCCCGTCCCGGTCGAGCAGGATCAATTCCCATCCACTGGCTTGGGCGAGGTACTGCTGCACTTGGGCTAGGTGGTGCCCCTCAAGGCTTGCGGCGTGCAAGACCAGGCGGCCACGGCGCGATGGGGCGGGCAGCTCGGGGACTGGACCGTCGAGTATTTCGATACGCACCGACCGGTGGGAAGACGCCAAGCCTTCGAGCAAAGGTTGCAAGAGGTCTGTGTCGGGGCCTTTTCCCAGAATCAGGGTCCAGGTTGGGTGGATCTCGTGGTGCATTCCCATGGATGTACCATAGCCCGCCCCGGTGGGCACAACCAGTCCGATGGGGCTCGGGGCTCCAAGTGGGGCATAGCAGGTCGGGTTCGCGTTGGATTCGAACCGTGCAGCCGGCCCAATCGGCTTGGATAGCGGCTAGAAAGGGCATTCAATGGCTCGCTGCCAGGTCTCCGATATGTCCCAGCTGAGGGAATTCAATGGGGCGGGTTGGCCTCCAGGGGGCGGCTGCATCCGTCCTCGGCCGCCCGAATGGTCTCGGACCCCTTGGGGCTCCGATTCGGGGACCTGCCGGGAAAACAATTCCTTCGGACCTATCCTTTTTCTATCCGATAGCGAAAGATTCGAGCCGAGCCCTACTGGCAAACGTGTCACGATGCGTTGCCGGGCTCAATTGCTCGAGTTATCGAACCCATGTCCGACCCTGCCCCCGAGATCTCCGTAGTCCTACCGGTCTACAACGAGGAGGAATCCTTGCCCATTTTGCATGGGGAGCTGATGACGAGCCTTAGGGCCATGGGGCGGAGTTTTGAGGTCATTTATGTGAACGATCACTCCTCCGATGGCTCCCTCGCGGTTTTGTTGAAGCTTAAAGAGGAGAGCCCGGAGACCGTGGTCGTACAGTTCCCTTGCAACTTTGGGCAAACCCCAGCCATGGCCGCTGGCTTTGAAGTCAGTCGGGGGCAGATCATCCTGACCCTGGACGCGGATCTTCAGAACGACCCTGCGGATATTCCGCGGTTGGTGGAGTACCTGGAGGAAGGCTGGGATTTGGTGGTGGGCTGGCGTAAGAAGCGCGAAGACGGATTCGTGTTGCGTCGGCTTCCTTCCAAAGTCGCGAATCGACTGATCGCCTACATCACCGGTGCGGACATTCACGATACGGGCTGCACTCTCAAAGCGTACCGTCGTGAATTGCTGGACAATCTACCGATTTACGCCGAACAGCACCGGTTCTTGCCGGCCCTGGCCGTGGCCAGCGGCGCTCGAATTGGCGAGGTGGTGGTCCACCACAGGCCTCGCATATACGGTGAAAGCAAGTATGGCATTGGACGTGCTGCGCGCGTCTTTTTGGACTTGTTCAACATCAAGATGTTGGCGACATTTCTGCGCAATCCTCTTTTGTACTTCGCCTTTCTTGCCTTACCTTTCGGCCTGATGGGCTTCCTCGTCTTCACCCTGAGGGTGAGTGGCGCATGGGCTCCGAACACAGCATGGTTTGTGATGGCATTGTTTGCTCAATGCACCGCATTCTTTATCTTGCTCGGACTCTTGGCCGAACTTGTGATTCGCATCAGCGGATTGCACCACAGCAAGTCTTTTGACCCCATGAGCATGCACCGAAACAGATGAGTGGGCCCAACGAAAAAAAACAGGCACCCGTTGCCGAGGGACCCAAGGTCGACATCACCTTGATAGTTCCTATCGAATCCGGAAACTCGGACGTGGAATCGGTGGTGCAAGCCCACGCGAGCGTTCTTGAAGGGGTCGGGAAATCCTGGGAAGCCATTTTGGTTTTTGATGGAGTCAAGGGCAGCGCTTGGGAGAAGGGCTTGAGCATGCAGGAGCGCACTCAGGACCAAGTCCGCACCATCGGATTGCACCGCAAATTTGGTGCCGCCGTTTGTCTTGCTAGTGCGTTCGAGCACGCGCGTGGCGAGTTGTTGCTCACGTTGCCAGACTACGTTCAAGTCGATCCCGCTTCCCTTTCGGGGCTTCTGGAAGCGGTCGAGGGCGGGGCGGATTTGGCGACTGGTCTGCGGAGTCAGCGCGTGGACTCCGCCTACAACCGATGCCAATCCCGGGCCTTCAATTGGCTGATTCGGGCCCTGACACGGACGCCTTTTCAGGATTTGAATTGCAGTGTGCGCCTCATGCGCCGGACGGTCATCGAGCAATTGTCGATATACGGGAACATGTATCGCTACTTACCGATTATCGCCTACAGACGCGGTTTTCGAGTCGACGAGGTTTCCTTGCGGCACCTGCGAGAAGAACGCGAACAGGGCTCCGGTTTTCCGTTGGCCTACATTCGGCGTGCCTTGGACGTCTTGGGAGTTGTCTTCCTCACTGGCTTCACCCACAAGCCCTTGCGTTTCTTCGGCGCATTAGGCGGAGCCTGCATGACATTGGGCGCCAGCCTGGGCGCTTGGCCTTTCTTGGAGCGGCTGTTTGGCGGTTCGGTCCCGCCGATGCAATCGCCCATGTTCCTGATTGGACTTGTCATCCTGGTCTTGGGTCTCCAAGTGATAGGCTTCGGCTTGGTTGGCGAAATCGTCGTCTTTACCCAGTCTCGCAACATCCGGGAGTACCGGATCGATCGTATCCATCGCTAGAGCCACCATGCAGGTCCGACTTTCGACACCCGCCGACGACGGGTTGCGCGACGAATTCGTTCGCGCCCAAGACAACGGAACCTTCTTCCATTTGGCCGGATGGGGCCAGGTGGTCGAGAAGGTGATGAAGCACAAGCGAACCGATTGGTTGGCGTTTGATGGTGATGAATTGGTGGGCGTCCTGCCCTTGTCAATTTGTCGCAGTATGCGGGGCAAGCGTAATCTCATCTCGGTGCCCTATGGGGTGTATGGCGGAGCCGTAGGGCGCAATCGTGACGTGGAAGCGGCACTCTTTCGAGCGGCCGAAAGTCAGGCGATCGATATGGGAGCGGGCCGTTTGGAGCTACGTTGCCAGCACGATCCAGGTTTGGATTTGCTCGCTTCGGAGCTGTATGTGACATTTGTTCAGGAGCTGCCCGACGAAGTGGAATTGGTCATGAAGGGCATGCCCAAGAAGGCCCGTGCGGAGGCTCGCAAGGGCCGCGATCGACATGGGCTTGTCTTGAAGGAAGGGCGCTGGTTCCTGGACGATATGGTGCGGTTGTTTCATCGCAACAAGCGCAGTCTTGGCTCTCCTGCGTTGCCCCTGAACTGGTTCCGAACGCTGATGGAATATTTTGGTGAGGATGCGGTTGTGCATGAGGTCCGTCGCGAGGGCGAGCCCATATCCGCTGTACTTTCCTTCCGTTTTAGGGACCAGCTCCTGGCCTACTATTCGGGAACTGCGGATAACGCGGATCGTCAGTATTCCGCATCAAACTTCCAATACATGGCCCTAAAGGAGTGGGCGGTGGAGCGCGGAATCCGCACTTTCGATCTGGGGCGGAGTCGCAAGGATGCGGGTGCTTATAAGTTCAAAGTGAATCAAGGGTTGGAACCCCAGGTCCTGCACTACCGCTACCGACTCGTCACCGATAGCGAGTTGCCCAGCTTGAATCCTTCCAACCCTAAGACGCATAAGCTGCAGAAGGCTTGGCGTCAGCTGCCGCTCTCACTGACCACGATCCTCTCCACTCCTGCGTCCCGCTTCCTCCCGTAGTCGGGTCGGAACGCGCTGCGCACAGCACTGGAAGATCACTGGCAAGTCACTGGGGTTTTTCGCGGCAGAGAATGTACTCGGTCGCCTGAGCGAAGTCTTCAGCAACCAAGGCACGGAGCTCCGGGTGGGACTTCAGTCGCCTCTCTTGCTCGGCACCTTTGCCCGTGCGGACAAGGATAGAGGGCACATCGAGTTGGGCAGCGGCTTGCAGGTCGCGCACGGAATCGCCCACCATCCAGCTGCGTTCCAGATCCAAACCGAGTTCGGTAGCGGCTTGGTGCAGCATGCCCGGTGCGGGTTTGCGGCAGGGGCAGATGCCTTCACCCAGGTTGGGATGGTGCGGACAATAGTAGATACCGCTCAATTGAATGCCTTGCGCGGCCAACTCTTGCTCCATGCGTCCATGGATCTCTGCCAAATCCTCGACGGTGAGCATGCCTTGGGCGATGCCACTCTGATTGGTGACGACCACCAGAGCCCAGCCTGCTTGCTGTAATGCAGCGAGGGCGGGCAGTACGCCGGGGATCCACTTGAAGTCCTCCGCGCGTGCAAGGTAGTGCACATCCTCGTTGAGGGTACCGTCGCGGTCCAAGAAGACAGCTCTACTCAATTTGGTGGGGTTCACCGGGCTTGCTCTTGGCGCTGCAATTGCACGAACAACCGGCTGGGCAATTCTCCTTTGAGCACGGAGCGCTGCTGGAAGAAGTCACCCACGTTGAGCCACAGGGGGAAGCGCCACGTGTTGTAGTGCGAGACCCAATCACCGTAAAACACATAGTTCACGCGCTTGCCGCTTCTCAAATCTCTAACAGCCGTTTTGAAGCCGGGCAATACGAACTCAACCCGAAGGTGATCCTTTTTGCGAATATCCAGAGCGGTCGGTGTCACGAATCCCGAGTCCTGGCCGTCGATCAAAATGCGTGCCCCCGCGGGGGATGAGGCGAAATGCACGGGCGGCGTGCTGCTACAGGAAACGGTGAGCAGGAGGGCAAGGGCCAAGGGCAAGCGGTACAACATATTTGAATTGTGGGGGGCCCAGGCTTGGTTCGCAAGGTCTTGAGTGTGCTGGAGGCCAACTTCCCATTGGACATCTTCGTCCGGGTTTGGAAACCTGCTTGAGCTACTATGTATAAGGAATCAGCCCTGCTATCGATTCAAGCCAGAATGGTCCGCCATCGGGTGGGCCCCTGGCTGGTACTTGCTTTGGCGATTGGGCTGCTGCGCTTCCTGTACCTGGACGTTTGGAGCATGTGGTACGACGAGGCGTTGACCGTGGCAGATGCCTGGAACGGGGCTTCAGGGAAGTTTCATAGGGCAGGATACCTGGCTATATATTGGGTGGTGGAGGCCCTGGGGGGCCAGATGGACGAATTTAGCCTGCGCCTCTTGCCTGCCGTCGCTGGCTTCTTGGCCATTCCGACCTGCTACTGGGCCTTTCTTCCCATTGCGGGACCGCGCCGAATGGGTGTGGCTGCGGCGTTGCTCGCCGCAAGTTCATGGCAGCAGTATTGGTCTCAGAATGCTCGGGGCTACACCATGACGGAGCTGGTGGGCCTCTTGGGCACGGGAATCCTTCTGCGAGGTCTCACGAAGGCCCATGGACCCCAGACGCTTATGGGGCTCATTGTCGTGGGGTCTGGAGCCTTCTTTCATCCCCATGGGGCCGTGCTCGCGGTGGGCATGATTCTGGGTATGACCGTTTATGCGAGTAGCCCGGAGCATCGCAAGCGCTTGGCACAGCCATTGAAATGGGTCCTTGGCGGCACTTGTGTGGCCATTGTTTTACAAGGGCCCGCCCTTTTGTCCGCCTTTCAGAACTACCAGAGTGGTGGAGCCCAGGGTGGTCTGGCTAGTTTTGTACACCTGATCAAGAGCACCGCATTCTTCCTTACGCCGGTGATCGGCGTTGGGCTTTGCATTGGTGGGCTGCACGCCGTTTTTACTGGCCACAAGGATGGTCAGTTTGTGTTGGCGGTCGTCTTGGGGACTTCGGCTTGCATCGCGGTGCTTTCCTTTTTTGGCATGGTTTCGGCGCAGTACCTCTTCGGGCTGCATCCTTGGATGCTCGTGCTGGCCGTTTGGCCTTTGGGCTCCGTTCATTTGCCGCGCGGCGTGCGGTGGGCTTATGTGGCGGTCATGTTGTTGCCGAGTCTGACGCAGTTGGGGCTCTATTCCAGTGTGCGTATGGGCGAGCGACCGCGTTGGAGGGAGGCCTACGATTACGTTTGGAACCATCGGTCAGAGCATGACCTGGTTCTTGGAATGCAGGCCGGACTTGGGGATTTCTACTTGGATCCCGGTTTCACGGATGTACGACAACCCCGGGCTGTGGGCTGGAACGATCGTACCCAGCCCCAAAACTTTAGGCGCGCTCGCCAGGAGTTGCGTCCCACTTGGATCGTCATTCGGCCCGCCTTCCTAAGCCTTTGGGAAAGCGAGAAGCGCAACGACCTGCGCAATTTCCTTGCGCGGGATTGCCGCCTGATCATGCGCTTTCCCCTCCGCATGGAAGGGCGAGACTTGGACTTGGAAGTCTATTACAAGCCTGGGCTCTAGGTGCGGGGTCGTGACGGAGCACGGCTCGTTGCACGCGGGTTGTGAAAGTCGGAAAGCGCTGCGGACATAAAAAAACCGGCCCCAAAAATAGGGCCGGGTCCTTTGCGCCTCTTTTGAAGCGCAGCATGCCTGGTCCGACTACTCCTTGGACCGACCGACGAATTCGCCCGTATCCGTGTTGACCGTGATCTTCTCGCCCACGGCGATGTGCATCGGCACTTTGAGTTTGTGTCCGGTCTCCAGCACAGCGTCCTTCTTGACGCCCGTGGCGGAGTTTCCCTTCACGGCGAGCTCGGATTCAGCGACTTCAAGAACGACGTTGGTGGGCAATTCCAGTCCCAGGGCTGTGGTCTCGTGGAAGGTGAGTTCCACCTGATCGCTCTCCTTGACGAACGCCATGCGCTCGGCAACCAGAGACTCGAGAATCTGGTATTGCTCAAAGGTTTCACCATCCATAAACACGTAGTCGCCATTGGCCTCTTGGTAGAGGTATTGGCACTTTTTGCGGTCTAGGTAGGCTGTTTCGAAAGACTCGCCTGCGGAAGGACGGAAACCCGTTTGCTGCCCAGTGGTCAAATTTCGCGTCTTCACTTGAATGATGGCTCGCCAGTTTCCTGGGGTCGCATGGCTGTAATCGGTGATTTGCACAAGCTCTCCCTTGATCTGCAGGACCATGCCTTTACGTAGTTCGGTAGCCTTGACGTTCATTCTCGTTGATTCCTAGCGTTGGGGGGGGGTGGGGGGCACCGCAACTAGTCTAGGGGCAGGACGCGCGTTCCGGTAGGCCAAAACTAATACTGCTTGCGGCCGCTTGAGCTGGGCAGGCCCAGGGCTTTGCGGTATTTGGTAACCGTGCGGCGCGCGATTTGGATGCCTTCTTTCTCGTGCATGAGCTTGGCCAGAGCTTCATCGGAAAGCGGAGTCCGCTTGTCCTCAGCCTCGATCAATTGGCGCACGAGTTCCTGAACGCTGACTTGACTGGTTTGATTGCCCGTATCGGTCGTCGTTCCTCCGGTGAAGAAAAACTTCAAGGGGAAAATACCCAAAGGGGTCTGGGCGAACTTGCCGGACACCGTGCGGCTGATCGTAGAGATGTGCACTCCTAGATCATCTGCGACTTCCTGCATGCGCAAAGGCTTGAGAGCTTCCTTGCCCTGGCGCAGAAACTCCTCCTGACGTGAGAAAATTCTCAAGGCGACTTTCTGCAGGGTGGAGTGGCGTTGCTTGAGAGCGTCGATGAACCACTGAGCTTGGTCTCTGCGTTTCAGAAGCCAGGTTTTGGCTTCCTTAGTGGATTCTTTTTGCTTGAGCATGCCCAAGTAGTCATCGCTCAAGGACAACAGCTCACCTCGATTACGACCCAGGCGCACGGTCCACTCCCCTTCGATCTCTTCAACCATGACATCGGGAATGATGCTGGTGGCCGGTTGTCCCCCGAAGTCTGTTCCAGGGTAAGGGTCCAAATGACGCAGCTGTTCGATGGTCTGCTTGATCTCATCCAGGTCCGCGCCGGTAGCCTTTGCGATGCGCGGCAGGCGATTGGCCTGTAGATCTTCCAGGTGGTTTTCGATCAGACTCCAAAGCAGCGGATCCGAAATCTGCTTGGCTTCCAATTGCAGGGATAGGCAATCCTTGAGATCGGTGGCGCCCAATGCGGGGTGGGTCGCTTGTCGCAAGCGGCCCAGCATGCCGGCCAGAATCATGCGGTCGATGGGCTTGCCGAGGGCCTCCTGCATTTGCTCGGCTAGCAGCGTAAGCCCTTGCCTCAGGTAGCCGTGTTCATCCAGGGACCAGAGTAGAAAATCGAGCTGGATGCGTTCTTCATCGTCCAGGTCGAGCCAGATTGCTTGGTCCGCCAAAGCCTCTGCCATGGTGTGCGGTGTGTCTGCCGTATTTTGCAGAGCCTCATATTTGGGGTCCCCATCACCGGAATCGGGCGCCACCCGTCGACCGTCCCCGTAGTCCCATTCCATGGATTCCATCGCATCCCTCATCGAGTCTCGATCCCCTTGGTCCTCGCGCACCTCCTCGGGGGCGCTGCCATCCTTTTCCTCGGAGGCGGGAGCGACTTCCTGCTGCTCCAGGACCGGATTCTCTAGCAGCTCCTGTTCGATGCGTCCTTCGAGATCCAAAGCCCCTAACTGCAGAATCTGCATGGCCTGGATCATTTGGGGCGACTGCATCAGTCGCTGCTCCAGGCGTGCGCTTTGGTGGAGTCCTAGTTTCAAGTGGGGGAGGGAGAAGAGCCTGTTGGCGAAAAATGGTTACGATCCGAGGACGCAATTATAGGATCTAGTCCGCCCAGAATCCCCATTGTTTGGGTTTGAAGAGTGGGAGCCCTAAAATGAAACCCGCCTCCGCGATGTTGGGACGTGCCCCCTGGGGGGGGTGGATCCAGCGCGCTGACGTGCGACACAGCGGAAAGCCCGCGCCACACGAACCCTGAAACTGGTGAGAGCCAGCCTCAATTGATGGATCAATCACAGCAAGCTTCCCGCCGCCTCCTCGCCGGCCTTTGCATCGAACAGAATCTTCCCGACCGCAAACTCGTGAAACGCTGGCAAGAGACCGTGCATACGGGGCAATTTGACGCGGATATCTGTGCGGATGAGATCCTTGAGGACGTGGGCGATCGGATTCATACCTCGGCAGAATTGCTGGCGAGGGCGGGGGGGCTTCAGCGAGACTTCCTCATGATGTCCTTGCAAACGGGGGCACGTGGAGCGGTGCGCAAGGCCAAGCGCCAGGGCAAGGGTTTCCTGGCCTACCTAATTGCCAACCTGGTGGCCATATCGACCTACAGTTTGATTTTGGCTGCGATGGCTATTCTATTGCGCCAAAAGAAGGGTTGGAGTTACGACGAGGCGATCGATGGCCTCATCCGGTTCGTGACCGACCTGTTTTAGGAACTAGTAGGCGAACCCCCAGACCCGTTTTCACGACCGAGTGACAAGCCCCGCTTGCCGGTGGTTGCGGTTCCGACCTCCTGGGCCATAAGATGAGCCCCAGCGCCCCTGCCCCAAGTGGCGGATGGCGAGCTCGAGCCTGCTTTCAATACAGCACCCCATGAACGATAACGCACAGGAAGACAGCAACCTCTTTTCTCTGGCTCAGATTCAGCATCTGATGCGGGTGGAGTTCAATCGCGCACAGCGCTACAGCTATCCCATCTCTTGCATGATGATCTCGGTGGATCGCTTGGGCTATCTAAGGGATTTGTACGGATACAGCGTGAAAGAGGTGATCCTGGGTCAGGTGGTTGAGTTGCTAAAGGCTCAGAGCCGCAGCAGCGACTTTTTGGGGCGCTTGCCCGATGATCGACTTCTGACGGTGATACCCCACACCGGTGCCGATGGAACCGCGATCATGGCCGAGCGCATTTTGGCTGGAGCGCGCGGGCTGGAATTTCGCGCAGGAGATCGAACCCTGGGTGTGACCTTGTCCATTGGGTTCTCCTACAACGAGGGCAATGACACAATGTTCTTTGACGCCTTGCTGGAGGCTTCCGACGATGCTTTGGACGATGCCCAAAGCCAGGGCGGAGATCGACAGTTCCGTCAGGCCCCCGGTGGCAAGCTCTAATTCGAGTTTGCACCTCATCTCAGGATCGCACGCGCCGAGTCGGATGCGCAGTGCGCTCGAACCACTCTCCCGGGTTTCCCAATGAAAATTCTTCTGGCTGAGGACGAGATTTCCATCGCCATCACATTGGGCGATGCGTTGGAAGAGGCCGGGCACCAGGTCCTGGCGGCGGATGATACGGATAAAGCCTTGGCTATTTTGGAGCAGGAAAATCCCGATCTGGTCATTACGGATGTGCGTATGCCTGGGGCCGGAGGCGATGCGGTCCTGCTGCGCTCCATGGATCTCAACAGCGATCGCCCCGTGATCGTGATGACCGGATTTGCGACCGTGGACAAAGCCGTGGAAGCTATGCGCGTGGGCGCTGTGGACTATCTTCAGAAGCCTTTTCGGAACGAAGCTGTCGTGGCGCGAGTGGCCACCCTGGGCAAGCTATTTCAGCTTCAAGAAGAGAATGAAGCCCTTCGAGGGGACTTCGTGGAAGAACCGGCTTTTGCAGGAATCGTGGGGCGATCGCCCTCCATGCGCGAGGTTCTGCGTCGGGTCCAAACGGTAGCTTCCTCGGAAGCTACGATTCTTATTCAAGGCGAGAGCGGAACTGGGAAGGAGCGCATCGCCCACGCTGTGCATGCATTGAGCACGCGCGCAGCCAAGCCTTTTGTGGCGATTTCCTGCGCAGCTTTGCCCGAAAGCCTCTTGGAGGCCGAGCTCTTTGGTCACGAAAAAGGTGCCTTTACAGATGCGCGCAAGAGCCGCAAAGGGCGCTTTGAATTGGCCCAAGGGGGCACTCTTTTCCTCGACGATATCGATGACATGCCCCTGCCGACCCAGGTGAAACTTCTGCGCGTGTTGCAGGAGCGCAGCTTTGAACGGGTAGGGGGCGAAGAAACCTTGCAGGCGGATATTCGCGTGGTGGTGGCCACCAAGGTCGACCTGCTGAAAAGGGTTCGCGAAAACATGTTTCGTGAGGACCTCTACTATCGCGTTCACGTGGTTCCTATCCATCTGCCGCCCTTGCGGGATCGGGAAGGGGACGTCCCTTTGCTCGTGCGACATATGATTGCGCGCTACGGGGCAGGTCAGGAATACGAAATCGCTCGCAGCACGATGAATCAATTGGAGCGCTATCCATGGCCTGGCAACGTGCGCGAGTTGGAGAATTCCGTGCAGCGCGCCATCGCCCTAGCCGGAAGTACGGCCCAGTTGGCTTGTGAGGATCTGCTCGCTTCCGATCCGCGTTGGCGTGGTGCCAACCAGGTCTCAGACGAGATTCGCCCCCTGCGGGAGGTGCTCAAAGTCGCAGAGGGCCAGCACTTGCGCGAAGCCCTGAAAAGCACCGGGGGGCACCGGTCACAGACGTCCGAATTGCTTGGCATCTCACGTAAGGTCCTGTGGGAGAAACTGAAAGAACATGGTATTTCGAATGGGGACGGGGCGTGAAAGCTGCCCTTGGATCGAGCCTCTCTATGGTCGTGCCTGCGGAAGGGCAACTGACCCACAGCGCCCGGATCATCTGTGATCTGCACCTGAAGGGGGAGGGAGATCCGCTTCAGGACCGATTCTTGGCGTGGATCGCGCGGGTTCCCAAGGGGGAGGCTCTGTGGATTTTGGGCGATCTCTTCGAATATTGGATCGGGGATCCAAGCCTGGTGGATCCTGAACTGAAGCCCGTCCTGGATGCCCTGCAGAAGCGCACTCAGGCAGGGGACTTTGTGGGATTGATTCCTGGGAACAGGGATTTCCTGATAGGGGCTGAATTCCAGTCGCAAACAGGGGTTTGTGTGTGTTCCGATGGGGCGCTTTTAGCCGGGCCTGGAGGGCCTTGGTTGCTGATGCATGGGGACGAATTTTGCACCTTAGACCATGGCTATCAGCGCTTGAGAAGGGTGTTGCGGTCAAAGGGCTTTCGGTTCTGGGTACGGCATCAGCCCGCTTTTATGAGCCGCGCCATGGCGCGGCGATTGCGACGCGCTAGTGAACGGTCGGTTCCGGGCAAAGACCCCTCCCGAATGGCCATGCAGTTGGATGAAGTCCAGGCCCGGGCCACAGCCAGCGGGGCTCAGGTGGTGCTCTGCGGCCATGCGCACAGGTTCCGGGACGAGGCCTTGCCCTCTGGGAGCCCCGGCGATGAACCCGTGCGCTTTTTGGTATTGGACGCCTTTGGGTACGGGTCAAGCGACGTGCTTGTTTTTGATCGGAGCCGGGCCCCCGAGGTGCGCTCCACCGAGGGTTAGCGGCCCGCTTCAAATCATCGCGAATGCGCGGTGAAAGGCCTGACTCGGCGAGCCCCAGCCCGTACACTCCCAGCGACATGATCATTGCCATTGATGGACCCGCGGGTTCCGGGAAGAGCACGGTTGCCCAGATTCTGGCCCAGCGCTTGGGCCTTTTGATGCTAAATACCGGCGCCATGTACAGGGCGGTTGGTGTCACATGCCTCGCCCAAGGCGTGGATTTGGACGACAGTCAGGCCTGTTCCCGAGTGGCGGCCGGGCTGGATTTGGAGGTCGATGGGCACGGCCGATTGCTAAGTCGGGGCCAAGTGGTGGACATGGATGGCCTAATCGGGGAAGAGCAGGGTGCTGCTGCTAGCCAGGTGGGTCAGCTCCCTGCAGTGCGCACGGTTCTGGTGGATGCCCAGCGCCGCGTGGGCGAAAAGTGGGATTTGGTGACCGAAGGCCGCGATACGACGACGGTTGTATTTCCCGCTGCGGAGTACAAGTTCTTCCTGACCGCATCGCTTGAAGAGCGCGCGAAGCGTAGGCACAGCCAATTGAGAAGCCATAAGGATTTACAGGGTCTCATGGCTGATATCGAAAAGCGTGATCGGAACGACAGCGAGCGTGAAGCCTCACCCCTCAGCCAGGCGGCGGATGCCCATGCTGTGAATACGGATGGCTTGAGCATCGATCAGGTGGTCGATCGCTTGTTTGCCCTTATAGCTCCGGCTTCTGGGGCTCAAGAGGGGGGCCCCGAGGGGCAGCGCACGCAGCGAGGACAACCCAGTGAGTGATTTTAAGGTGGAGTCGGAATCGTTGGACCCTCTCGTGGTCACCCGCTCCTGGGTGTACCATTTGGTCATTGGGATGACTAATTTGGCCACTTTCCTGTGGCCGTTCCCCACCCGAACCTCGGGTCGGGAGCACATTCCGAAACGGCAAGGGGCCTTGATCGTCGGCAACCATGCCTCTTGGTTGGACATTCCCCTGGTTGCGAAGGGGGCCAAGGGCCGTCACGTGTGCTTCGTGGCGCGCCATTCCCTTTCAAATAGTCGTGTTCTGGCCTTCGTTATGAAATCGTGCGGTGCGGTGTTGATCGATCCCAAGAGTGGGGACCGCAAGGCTCTAAAGCGCGTCGTGGAGCATCTCAAGGCTGGGGATCTCGTGACTATGTTCGCTGAGGGTACCCGATCTAAGGACGGTCGCTTGGGAACCTTTAAGCGCGGAGCTCTAATGGCGGCGCGTCAGGCCAGGGTCCAGGTGATTCCTTGCGCCTTGCTGGGCACCCAGCGGGCTTGGGGTCGTTCGATGGGAACCCCCCGGCCCGCCCGCTTGAAGGTGCGCTTTGGGCCGCCCGTGGACCCTAAGGATGCGGATGCCTTGGACCAGGTCAGGGCCTGGATTGCGCAAGAGATGGTGGGGACGGACCAGGAGTGTCTCCCGGGAACGACTGAAGAAGCCTAGCCGCGGGCTAGGCACTTGGGGAAGCCTTACAATTTTGCCAGTAAAAACCCCTTTCCCATGCCCCAGGGTCGGCTCTGGACCCTAGAATCCCCGGTTCTCGCCCATGGGCGAAGGTGCGTCGGGGCAACATTCGGGTCCCCCAGAT
>JBLFXY010000076.1:0-13946 GCA_047611645.1 Glaciecola sp.
CAAAATGGGTCCCGAACCAGAGGTTCGGGGCCCATTTTGGTGCGGCACTTTTGTGTCGCCGATAGGTGGCAGGACGTCTGACGCTGTATATCACGATGCGGGTCGAATCGATCCGGGGGCGTTAGTATCCTATGGACAGGTGTTCCACAGACATGACCCCGCCCGATCCCTTGCCAACCTTTGAGGACTTCGCTCCCACCTTCCCTTGGGAACAGTGTGCGGAGGTCTGCGCTCAGTTTCGCAAGGCCGCGGCTGCTCAAGATTGGAACGTGGTCCTGAACCAAGACAAGCAGCTCTTTCAAGCGGGCCCTTGGAGTCTGTTTCCTCCCCAGGTGTTCCCAATCGCTCCTGATGCATCCGGATTGAATGAGTTCATGGAAGACATGCCCTTCGAACCCGGGCGTCATGTGATCGTCTTGCTTCAAGCGGGAGCGGCGGCACTAGGCTACTTCGAGGCGGGAGAAGCCATTCGAACCAAGGCGCTCAAGCGCTATGTGGTTCGCGGAAGTGGGCGAGCACAGAGCACGCATCTCAAAACCAAGGGCAAATCCCGCTACGGCTCGCGTCTTCGATTGCAGAACGCAAAGGCCATTCTCGAAGAGGTCAACGAACGCTTGTGCGACTGGTGGGATGAATACGGGGTACCCGAATTTGTTTTCTACAACGCCCCCGTTCGACTGTGGGCTGATCTGCTGCGCGCCAAGCCCATACCGCCCTTCCTCACCGAAGATCACGTGGCCAGCGAAGACCCCGTACCCCAACTCCGCATCCCCTTGGACCTGCCCGTGCCCACGACGGATGTGATGCTGAGGGCCTACCGTTCGCTCAGTTACGGCCGAATCGTGCACGAACGGGACTCCGCGCCCACTTCTGTAGTCCAGGACTGAGTCCAAGGCTGGTTCGGAGGGAAAGGCGCGGGGTATGCTCCCCCCATGCGCACCCTTATCCGGTACTTCCTGCGGGGCCTCCTGGTCGTCGTTCCTTTGGGCGCCACGGGTTGGATCGTCACATCGGTCTTCCTGTGGATGGACAACCTGATGCGCCGCATCTCGCCCCGCGAGCTGGCCTTGGAAATCCCCAACACGGACCTCCAATGGACCTACGGAGTGGGCGCGGCGCTCACGATCGTGATCATCATCGCGGTCGGCATGTTGACCTCCAACGTGCTCGCCCGCTGGTTCATGCGTCGCATCGACCGAGTCATCACGCGCTTGCCGGTGATCAAGCAAATCTACTCCTCGATCAAGGACATGCTTGAGGCCCTAGTTAGCGAAAAGAAGAAGTTCGACAAGCCCGTACTATTGTCATTCGCCGCAAACCCCGAAGTCGAAGTGATTGGTTTCGTGACGCGCGAGTCCCTGGAAGAGTTTGGTCGACCCGACAAGGTCGCCGTGTATGTGCCCCAGTCCTACAACTTTGCCGCCAACCTAATCCTGGTTCCGCAAAGTCGTATCACTCCCATCGATCTACTTGCCGGAGACGTTATGGCATTCGTGGTTTCCGGAGGCGTGTCAGAATCCACGCAAAAGGATGAGAACGGCGATTTCACCGTGCAAGGCGACTGAACAAAGTCAGCTCCACAGGGCGCGCAACTCTTCGATTTTCTCAGAGGAGTAGCCCAGAATCTCAGCGAGTACTTGCTCCGTATGCTCCCCCAGCAAAGGGGGATGCCTAAAAATTTGCATGGGCGATTCGGAGAATTGAACCGCAGGGCCGACGAGCCGCAGGTTGTCGACGGTGGGGTGCTCAACGGATTGAACCAACCCGCGATGCCGCACTTGCGCATCGTCGAACAGGTGCTGCATGTCATTGACCGGGCCCGCAGGAACTCCCGCTTCCACCATCAGCGCCATCCATGCGTCGCAGGTGTTGCCCGCCAATACGGCTTCGATCTTGGCCAACAGCACCTCCCGATTCACGACACGCAGAGCATTGCTCGCAAAGCGCTCGTCGCCATGCCACTCGTCATGGCCCAAAACCCGGCAGAGCTTGCCCCAGAGTTTCTGATTGGCCGCCGCGATCGCGATCGGCCGATCCTGTGTGGGAAAAACCTGGTAAGGAACGATCGACGCGTGGGCCGTGCCCCAACGCGTAGCCTCCTGACCCGCGACCAAAAAACTGCTAGCCACATTAGCCAAGGCCGAAACCTGCACGTCCAGCAAGCTGATATCCAAGTGCTGCCCGCGCCCCGTACGAGCCTTGTACAACAAAGCCGAAGTGATAGCCCCCGCCGCATGCACCCCCGACATCACGTCGGTGATCGCAACGCCCACCTTGCAGGCCGCACCATCGCGCTCCCCCGTTATGTGCATCATGCCGCCCACCGCCGACAGAACCATGTCGTACCCGGGACGATCCCGATAGGGCCCATCCTGCCCATAGGCGCTGATCGAAGCGTAAACCAAACCAGGATTCAACTCGTGCAGAACGTCATACCCAAGCCCAAACTTCTCCATCAAACCCGGCGTAAAATTGTGCACCAACACATGCGCCCGCGCCACCAATTCCAACACCGTCGCAATACCCTGCTCACTCTTCAAGTCGATCGCAATCGAACGCTTGTTGCGATTGCAAGACAGGTAGTAGGCACTCTCTCCACCCACAAATGGAGGCCCCCAAGTCCGCGTATCATCCCCGACACCGGGCTGCTCCACCTTGATCACATCCGCCCCCTGATCCCCCAGCATCATCGTGCAATAGGGCCCGGCAAGGATGCGCGAGAGGTCGAGTACTACGTAACCCTCGAGGGGCTGGTCGGTGGAAGGCACTGGGCTCATACCTCGAGCTTAGCAAAGCCACTCAATAACCACGCCCGTTTACGCGGCTGCGACCTTAACCCAGGACAGGGGTCACTACGTTTCGTAAGTCCATCCCCGTCACTGGAAGGTCACGCTTACCACGTCCGAGAAGTTGGAGGTCTTGGTGGGGTTTTGATCGCGGTACCAGCATGGGCAGGTCGAGGTTTCTCCGGCCGCGACCGCGATTCGGCCAAAGGGTGCCGGGACCTGGGGTTAGGCCCACGTTGAGGTCGAAGATTCCGCTTGTAGTTGAGAAATCACACTACCTGGAGCATGGCTCCTCGAACCCCGCTTTGTCGAATACGGGCACTTGCCGGCGCTCTGAGAACCAGTGGGCGAAAAAAAGGGCGGCACGATTTGCATCGTGCCGCCCTTTGAATGGAGTTTCTGTTCCTGGGATCAATCCCAGTTGAGTGCGCCGCCAGTTTGGTATTCGGTCACGCGGGTTTCGAAGAAGTTCTTTTCCTTGCGCAGGTTGGCTTGCTCGTCGAGCCAAGGCAGGGCGTTTTCGGCGCCGGGGAAAGGCTCTTCGAAGTTCATCTGACGTGAGCGACGGTTCGCGATGTATTTGAACTGCGCGATGTGATCCTCTTTCGAGTAACCCAGGATCGGGTCGCGCATGATGTAACCTGCGTAGGCTTCTTCCGCGGCCAGGGACTCGTCCCACATGGTGCGGATGGCGACCGGATCGAGCGTGAGGTTCTCTTCCCTGATGATCTGCTTGACCACGCGCATGCCGAAGCTGGCGTGCATGACCTCATCACGCATGATGTATTGCAACTGCTCTGCAGTGCCTTTCATCAGGCCGCGACGTTGCAGGGCAAAGATCGGGCTAAAGCCGTTGTAGAACCAGCAGCCCTCAAAGACGGCGGCGAAGAACAGGTAGGACATCACGAACTCGTGCAGGTTGTCCTTGTCGCGCAGGTCCATGTCTGAGCGCAACACCGAGTTCAAGCGGCGGTTGGCCAGCTGAATCTTGCCGTTGATCTCGGGCACCACGCGATAGCGGTTGTAGATCTCGCTCTGGTCCAAGTTCAAAGTCTCGATGCAGTGCTGGTAGGTCCAGGTGTGCAAAGCTTCCTCGAAAACCTGGCGAGCCTGGTAGGCCTGCAGCTCGGGCGCCGTCATCTTTTCCATCACGGCCAGGCCAATGTTGCGCATGGCCAGGATGTCCGAGGTGGTCAGGTAGGACAGCACGTTCTCGTACACGTGACGCTCTTCCATGGTCAGCTTGTGCTGATAGTCATGGATGTCCTGGGCCATGTTGATGTCCAGGGGCGTCCAGTGGTTCTTGTTGGCGTTCAGGAAATAATCCCAAGCCCACGGGTACTTGAAAGGCGCCAATTGGTTGATGTCCGCCATCCCGTTGACAACGCGCTTGTCCTCCGGGTTGATGGGCGCGACGTTGGCCAGCGGCGCAGGCACGAACGGCTTCAATACGGCCTTCTCTTCCACGAGCGGCTCGGGAAGTTTAGCAAACGGGTCGTTCCAGCTTTTCATTGGCAGGCCTCACAGTCAGGTTCAAGGATGGAGCAGGCCGAGGGAGCTTCCGCTTCCACGGTGCGGCTTTCAGAGGACTTCTCGTTGGCGGAAGCACCCATGGAGCGTAGGTAATAAGTGGTTTTGAGCCCACGGGCCCAAGCCAAGCGATACAGGCTGTCCAGCTTCTTGCCGGAGGGCTCTTTCATGTACAGGTTCAAAGACTGAGCCTGATCGATCCACTTCTGACGGCGGGATCCGGCTTCGATGAGCCAACGCGCGTCCATATCGAATGCGGTGGTGTACAGCTCTTTGATGTCGTCGGGCACGCGCTCGATCTCTTGAACCGAACCGTCGTAGTAGTTCAGGTCGTTGATCATCACATCGTCCCAAAGGCCGCGCGCTTTCAGGTCCCGAATCAAGTACGTGTTCACAACCGTGAACTCACCGGACAGGTTCGATTTGGCGTATATGTTTTGGTACGTGGGCTCGATCGACTGACTCACGCCACAGATGTTGGAGATGGTCGCGGTGGGCGCGATCGCCATGGTGTTGGAGTTGCGCATTCCGACGGTTTGCACGCGCTCGCGCAGCAAGTCCCAATCGAAGGTGCGGCTGTTGTCCACCTGAATGTAGCCGCCACGATCGTCGATCATCATTTGCAGTGAGTCGATCGGAAGGATGCCACGGCTCCACAAGGAACCTTCGTAGGTTTCGTACTTGCCGCGCTCTTCCGCCAAATCGGTGGAAGCTTGGATGGCGTAGTAGCTGACGGCTTCCATCGAGCGGTCCGCGAACTCCACGGCCTTCTCGGAAGCGTAGGGAATCGCTTGCTTATACAGCGCATCCTGGAAACCCATGATGCCGAGACCGACGGGGCGGTGCTGAATGTTGGAATTTTTGGCTTGGGGGACGCTGTAGTAGTTGTACTCGATGACGTTGTCCAGCATGCGCATGGCCGTGGTCACCGTCTCTTCCAACATTTCCAGGTCGAGCCCATGCTCTTTGATGTGCGCCGGCAGGTTCACCGAGCCCAGGTTACAAACCGCGATCTCGTCCGCATTGGTGTGCAGGGTGATCTCGGTGCAGAGGTTCGAACTGTGCACCACGCCCACGTGCTGGTTGGTGTATCGAATGTTGCACGGATCCTTGAAGGTGATCCAAGGGTGGCCGGTCTCGAAGACCATGCCCAACATGCGACGCCATAGATCCACGGCTTGGACCTGGCGGGTGGTGCGCAATTCACCGCGCTCCGCCATGGCCTCGTACTCGGTGTAGCGCTTTTCGAAGGCTTTGCCCACCAAACCGTGCAAGTCGGGCGTTTCGTTGGGCGAGAACAGGCTCCAAGGCTTGTCCTCGACCACGCGCTTCATGAACAGGTCGGGAATCCAGCTGGCTGTGTTCATGTCGTGGGTACGACGACGCTCGTCACCGGTGTTCTTGCGCAGCTCCAGGAACTCTTCGATGTCCAGGTGCCAAGTCTCCAAGTAAGCGCAAACCGCGCCCTTGCGCTTGCCGCCCTGATTGACCGCCACAGCAGTGTCGTTGGCGACCTTCAAGAAGGGCACCACACCCTGGCTCGAACCGTTGGTGCCTTTAATATAGGAGCCGAGACCGCGCACGGGCGTCCAGTCGTTTCCAAGTCCACCTGCGAACTTGGACAGCATTGCGTTGTCCTTGATCGAGCTGTAGATGCCGCCCAAATCGTCCGGGAGGGTGGTCAGGAAGCAGCTGGAAAGCTGGGGCCGCAAGGTACCCGAATTGAACAGGGTCGGCGTGGAGCTCATGAACCGGAAGGTCGAGAGCAAGTTATAGAACTCGATCGCACGGGCTTCGCGGTTGTCTTCGCTGAGCGCCAAGCCCATCGCGACGCGCATGAAGAACGCCTGGGGCATTTCGAAACGAATGCCGTCCTGGTTGTGGATGAAGTACCGGTCGTACAGGGTTTGCAGGCCCAAATAGGTGAAGTTCAGGTCACGCTCGGGCTTGATGGCCGCAACGATGCGGTCCATATCGAATGCGTTGAGGCGATCATCGACCAATTCCAAGTCGGCGGCGCGGCGCAGGTAGGCGCGGAAATACTCGCCGTACTGATCGACCATGGCGGCTTGGGTGTGCACATCGGCCTTGAGCCCCAGGAAATTGAGGGACTCGTTGCGCAGGATGTCCAGTAGCAGGCGCGCGGCGACCTCGGAGTAATTGGGCTCCTTGTCGACGAGGGTTCGGGCGCTGAGGACCAGGGCCTTGGAGACGTCGGTCACGCTGATGCCGTCAAACAGGTGACGGGTGGTGTCGCTGATGACGAACTCGGGGTCAACCCCTTCGAAACCGCTGCAGGCTTCAAAAACGAGGTCGCGCAAGGCCTGGCGGTTCAAGGGACGCTTGACGCCGTCCGCTCCCAGCACTCCGATGACCGGCTCACCCTCGGGGTGGGCGAGTTCTTCTTCGTCGCGCTTGCGGTTCTGGGCTTCCCGGTAAATCACGAAAGCGCGGGCCACTTTGTGGTCTCCGCTACGCATCAGGGCCAGCTCGACGCGATCCTGGATGTCTTCGATGTGAATGACCGCATCATCGGAGACGCGCGCCATGAGACGCTCGACCACGCGATTGGTCAGGCGCTTCACGGAATCGTGAATTCGCCCTGAATCGGCAGCCGCATCCCCCTCCACCGCGAGGAATGCCTTGGTAATGGCCACACTGATTTTGTTCGGATCGAAAGCCGTGATCTCCCCATTTCGGCGGAGAACGCGATGGCCAGTCTCAACAGGACCGCTTGTCAACATTTTGAATTCCAGTTATTCGGTGTGTGGGCGACTGCTGGGAGGTGAAAAGGGGGCTGCAAGACCCAATCTTCACCCAAAACCCCGCGAGCCTCCCTGGACAGTCGGGGTTCCCTGCGAACCCCACATCACCCCCCGTCAGGATCAGGCCCAGAGGGAGAATCAGGCCCCTCCATAGAGCCTGTTCCCCTCTCCGGACCGTTGTGCATCAGCCCCGGTCAAAACCGGGCCCCTTGCAGCTGAAAGCACCATTGGCAGTACCCCTTCGGAAGTTAGGCACAACATACAGGGGCTGCCACACACGTTCAAGAGACAAAAACAATCTCTAATCCCCCATTCTCACGTGCGCATCTGGCCCCCGTCGGTCCCCCCTTTCCAGCCCCACAAATCCCCTTCGGAAGAGGGCTTACCTTCCCATGGATATCAGCCCTGCGCAACAATTCTGAGCCAACTTCTGTCCTGGATCGGTTGTCACTGGCCCCAAGTCTGTGAGGCAGCGGACTTTGCGATGACCGAGTGCATGCGGAGGAAAAAAAGGGTCAGAAAACTCATCCGCCCCCACCGCATTTGCACCTTTCGGCTCCCCGAAATCGAGACCGGGCCGGGCCCCGGACAGGTATCATCCTCCTGACCCCGAAGGCCCAGGACATCCCCCATGCACGACCCCAATATGACGCTCGTCTATCTACCCCTGCTGAAGGTGGTGGAAGAACTTGCGAACGACCCGACCGACGCCAAGGCGTGGGCCACGGCTAGCGAGACCCTCACGCACCACTCGGTAACGGCCGAGGATGACGAGGATCTCGCGCTCTCCATCGAACTGCAGGATGCCGAGTCCCTAGGGCAGATTGTCTCCGGCTGGACCTCCGGAGATCGACTCATGCTGGAGCGCGATCGCTCCGCCCTCAAGCGCGCGATGAAGGCCTATCGCAAAACGCTCAAAGTCACCATTCTTGCCGCGGAAACCACGCTCGGCGGCGGCCCCATGAGCACGGGCCGTAAGTCGGACATCGTCGGCGTGCATCCGCCCGACCGCTATCCCACCGAAACATGGGATGAACTCGTGCGCCAAAACCGCCTTTTGAGCGAAGGGCACGGAACCTACGGATTGCCTCCTGGGGGCTGATTCGTGGTCTTTAACAGCGTTTCGAGCCCATCCAGAATGAGCTCCAAACCAAACTCGAGCTGCTGAATACCCGAGTGCCTACCCGCGATGACCTCCTGCGAAAGTCCGCGGATATGCGGGTATAGATCCGCAGGAATGGACGGTAGGTAGGCCTCGGCGACCGCGGCATACTCATCGGGTTGAAAGGGAAAATTGAGCCGCTGCAAGGTGAAGCCATAGACGTACGCATCCATTGCATTCCAAGCGTGATCGGCCATCGCGTAAGAGAAGCCAGCGGAGTGCAAGCATCCGATAGTCGTCTCCACGTAGCGCAACATTCCGGGCCCCACGTTCGCACGCGAAACGATCAGCTGGGTAGCCCAAGGGTGGCTCATCAGGACCTCGTGGGCTGATTTAGCCCGCCTGCGCATGGTGATTTTCCAATCCGCGCCGGTGGTGGGCAGCTCGATCTCGCTACCGACCAGATCCACGATGCCGTCCAAAATGTCGTCCTTGTTCGCCACGTGCTTGTAGAGCGACATGGCTTGCACACCTAGTTCCTGCCCTAACCGACGCATGGAAAGGGACTCCAGGCCGATCTGATCGGCCAGGGACATGGCAATCCGGAGGACGCGCTCCCGGCTGAGGGGCAGCCGGGCCTTCTTCTTATCTAGGGGGGATTGGGTCAATTGCTGATGTGCTGATTCAGTGCTGTGGGCCAAAGTCAGCACCCCACGGACAGAGGCGCTGGCTGACTTTGCCGAATTGGCACTTGCGGATACTAGCATACAGCGTAAGCTTACAGCGTAAGCCATTTCCAGAAACGCCCACGCTCGCCTTAGCGCCCCCTAACAATGACCACCGCCACCATCGCCCCCCAGGGCACCGACTCCATGACCGCTCTAGTGCACGACCGGTACGGTGCCTTCGATCAGCTTCGGGTCCAACAGATCGCCAAACCCGTCCCAGGCCCCAAGGAAGTCCGGGTTCAGGTCCACGCAGCCGCCCTGCATGCGGGAGATTGCATGTGTGTCAAAGGCTCCCCCAGGATCGTGCGTGTGGCAACCGGCCTCTTTGGGCCCAAAAACTCTGTCCCCGGATTTGATGTGGCTGGCGTGGTCGAAGCGGTCGGCGCCGATGTCAAAGACTTTCGAGAGGGGGACGAAGTCTTCGGTGCCTGCATGGGCGCCTGCGCCACCTACGCTTGCGTTTCCGAGGACCACCTCGCGCACAAACCCACGAATCTGACGCTCAAGGAGGCCGCGGCTGTTTCCACTTCCGGTCTTGCGGCCCTGCACGCCCTGCGAGATGCCGCCGACTTGCAGTCCGGCCAGCGCATACTTATCAACGGCGCAGCGGGCGGCGTTGGGCATTTCGCGGTGCAGATCGCAAAAGCATTCGGAGCACACGTGACAGGGGTCTGCAGCGGTCAAAGCGCCGAAATGGTTCGGGCCTTGGGGGCCGACGAAGTGCTGGACTACACCAAGCAAGACTTCGCCGCCGGGGGACCGCGCTTCGACGTGATCTTCGACAACGTCGAGAACCGGTCCCTGTCCGACTGCAGGGCAGCCCTCAAACCGAACGGCACCTTGATCGCCAATAGCGGGACGGGTGCAACGGGTCTGCGCTTTATGACCCGCCTATTCAAACCGCTCTTGCTCTCCCCTTTTGTTGGGCAAAAACTAAAGCGCTTCGTATCCACGCCCAACCGCAAAGACTTGCTTGCTCTAAAAGAACTCATCGAAGCCGGCAAGCTACGTCCGGTCATCGATCGGACCTACTCGCTGGCTCAAGTCCCCGCCGCATTGACCCTCATCGAAGCCGGCCACACACACGGCAAGGTGCTCATCGAACTGGAAGTCGCCTAGGTGTGTGTCGGGCATAGAAGGTTTTGCCAGGAAAGTCTTCCCGCTACTCTTTGAGCGCCTCGTAGGTCATTTGTCGCAACTTGTCGCCTACGGCCCGCTCACCCCAGGGGTTGATTTGCGCCATGTATAGGATGGCGAGTTTGCGCTCTGGATTGACCCAGAAGCTCGTACCCGCGGTGCCCGCCCAAGAGTAATCCCCCAACTTCGGTTCGATGTAGAAACCCAATCCGAATTGGAACCAGTTGGCCGAGTAGCGCACGCCTTCAAGCTGGTTGGTAAACATCTGCGCGAGGCTTTCCGGCTTGAGAATCCGGTGCCCTGCGTGGGACCCATCCTGAATCAAAACCCTACAGAACTGTAGGTAATCGTCGATTGTCGAGCAAAGTCCGCCGCCTCCACTGTGAAACCCACTGTCGTTTATAAAGTGATAAGACTGCCTTGCGGGGGCCGGTACAAAACCCTCTTTGGTCGGAACGTACATTTCCACCAAGCGCTCGAGCTTGTCTTTGGGCACGGTAAAAAAAGTATCGTGCATACCGAGCGGATCGAAGATGTGCTTCTTCAAGTACGCAGAGAATTCCTCGCCGCTAGCCACTTCAACGACGCGTGCCAACACATCGGTCGAAACGCTGTAGTGAAAGCGCAGTTTCGGATGGCTCTGTAGCGGCATTTTCGCCAGCTTTTCCACGAGCCCTTTCAGGCTCGTGTCGGTAACCAAAACGCCCTGCTCCTTGTACATTTGATCCACCGGCGTTGTTCCGAAGAATCCGTAGGTGAGTCCCGAGGTGTGGCGCATGAGATCGCGCACGGTCATAGGTCTGCGTGCTTTAACGAGTTTCCCTTTCTTGCGCAGCACTTTCATGTCCGCAAACTCTGGCAGATACGTAGCCACGGGCTCATCCAACTTGAGCTTGCCCGCTTCGACCAATTGCATGGCGGCCACGCTCGTGATGGGTTTCGTCATCGAGTAGATGCGAAAAATCGAATCGCGCCGCATAGGCAAGGCTTTTTTGCGATCGCGATCGCCGAACTGCCCGTAGTACAGGACTTCGCCGTCCTGAAAGACCAGTGCACTATGCCCCACCACGGTGCCGTCTTCAGCTGCCTTTTTGAGGGTTCCGTCAATAGCCTTGAAGAGAGGGTCGGTGCTGGGT
The DNA here is from genome assembly GCA_047611645.1 of Glaciecola sp. Lineage (GTDB taxonomy): Bacteria > Planctomycetota > UBA1135 > UBA1135 > NORP259. The sequence continues at coordinate 11,185 of JBLFXY010000076.1, forward strand.
GCTTCGATCGGAACCGCCGTCACCGGCGCGGACGCTACCGGATCCTGGGGCACCAAAAGCAGGAGCGCGAAAGCAAGGGAAGCGGAGATCATGGATTTGGAGAGCAGAGGGGAATAAGGGCAACGCATGAAGCTACCCATGCAACGGCGAGAGTAACCGATACAATGCTGGCAAAAACCCAATAGGACCGGGAATTACGCCAACGATGCGCTACCCCGGACACCGATCAGGTGTGATGGTGAGCTTCAAAAGCCGGGATGCTCTACAGCCCACCAAACCAAACTGGCGACGGATACTGAGGCCAGATCACTCCCGCTTCCAAGGCTAGGGCCAATCCAGGCTCGAGGGAATTGGCCAGGGGCCTGAGAAACTCACGGGCCGCCCCCTCCTTCCACGCGTGCCGCATGCCCGCGCCTACACCTTTCCAAACGTGCACCCATTGGGACCCTGGAACCAACTCTGACCAGGCGGCGCCTTCGCTGGGCACCTCACCGTTGCCCGCCAGTCCCAGGCCAACGCCCACCCAAAACGCGGACGCACCTTCGGTAGGAATCGCTGCGATTTGGACCTTCACAAGTTCCAATTGAGTTCCCCAACCACGCCGCATCACGCCCCCGATTTGCAAGCCAAGCCCGCGATACCACGCGCCCATGTATTGCGCCGGAACGGCCTCCTTGAGCGACAGACTGCGTTGCAGGTGTGCCTCTAAATTGCGCAGCAAGGGGAATTCCAATTCAGCGCTCAAGCCTTCCACCACGTACTCCGCCATGGGATTGCCTTGGGCTAAAAGAGCGTCCAGTTCCTTGCGCAAACCAGCCGGGCTCGGGTCCATCAGGTAAATCGGGCTGCGCAAATAGGTTCCCGCGCCGCGTATCAAGTCGGGGTGCCAATGCGCCTGGGGAAGGCGTGCTTGCATGGCCGCCAAATCGATTCCCGCCGGGGCTACGACTTTACCGTCCACCACGCCGTCCATGAGTTGGGAACCTGCAAAGAGGAATCCAACCCCGTGGGCGATCGCTTGTTGCTGCTCTCGCGGGAACTCATCCATGTGCCCGCCGATGGCTTCGAAATCCCAGGTAAAGCGCCCGGTTTCCGGATCCACCTGCGTATCGCGCATGAGCGCGTTTTTGTAGTAGCCCCAGTGGTAACCCGCGTATTGAGACCCAAGACCCGTGCTGGCAAAACTCCAATCCACCAGCGGCACAATGAACACTCCCAAGAGCATGGAAGCCGATGCAATCGTGCGTCCCAGGGTTGCGGGCAAAAGACTCCGGCCCTTCATCAAGTGATGCACCACACCGGCCACCAGCAGGGGCGCAAATGCAAAGTGCGGCACCATATAGCGGAATTGACCGATCTCCACCGGCTTTTGGTACAGGTCGAAGCGGTACGAGCTCACGGCGTATACGACGACAAACAGCGGAAAGTAGCCTACCAGCGGCGCCAGGTTGAGCCGCTCGAAGCGTTGCTTTTCGGTGTGCTCGCGACCGCGCGCAGCCGCGTTGACGAAGCGCCAAACCGTCATGCCCACAAACACCAAACCCACGGTCCAGACCAACAGGAACAACGCCAGATACGCCTTGTCCGCCATGGTTCCGGAGATCGGCCCCAGGTCTTCGAAACAAGTGGCGCGCGGCAGCAAGTCCTCCGTGAATTCCCCAAAACGATGGGTCATTTGGCTCCAACGACTACCTCCGACCAGGTGATCGTCGATGTACTTGCCCGGCCGTTGATTCCCCCACTGCACCCAAATCAGGGGGCCAAGACCTATGGCGAAAGGTACGGCCAACAGCGCGAGATCCTTGAGCGGCGCCACAAAAGCCTTCACCGTAAGGTGCCACTCGAATCGAATCGCCAGATGGGTCGCAATCAGCAACAACACCATCAGCATGGATCCGAAGTAGAAGAAGATCGAAAAGCCTGCCGCGATTCCAAACACCGGCAACCAAAGCCAACGCTTACCGCTCTCGTGCAGGCGCACAAATGCCCACATCATGAAGAGCTGGAAGAACAGGTTCTCAAAGTGATTGCCCTTGGCCAGCATCGAATACTTGACCAAAGTCGGAGGCCCGACCACGAACAGAAACGCAGCCAACAAGCCCGCATTGCGCCCGAACATGCGCGTGCCCAAGGAAGCGATCAAAAGCACACAACCCAAACCCAGCAGCACCGGAACTAGCTTCAGAACCAGATAGCTGTCGCCAAACAACGAGTACAACGGCGCGGCAAACAGCCCGGTCATCAAGTGACCTCCGCAGTTGTCGTAGAAATCACGCAAAGGAGCCCCGTGCCAATCCCCCATGGCAATTTTGCCGATGTCCCCCATGGGAAACAGCTCGTAATTGGGGATGCAAACCGAATCGAAATTGGTGTGCATGACCAAGGCCCTATGTACGAGGTACAGGGCGCAGATCAAAATCAGAGCGAGGGAGGGGCGGCGCATGAAAATTGTGGCTCGGCCATGACAAGTGCTCGGGGGTCCATCCTGGACCGGTCCATTCGACTTGTGCTTGCCAATGCGGTCCGTAAGCCTAACACGCCCAGGTAATCCGAGTCGCGCCGCGCCAGGCTGTACTCGACATGCACAATACCTGTCTCTAATTCGCTACGGAGGACTCGCGCCGCATATCCCTCAACCCATCGCGTGGGTTACCCTGCAGCATGCCCAAGCCCAAGCGCCCCTCCGCCTGGCAGCGAGCCCTGGAACTCAGCGCCGCCACGCCCGCATCGCGCAATCGCTATGTAGACCTGCTACGAGCCAT
>JBLFXY010000077.1:0-13883 GCA_047611645.1 Glaciecola sp.
AAGGGCGGCCCCATGGGCCGCCCTTTTTTTGTTCCCTCGCAGCATAGCCAATGGCCAAGCGCGTTAGGCCACTTATGCTTTGGTCGCCTTTAGTTTGGGGATCATCAGCATATGTGTAGCATTTCCGAAACCGCCTTGAACAACGTCGGCTTGCCCAACGATCAATTCGCCCCCTTCCTCGTAGATGAGCGCAGGGCGGATACCAGGGCGCACGCCTTGGCAACCCTCGAAGATCACCTTGATCTCGGCTCCGAGCGCGCGGAAGGCCGCATCGGTCGCACCGCAAATGAAGTTGCCCACCTCTAACATGGCGTCTTTGGTGGTCGCATCCAGAGTGTCTTGCTTGCGTGTTTTAGAGATCACATTTTCCGGGATCATCATCAAGCTACACGCCAGGGTTATCGCTTCCGCAAGTGGCAGCAGCATGCATCCATGCAGATGTTCCTCGTCCTGAGTGAAACCCAGTCGGAAAGAAATGTGAATACTGCCCTTGCCGGTTGGCCTCTGGTCCATGACTTCGGTTTGTACGGACGCGACTTCCATTTCACGATCTGCGATCATGGATAAATCGCCGCATACGCGTTGGAATACTTCTTCCACGCATTGGGCTTCACGTTCTGTTGCTTCGGGGTCCATTGTTAGTTCTAGTGGGTTCGCAAGGAAAGCGGGAAGCAGGGCGAACCCCATTCCTGCCAAACGATGTGACTATTTTTGTCCATCCAACCAAACCTCTACGGAGGCTCGGCTATCGCTCAATTCGTAAATCAAGCTTCCGTGTACATCGGCGTTAGCCGTGACTGCATACTTTGCGGTTTGTGGGATACCCAGGCGGAACGTTCCCCGAGGGTCTAGAGCTTGACGCTTGAAGTAGCCTCCAAGCATGTTCGTGCACTCTCCGAGGGCGTCGTAAATGGCCGCCTGACCCAAAGGCTCGCTGTCGTCTATCATCAACATACCGCGGGTGATGCTTTTAGCGCAGAATTCCTGGCAGCGCATGACCACCACGCCGCCCAAAGGGCCCGTGAATTCCACCATCACCTCATAGGCCATATCCGCCATTGCGGCATATGGATTCTCCCCACTGCCATCGGCTCCGTGGCTCTCATCGACGATTTTGCCCACGGACCCCAGCATCATAAACACCTCTTCAGCACCCTCGCGGAGGATGGTAAGAAGCTCTGCGTCGGTGAGGTTCAGTTCCATGGCTAGACCTGGATCCACTTGTTCTTCAGGAATCATTTAAGAAACGGCTGGAGGACGGCACTGACCGTTTCAGGAGTGAAGGGCTTGCACACATAACCATTTGCGCCTTCTTTGAGTACCCGCTCATGCATGGCTCCGCCACCTTCCGTGGTCACCATAATGATCGGAAGTTGCTGCGCATTGCGAGTCTCGCGAATTTTCTTGACGAGCTCCAGTCCACCCATTTCCGGCATGTTGACGTCGGACAGAATAATGCCAATGTCGGAGTGGCTCGCCAATTGCTCGAGAGCCTCGACACCATTGCCTGCTTCCAGGATTGCATCCACGGAAATTTCGGCTTGGCGTAATACGCGCATGATAATTTTCCGCATGGTCGACGAGTCGTCGACAATCATTAGTTTTGTCATAGTCGCAGGGATTAGGAGGAGAAGGGGATCGGCGCTGAACCGATGTCACTGCAATCCCTTTCGTCCTGCCCCACAAGCCCGATTGAGCCGTTTTCGGATTGCGCGAACTGTTCCCACCCGAGGGCATGGAAAAACTTTCCGCCCAATCGACCTACCCTAAATTCCCAGACCTACACTGCGCTGAATCGACCACGAGCTACTTACTCGTAGCTCTCATCCATGGAAGGGAATTCACCGGCCCGAACGTCCGCAACATAGTCTGCAAAGGCCCCTGTCATGTCTTCAGCGATCTTGGCGTAGCGTCGAACGAAGCGCGGCTTGAAGCGCGTATACAGTCCCAGCATGTCGTGCGAAACGAGTATCTGGCCGTCGCAATTTGGGCCAGCTCCAATCCCAATGATGGGGATCGTTCGCTCGCGGGACACGGTTTGGGCGAGTTCCGCAGGGACCTTCTCGAGCACGATGGAGAAAGCACCCGCTTTTTCAAGGCTCTCTGCATCGCGGCGTAGGGTGTCCGCTTCCTCTTGGTCGCGGGCACGCACCTGGTACGTTCCAAATTTATGGATGGACTGAGGCGTCAAACCGAGATGCCCCATTACGGGGATGCCCACGTCAACGATGCGGCGCACGGTTTCGCAAACCACCTGTCCCCCTTCCAATTTTACCGCTTCGACGCCGGCCTCTTTGACCATGCGTCCCGCATTGCGCAAGGCTTCGTCGGAGTTGATCTGATAACTCATGAATGGCAAATCCCCCACAACCAGGGCGCGCTTGACCCCACGGCGAACCAGCGTCGCGTGATAGAGCATGGTTTCTAGAGTTACGGTTACCGTGGTGTCCAGGCCTTGCACGACCATCGCAACCGAATCACCCACCAACAACAAGTCGACTCCAGCGTGGTCGAGCAGTTCGGCCATGGTCGCATCGTAGGCGGTCAGTGCCGCGATCTTCATGCCGCTCTGTTTCATTTCCAGCAGGCGGTGCGTGGTAACTTTGCGATCGTCCAGGTCGGGATGTGTACTCATGCCAGTTTTGTGCAAACAGGGTTAGGGTTGGGTCTGTAGCAGGACGTGTGCGGCACGCGCACCGTCGATCGCCGCGCTCATGATACCGCCCGCATAGCCCGCGCCTTCGCCAATGGGGAAAAGATTCACAAACCCCAAGGCGTTGTACGTGTCCCGATTCCGGGGCATACGCACTGGGCTTGAGCTGCGACTCTCCAGGCCGACCATGAGGCCCTGCTCGCCAGCGAAACCCGCAATTTGGTTATCGAAGCGAGTGAGTCCACGGGCCAGGGCCCGGCGGACTTCCGTGGGCAGCAGGCGATCAATGCGTCCGGGCCGCACCGGGAATGTGTAACTACTGCGCAGCTCCCCTTGACTGTCCCGGCCTTCCAGGAAATCTGGGATGCGTTGGCCGGGGGCGCTGTAATCCCCACCTCCGGCCTCGAAGAAGAGGCGCTCAAAGTGGCGCTGAAAAGCCAAGCCCGCCAGGGGACCCGTGCCATAGGAAGAGAAGGCGTCAGGGGTCACGGTGGCCACCACCGCAGAATTCGCATAGGGGGAAGAGTGCTTTGCGTTGCTCATACCATTGGTGCACAGCATTCCTGGCTCAGAGATGCTAGCCACGATCTTCCCGCCCGGGCACATACAAAAGCTGTGCGCACCCAGCACATCTTCCTGGCCCTTGAGAGCCAAGTTGTACGAAGCGGGACCCAGGGTTTGTGCGTTGTCCAATTCACCGAATCGCCCGCGGGTGATCAATTCCTGCGGATGCTCCACGCGCACCCCAAATTGAAAGGGTTTGCTTTCAAACCTCACGCCCTGCTCATGCAGACTTTCGAAGGTGTCGCGGGCGCTGTGCCCCACCGCCAAGACCAGTGCGTCGCAAGGGATTTCTCCACGGCTAGTTTTCACCGCAGAGACGCGTTGTTCGCTGCCCTGCCCTTGCTTGCCTCGCAGCACCAGCCCTTCGAAGCGTGTGTCCCAGGAAATACTGGCGCCCGCTTCGATCAGGCGAGCTCTCAATGCGGGCAGAACACGATGCAATCGATCCGTTCCAATGTGGGCGCGCGCGTCAAAGAGAATGCCTTCGGGGGCTCCGGCTGCAACCAACTCCTCCAGAATCGCGAGCTCCAGGGAATCCTGCACACGTGTATAAAGTTTTCCATCCGAGTAGGTTCCCGCTCCACCCTCTCCGTAAAGGAGATTGGTGTCGCGGTCTAGGGCGCCTCCTCGATGGAAGGGTACGAGCTTCTTGTGGCGTCCCTCCAATACGGAACCGCGCTCGATCATGGTGACCTTGTTGCCGTTCAAGGCCAGGGTCAAAGCGGCAAAGAAACCACCGGGTCCACTGCCCACGACAACGACGGATTTATTGCGGTCCAGAGCGGGCCCATGTTCAAGCCGCAGTGTGTCCTGTATGGGAGCTTCGCGAACTTTGCCGGTGCGCATGGCTTTTTTGAGAACGCTTGTGCTGCGATTGGAGCGCATTACCAAATCCACATGACACACATAACGCAGGATGCCACGGTTGCGCCGCGCGTCCAAAGAACGTCGGACCCAATGGATGGATCGCACGTCCTGCTCCTGAACTCCTGCCTGCCGCAGAGCGAGTTGCCGCAGCTCCGCTTCATCCGCATTCAGGTCCAGCGGAACGCCCAGAACCCTTAGGGTGAGGCCGGGGGTGTCCGGTCCGGAGAGGGGGGTGGAGATCGAGAGGTTCATGGCGACAGGCAGGCCCGAACCAGGGTCCGAAGCCTTGGCCAGAAGTGTACGGGCTCTGGACTGATCGGGCTCCCGACTCTAGAGATCTTCCAAATTTTTGGCCCGGGTTGCGGGTACCATGCCCCCATGGAAACCACCCCCGTGCCCCCTGGCATTTTCCACGACGTGCTCGCGGCCCCGGACCGGACCCAAATCCCCGGCGCGTCCCCCATCATTTCCCTACACGGCGATGAGGAGGCCAACGAATTCTTGGCCATCAAACCCTGGATCCAAGAAACCCTCAGCCTGAAGCGCAGGGGGGCCGACCACGGAGATTGGTTGATCCTGAAACCTGAAGCTGCGGTCCAACGCGAGGATCATCCCCCCGAAGTGCTATTGGACGAGCGCTGGTTTGAAGCCAAACCGATCCTACTGCCTGGTTTTTTGGAGCCACAAGAAAGCGAGGACCAGGCCGGGACCCGCTTCCAAACGCTGGCTGGTAAAAAAGGTCTGCGCGCGTTTATGGGCCAGTACATCGATCGACTGGGAGAAACCTTCGCGCCCGGGAGCAATATGCATTTGCACGAATCCACCCGGGACCTCGAACGCATCAAGCTGGGTGAGGACCAAGACCTATGGGCCAAGCTGGGGAAGCTATCCAACCATAAGTCGGACGCTTCGCTGCGCTTGCGTTTCGCCTTCGGCAAAGAGGGCTCGGACGATGCCAGCCGCGACATCGAACGGCATCGGCTCGTCACCGAAGTCGCCGAGCTGCTCATGCCCGATGCGCGAACCATGCGCACCGACCCGTGGTTGCACGAGCGCTTGCAGCGTTGGATCGGGGGCCCCGTCTTGCCCACCCAGCACATCGCATACTTCAACGCACCCGGTGGAGGAGCCCTGTGGCACCACGACGGATTTAAGGAGCCCTTGGAGGGCGGCCAGCGAGGCGTGCTCTACACGCAAATTGCTGGGCGCACCGCCTGGTTGGCCTTGAGCATCGACGAACTCTGTCATCTGGTTCGCGAATTCTTGGAGTATCTCGGGGATGGAGACCTGCCCTGGGTCCGCGAAAAGCTGGCACCCAAACCGGCGGCATTCGATCGCCTGGTAGCCCTCGGCAAACGCTTCCCACGCCTACGCCGGGAATTGGCACGCCCTGGTGGCGGCGAACTGTCAGGTTTGATTCACGCGGCCCCCGAATTTACAGCCCTCTGCGCAGATGCGGGACATGCGTTTATTCTCGGACCAGGCGACGCCCTGCTCTTGCCCAATCATGGCCTGGAAAAGACGGTCATGCACACGGTTTTCTGCGCATCCGAGACCCCGACCTATGCCATTTCCACGGCCCTGCGCGAGGACAAGTCGTACCCCGAGCTGGGTGGCCGCGGGTCTTCCGGCAACGTCGGTGGTGGCGCAAGCCGGCGCGGATCCTCACGCTCGCGCAGGCGCGGTAGAGGTCACTGACCACCGAATCGGCTGGAAAGCCATGGCAAAAACTGCGAATCCGGGCCCAGGGAGGTGAATCGTGGACAGGGAACGAGCAAAAGCACGGTGAGCCCTTTATCTTTGCATGCGATGAGTCAGCCCAGCCCCTCCCCCAGCTTGCAAGCCACCTTCGATGCCGTTCTGAAGGATTCTCAAATCGACCTGCAAAGCGTTCGAGCTATGGGGGTCGACTCGGGTTCCGAGCACGCCTGGGCCGTCTTTGCGGATTCGGCGGCCGCTATTACAGGTCTGCAGGAAACCGCGCTGAATGCCTGTACCGGTGACCGTGGTGCGGTGTTTGTATTGCTCGAATCCAAGGCCTCCGATTCCGAATTGGCCCGCTTGCGCAATCACCTGTGGCCGCAATTTCACGCTGTCGCGCTCTACGATGGTCAGGGCGAACGCATTCAGCGCAGGACCGTGGGCGCCAGCGCCAAGCTCTCCGAAGGTGGCGGGAGTGGTCAAGTGTTCCTCCTACGCCGACTCCAGGAGGTTATGTCTCCGGAGACGACCACCGCTAAATTTGATCAAAACGCCAAGGGCTGGGACGGGGTCCCAGGCGCACCCGGTTACGCTCACTTCCGCTGGATGCGACGCTTTGTGGCTCTCTATGGACGCCCCGATTCGGCCTCACGAATTCTGGACTTTGGATCTGGCGCGGGCTGGGTCGGTATCGAGGCCGCCAAGTGTTTCCCCGGATCGTCTCTGTATCTGTTTGACCCGAGCCCGGAGATGGTCCGCATCGCGGAAGGCAACGCCCAGGCCCAAGGCATAACGGAGTGCGAAGGGCGTGTCGGATTTGGAGATGTTCCGCCCTTCCCCCAGCCGGGCGAAGCGCCGTATGACTGGGTCATCTCCAGCGGCGTGATCAGCTTCGCTCCGGATAGCGAAGCTTGGCTGGATGGGCTTTGCGCAACCTTGGCACCTGGCGGCACGCTCGTCATCGGGGACATCCAACTCGAATCCAAGGGCTTCCGCAAGCGACGCAAGAGCCACCCGCTCTTGCCCGTACGGGAGCTCAATGCAAAATCGGCAAGCTGGGTGCGCGAAGCCTTGGAAGCACGAGGATATGAGTTCATCCGCGGGTCCGCTTATCAGCTGACCTACCCCGTGCCCCAGGTCATGCACGTGAACGAGAAGAAGTTGGGCGGAGTGTTGAGCCGCCCTTTATTGTGGCTCAATCAACTGGGAGCTAGCTTATCGCGCATGTCCGGCGGTAAAGGCAAGGGTGCCTTCGATTCGTGGGTCATGCACCTGCGCGCCCCCGGGGCCTAGCGCGTGCGCCACGCGGCGCTTCTTTGCTAGGTGTCGATTTCTGGTTGCGCGTAGATTCGGCTCGCTTCGGAACCGTCCTCGAGAATGCGAGGTCGCCTATGCATGCGTCGGTGCAATTTTATTAAGAATCACCCGCGCATTCTTGAGCTGCGGCAAAACCTCATTGGAAGTCGGGACGAGGGGCCCGATACAATCAACGGAAACAGTTGTGCTCCAGGTTTGACATAGCTTGGAGCCAGCCACAACCCACTCTCCTATGATGCTGCAGTACGCAACCACTTTCGTTTTTGCTCTCCTGATCTCCCCGGGTGCCCAAGCGTGGGGCTTGGAGACTTTAGGTCACACCGGCATCGAGCAAAGTTCATCCGCTAGCAGCCGAACTGCTGCCCGCGCTAAGACTACCAGCCGCACCAAAGTCCCTGCACGAGCAGTGACTAAGGTTCGGTCCAGTCCCCAGCGCGTTGTGAGTTTCATCGGCCAGAGCGCCCAATCGGTTTCTGGCGAACCCATTGCTATCATGGAGGCTAGCATTCAATTGCGGGTGCCCTCCCTGTTGGAGCAAGCTCGAACCTTGACCCCGGGCGAAATCCTGGCGAGGTTCGACACCGATTTAGATGGCAAGCTCAACCCCAAGGAAGCCAGCGTGGCACGCAGGGAAACCGCGATACGCAAGGGCTTGAAAGCAGGGCTATTGAAGCGTTTTGATGACAACGACAACGCTCGCTTGGATGCGGCGGAGATGTCCAGGGCTCGGGCAGAATTTGCAGCCAACCGCCGCAAAAAAATGCTTGGCAAGTACGACAGCAACCGCAATGGATTGCTCGATCCAGCGGAGCGTAAATGCTTGCAAACCGACCGCCAACGGGCTGAGACGCGTTTGAATCTGCAGAGGCGGTTCGATTTGAACCATGACAATCTTCTCGATTCTAGCGAGGCCGCTGCCCTGAAAAGCTTCACGTCCGGGAACCGGGTAATCGTTAGGGACGCAAGCGTGCAAGGCGCGGAAGGTCAAGCAGCTGGGCAATCGGCCCCGACTCAGAATCAACGCCCTAATCAAACCCAAGGAAAGCCGAACGGAGAACCCTCGACGGTGAAACCGACCGGCCAACGGGACGCCAAGGCGCCCAACCAGAAATCCAAAGTCAAAGTGCAGCGTAAGGCCCCCAAAAAGGGCACTACGAGGGGCATCGACCAGCCAAAGTCTGGGAGCTGATTTCAGGTAACGGCATTGGATCCGCACCTCTGGGAAGCGGCTCGGGACCACTTCTCCCTTTCAAGTGTTTGCGTCGGGCAAAGGAAAAGGAGCTCACCCTTTGCGGGGTGGGCTCCTTTCTTATTGGCTAACCGGCAAACGGTTGGGGGCCTTAGCGGCACACCAGGTCAACCTGCAGCGGTTCCTTCCTGGTTGGAACCCGGCTCGCCCCCGGGCAAGCGCTTCATGCCAGCGGATTGACTGGCCTGACCACGACCCGCATAACTGGCCCAGCTGCTGGTACCGTAGTCGATCAAGCGCGCCAGGGTGGCCGGCAGTTCGTCGCGGGTCACGATCGCATCGAGCTGGCCCTTGCCGAGCAAGAACTCCGCACGTTGGAAGCCCGGCGGCAGCTCAATCTTTAGGGTGCTCGAAATCACGCGCGGACCTGCGAAGCCGATCAGGGCCCCAGGCTCCGCCAGGGTGAGGTCGCAAACCGATGCGAAGGAAGCGGTCACGCCGCCTGTGGTCGGATTGGCCATGATGCACACGGAAAAACCGCCCGCTTCATTGAGCGAAGCCAGAGCCGCACAGGTTTTGGCCATTTGCATGAGCGATAAAACGCCCTCGTGCATACGAGCTCCACCGGAGCTGGTAAAAATCACCAGGGGTAATTTTTCTACCCTGGCCACGTCGGCGGCCAGGGATATTTTTTCGCCCATGACCTCGCCCATGGAGCCGCCCATGAAAGTGAAATCCAAGACGGCCAAGACGCAGGGCCGACCGTGTATCTCGCCCTTGCCGCAAATCAGTGCGTCCTTCTTTCCGGTGCGCTTGACCGTACGAGCGACCTTGTCCGAATACGGAACGGTGTCGGTGAAACTCAAGCGGTCCAAGGATGTGAGGTCCGCGTACATTTCCTCCCAGGTGCCTTCATCCATAGTCATTTGGATGCGACGATCGCCGGGCAAGGTGAAGTGGAAGCCACACTTGGGGCAAACAAAGCCCTTTGCCTCCAGATCCTTGCGGAAGATGATGGACTCACAGCTCTCGCACTTCAGCCAAAGGCCACCCGGCACATCACGCTTGCGAAAGCGCAGCCGGGATAGCCGTCCGCCATTAGGGTCTTGGGCCGTTGGGTCGTCCTTCGCTTTATTGTCCTTTTTCACGTTCTCCGCCATGTTAGGGGATCCTTAATTTAGCTACTGGGAGCTTCTACGCTGCGTATTTTGGAAGATTTTGAACTGCCGGACTCGCCACGAATATCCCGTATAGCCTGGGCCATATCGGGAGCTTTGTAAACGGCGGTTCCCGCGACGAGTACGTCGGCGCCGGCCGCGCGGCACAAGTGCGCGTTGCTGGGTCCGATGCCCCCGTCCATTTCCAAGTAGCCTTGGAAACCTTGGGCGCGCACCCAGCGGACTTTATCGAGCTGGGCTTCTTGAAAGCTCTGCCCGCCAAATCCGGCTTGAATGCTCATGATCAGGACCAGGTCGACCTCTCCGAGGATCTCGGCGATGGGCTCGACCGGTGTGCCGCCGTCCACGGCGATACCGACCTTCTGAATCCCTTGATCCCGGAAGCCTTGCACAATTTCGCGAGCTCCTGCCATGCTGCCCGCCACTTCCCAGTGAAAGGTCAGCACGTGGGCTCCAGCCTTGGCGTAAGCGCCGGCCAGGTCCAGGGGGTTGGTCACCATGAGGTGCACATCCAAGGGCTGCTTGGCCACGCCATGCACAGCTTTCACGATCGGCGGACCCAGGGTCAAGTTGGGCACATAGTGGCCGTCCATAACGTCCACATGCAGCCAATCGGCGCCAGCGGCTTCGACCGCCTGGACCTGCTCGCCAAGGCGGGTAAAATCGCAAGCGAGTAGGGACGGGGAGATCAGAGTGGGACGAGAGCTCATGCCGTTATTGTATGGGGCTCCAGCACCATGGATCTAGCCCGACGTGCAATCCCCGCTGCCCGATTTTGGGACGCGCGGGGGCGAACCTGCTGAAAAGGGGGTCTGGACACCATAAAACGACCGTGTGTTTACGAGATTTGGCCCAAGGCTGCGATGCCCGGCAAACGTTTGCCTTCCAGAAGTTCCAGCGAGGCTCCCCCACCTGTGGAGATGTGGTCCACGTTGTCCTGTAAACCAAGCATGCCAATGGCAGCCACGGAATCGCCACCGCCCACCACCGTGTAACCGGTGCAGCGACCCAAGGCTTGACCTACCGCAGCCGTGCCCGCACGGAAAGCTTCCATTTCGAAGACGCCCATCGGGCCGTTCCAAACGACGGTCTGTGCCGCTTCGACCTCTTTGGCGTATAGGGCTTGGGTTTTAGGGCCGATATCCAGCGCCATCCGCCCCTCCGGAATGTCCACGTCGCAAACCGCAACTTCGGCATCGGCTGCAAAGCGATCCGCCACCACGTGATCTAGCGGCAAGAGCAAGCGGACACCCTTCTCCTGGGCTTTTGCGAGTGCCGCTCGACACAGACCGATCTGGTTTTCTTCCACTAGGCTGCTACCGACCGTGTGGCCTTGAGCCGCCAGAAAGGTGTAGGCCATGCCGCCGCCCACCAGCAAAACATCCACTTTGTCGATCAGATTTTCGATGACCGTTAGTTTGTCGGAGACCTTGGCGCCGCCCAGGATGGCCACGAAGGGACGGGTCGGGTTGTGGAGCACGCGGCCAAAGGCTTGCACCTCTTTTTCGAGCAACAAGCCGGCCGCCGAGGGCAGGTAGTTCGCAATGCCTGAAACCGAACTGTGCGTCCGGTGACTGGCGCCAAACGCGTCGTTTATAAACACGTCGCCGAGCTTGGCGTAGGCCTTGGAAAGTTCCGCATCGCCCTTGGTTTCGCCCGCGTGGAAGCGCACGTTCTCAAGCAATATCACGGTCTGTACGGGGGCAGACTGAATGGCCTCCCGCACTTTGTCCCCCGTCGAATCCTGCAAGGTTTGCACCGGCGCTCCGAGACATTCGGCCAGCCGTTCTCCAATCGCTCCCACGCGCAGGTCCTCGACCACTTGGCCGCTGGGGCGTCCCAAATGCATCAAAAGGACGGGCTTCCCGCCGGCCTCAAGAACGGCGCGCAAGGTCGGCAAGGCGGCGCGTATGCGCGTATCGTCGGTAATGCGGCCCTGTTCGTCCCGGGGCACGTTGAAGTCCACGCGAATGAGAACGGTTTTGCCCTGTAGGGCGAGACTTTGCAGGGAGGGGGCTTGAAGGCTCATGTCGAAGAAACAGACGTTAGAAGGGAAACGGGGGCAGTAGCATAAAAGAACTGCCGGCTACCCTGGGGCGACCGGCAGTATTTGCTAGCGGAGCGAAAACTCTACTTGGAAGCTTTTGCGGGGGCCTTTTTCTTGGCCGCGCCCTTGCCTTTGCCCTTTAGCTTGTGGGAGAAGCGCATCAGGTCGACGACGCGGTTGGAGTAACCCCACTCGTTGTCGTACCAGGAGAGGACTTTGACCATCTTGGAGCCCATAACCTGGGTGGCTAGGCTATCGAAGACCGAGCTGTGCGGATCGCCAATGATGTCGGAAGAAACCAGCGGGTCGATGGAGTAAGCCAGGATGCCTTTGAGGGGGCCTTTCTTGGCGGCCGCTTGCATGGCTGCGTTGACCGACTCCACAGTGGCCTTCTTCTTGAGGTTGACGGTCAAATCCACGATGGAGCCGTTCGGGACCGGAACGCGCATGGAACCACCGTCCAGCTTGCCGGCCAGCCTGGGCAGAATCTTGCCTACGGCGCGGGCGGCACCCGTGCTGGTAGGGATGATGTTGACCGCCGCAGAGCGAGCGCGTCGCAGATCGCTGTGGGGCAGGTCCAGGATGCGTTGATCGTTGGTGTAAGCGTGCACGGTGTTCATCAGGCCATACTCAATGCCGAAAGCGTCGTCGAGCACCATGGCGATGGGCGCCAGGCAGTTCGTCGTGCAGGAGGCGTTCGAGATGATGCGGTCGGTAGCCTTGAGACTGCCCTCGTTGACCCCGAGCACGACCATGGCGTCGATTTCGTCCTTGGGCGGAACGGTCAGAAGAACTTTTTTGGCGCCCGCGTCCAAGTGCTTGCTGCAGGCTTCGCGGGTGGCGAAAACCCCGGTGGCTTCCACCACGAAGTCGATTTTATTGGCAGCGTGGGGCAGATTCGCCGGGTCGCGCTCCGCCGTGATCGAGATCTTATTCCCGTTCACGGTGATGGAGTTCTTGCCCGCTTTGACCTTTCCGTCGAAGCGGCCATGGACCGAGTCGTACTTGAGAAGGTGGGCCAGGGTCTCGGGGCTCGTCAAATCGTTGATATGGACGACCTCACAGCCAGGAGTGTTTTGAAGAATACGGAAGACGTTGCGGCCGATCCGGCCGAATCCGTTGATTGCGATACGCATGGTACTGAGAGCGAAAAGAGATGGCGTTAGCCAGGGTTTCCCACTAGTGGGATGACGCTATGCCCGCATATACTCTTGCTGGGCCGAAGCCTTTTAGAGAGCCAGAGAGTGGGCAGAATCTTTAAGGGGCAGGAATCCCATAAAAGACGACCGAGAGTAGCGATCCGGGCCGATGGCATCAAGCGGAGCTGCGAATTCCCCCCGAACCGCACTCCATTTATTCCCTCGGTTCCCCCCCACCGATAAGGTTTATTCCTCGTGCAATCCTCCAAAGATCAATCGTCCTACCCCTGGGCGGATCGCTGGGCCCAAATGGCCCTAGCCTCCGAACTCGGACCTAATCAAGCTGTCCTCATTGCCCTATCGGGCGGAGCGGATAGCGTATTCCTGCTTAATCTGGTCGCCCGGGCGGTTCCTCGCCCCCGAATCCTGGCCATGCATGTGGAGCACGGCCTGCGCGGTGAGGAATCCCGCGAAGACAGTATCTTCTGCGCCAGGCTCTGCGCTCGCTTGGGAGTGCCCTTCGCACGCACCCATATCGAGCTCGACCCCGAAGATTCCAATCTGGAAGCCAAGGCCCGCAAGCTGCGCTATGGCGCCCTTGGAAAGGAAGCCCGAGAAGCCGGCATCAATGTGATCCTCACCGGTCACCATGATGACGACGCCTTGGAAACCTTGCTCATGCGGATGATGCGCGGCTCCGAGTTGGCTGGTTTGACCGGGCCCAAAGCCCGCTTCGCCCTGGCAGGAGAGCCCAAAATTGAGGTGGTCCGCCCCCTTGGCGCATTGCGCCGAGAAGAGGTCCGCCAAATCTTGCGCCGCGAAGGTGTCGCCTGGCGCGATGATTCTTCGAATGCTGGTGATCAATTCACTCGCAGCCGTGTCCGTCAGGGCTTGCTACCTGAATTCGCCGGCACTCCCGGCGGAATGGACGGTCTACGTGCCTTTGCTAAGGCCGTGGAAGGTCTTGAAGAGGAACTTGCCGAGCGCACATTGCATCTGAGCTGGTCTCCCCTTCCCGGTACGGAAGCGTTGGGCCGACACAATTTGCAGGGTGGAGTCATCGCTCGGAAGGATCTGACCCGCCTGGCCGGTCCGCTGCAACGCCGAGCCCTCTGGCGCCTGATCCACGAAGGAACGGGTAAGCCTGCCGGCAAGACCGTGCTTGCACTTATTCAGAGCGACCTGGAAGAAGGGCGGAACATCCGCCGTAACCTGCCTGGCGACTGGC
>JBLFXY010000078.1:0-13881 GCA_047611645.1 Glaciecola sp.
CCGCGGCTTGGAGCCCAGCAGAGAGAGGTTTATGCACCAACGCCCTTGCCCGCCTTGCCCTTCTTGCTGCTCGGTGCTGGAACGGCACTCGCTCAAGCACCGGAGGAGACTCCGCCAGAGTTCCCCATGGACTCCAGTCCGGGAACGATCGGAACCCCGGTCTACGAGAAGCTCCCCGAATCATACTGATGGTACGGCGATGGCTATGAGATGGAGGTGGGCGACGACTTGCACCTGGCATCAGCTGGGAACCTCGTGTCTTTTACTTTCACCGTCTTCGCCTTCAGCGATAGCGGCGGACCATACTCTGCTGAGATTCGTTTCTATGAGCACCTTGGCTCCGGCGGGCCTGGACCTCTCATCGCCTCCTACACAGTCCCTGGTATTCCCAATGCGACGATATGGACGCAGACGATTAATCTGGCAGCCTCCGTGCCTGTTCCCCAGGACATCTGGATGAGCGTCAAGCCTCTCGCTGCCTATGGTCAGGCATTGTTTGATTTTACTGCTCCGACGATTGGCTCCACGACTTCGTTGCTTTGGGTCCCGTCTTTTGGCGGACTTGCCAATCATGGGGTGTACCAGCACTTGACCGTCCGAATTGGAGATGCGATCGGCGCAGTCGATATGTTCGCCCCTCAGCTCGCTGCTCCTTCCCGCCCCTCCTTCGAAACTGCCCCTTTGGAAGGTCTATCTACCAGGGGGGCTTGCGCTGCGATATACTCCGTTCATGTCGGACGAGAAAAACAAAACACGCGAGCTCTACGAGGAACTCGTTGCCACCCAGCCTGAGTTTAGAATCAAGGGGAGGGCTACTGCCTATACTTCGTTGAATGGGCACATGTTTAGTTTCATGACCAAGGAAGGGGGCTTGGTCATGCGCTTGGGTCAGGAGCAGCAGGAAGTGTTTGTGAAGAAGCATCGTTCGGGGCCGGTCATTCAGAACAACGCGACGATGCGGGGTTACGTGCACGTTCCGGACAGTCTGCTGCAGCGCACTGCCGAAGCGGCCAAATGGTTCCAGGCGAGCGTCGACCATATTCGCTCCTTGGAGCCCCGGGCGACGGGCAAGCCGAAGACCAAGGCGGGTTCGAAGAAGAAGTCGGCTGAGAAAAAGGCCGCAAAGAAGTTAGCCACCAAAGACAAGTCCGCCAAAAAGAAAGCGGCGCAGAAGAAGGCCGGCAAGAAGCGCATGGGCAAGCAGGCTTCCGTAAAGAGAGCGGCCGCCAAGGAAATGAAAGCCACCACCACCAAGGCAGCTTCCAGCAAGAAAGGTTCGACCAAGAAAGCTTTGACAAAAAAAACGGGTTCCAAGAAGGCCCCGGCGCCGACCAAGAAATCCGCAACACCTACCAAGGCCGCTAAGAAGCCCAAGGCTGTCAAAAAGAAAGCGACAAAGAAAAAGGCCACAAAGAAAGCCGCAAAGAAGTAGGTCTCCAAGAAGGGCCGTGCCCAACGCAAGCGTGCCAAGCAGGACATAGATCCCGGCTTTCATCAGATTCCATCCGCTGGACTCTCAAACCAAATTCAAAGCCCAGGCTCGCGCAGGAAGCACTTCAGCAGCTTCGAGGGTCGGGTTGCTTTCAAGCAGCGGGGTTCATCCAGCTGGGATTCAAGGACCCCCTAAAGGCCTGCCCCTTGCCAGAACAGCAAGCATTTGATGGTGGCCGTAGGCAGGTAATCCCATGCGCCCTCCAAGGTGGCTCTAAAAGTTGGTGGGCGACCGGGTTGCTGTACCCATTCGGCGCAAGGTGACATTCCTCACCGGGCGGCGGTTGCCGTACCCGAGATAGGCACGGGTTCATTCAGCACATGATCTCCAAGGCCATGCGGTAGTGCATGTGCGCCAGCGATTGGAGACGGTTCACCGGCCCGACACGGCCAGCAGGCGGCCCCAAAATCAGGGCTTGCCCGCCGGGCCGTCGGCAGATGGCACAGCAAGGCGCCGGATTCCATGCACGTAGGCTCTTTACGAGAGCACACGTCCGACATGACGGTGGCGACTCCGCCAGCCGAGAGATGGGGGCTCCGGACTGGGTGTGGCTGACATTTTGGCTGCCCGGTAGCCCGCGCACGGTTTTTTTGCCTGCTCGAGCCTGGGGATTCATCCTATCCCGTGCATCCAGGCCCGGCTGGAGTGCGAACTAGCAGTTAGACACCTGACCCGGAATCCAATGAATCTACTCTCGATTGCCATAGCCCTCATCCCCGCCACGACCGCTGGTGAGCCCGTCCGAATTCAGGCCGCCGTGGCCCTTGAATTCGCCCTGCAGGAGGCTGCGCAAGTCGAGGCGGATGGCCCTTCGGTACTGGACAGTCTCGAGCTCGGTCTGCGCAACGCGATTCAAATGCTGGGTCCGGATTCGGAGAACGGCGCAAGAATCCAGCGCTTGCAAACGGGTGTGCGCTTTGAGGCCCTTCTCGCGGGCAACGATGGTGCGGCTTGGCTTCAAAAGCAGCTGCCCGCGGTCATCTCCGATCTGCGCTTTGAGCCCGTTTTGGAAGCCGGCATTCCGGAGGGCTTCCCCCAGTGGACCCCTGTGGGCGAAATTCAAATCCAGGAGTACCCGGCCTATCGCATGGCGCAAACGACCATCCAAAGGTCCGGCTCAAACGGCGCCTTCTTCAAACTGTTTGGGCACATCAAGAGCCAAGACATTCCGATGACGGCCCCGGTAGAGATGAGCTACACGGTCGGCGAAGACCGTATGGCCCAATCCAGTATGGGTTTCCTTTACAAGTCCCAGCAAGTCGGTCAAGCCAATGACGAGGGTCAAGTCCAAGTCGTTGACATTCCTGCCCAGCTGATCCTGAGTGCAGGCATGCGAGGCTTTGATACCCGCACGACTGTGGCCCAAACCACCGCGCGGCTTGAAGATTGGTTGCGCGCAAACCCCGAATGGACCGCTGATGGCCCCCTGCGAACGATGGTCTACAACGGCCCAATGGTCGGGGGCAGCAAGCGCTATTTCGAAGTCCAATATCCCGTCAAACGAGCCCTTCAACCCATGATCGATTTTACTGATGAGCCCGAAGCCCAACGTTGGCGCACCGTGGATGATTCCGTGATGGGTGGCCGCTCAGCCAGTCGCATGCGGACCACAAAGCAAGGGACCAGTTCATTCGCCGGGAATCTTTCGATCGAGAACAATGGAGGCTTCGCCAGCGTTCGTCGGGCTGTCGCCCCGGGAACAATGGAGGGCGCTGAATCGGTCACATTGCGTGTACGCGGCGATGGTAAGATATACCAATTGCGGTTCCGAACAGAACGCGGTTTCAGCGTTGCTAGCTACCAGGCGGAATTTCCGACGATCGAAGGTGAGTGGGTGGACGTGGAAATGCCGCTCTCCGTTTTCGAATTGAAGTGGCGCGGCCGCTCCATTCGTGATGCGCCCGCTCTCGACCCTGCCAGGATCCGCGGTATCGGTCTTATGATCGGAAGCAAGCAGGTGGGCTCCTTCGAGCTGGAACTCAAGAGCATTACGCAGAGCTAAGTCTCTGCGCGGCACCCGACCTATCCGGAACAGCGTAATCCGGGCCTCTAGTACCTGTTTGAATGGTGTTCCGGCTTTCCCGTAGGGGCTCATAGCTCAAACAATGGGCGAGGTTGAGGAAAGCACGACCCATAACGGACTACGCTCCACAAACCACACCACCTGACCCCCACCCCATCCCATGAACTTCGCAGACAAGTCCCGATCGGTTGCCACCCCTTTCCGATTGGATCGGGAGCAATACATAGAATTACCCCATGGCAAAGTGTTCGAATTCTTTGCCGACCCCGAGAACCTGGAAGCGATCACTCCCCCGTGGATGCAGTTTCGCATCGTGGGTTGTTCGACCCCCGAAATCGAGGAGGGCACCGTGCTGGACTATGCGCTCAAAGTTCGTGGCATGCCCACGAAATGGCGCAGCCTCATTCGTGAATGGAATCCGCCCCACTCCTTCATCGACGAGCAATTGGTTGGCCCCTACAGGCGCTGGATCCACCTGCACACGTTCGAGGCCCAAGGCAGCGGCACACTCATTGGCGACCACGTGGATTATGCGGTACCAGGTGGCAAGTTGATTGAGAAGCTACTCGTGCAACCGGAGCTGCGGCGCATTTTTGACTACCGGCAACACTCGCTCCCGAAGCTCCTCCAACTGGACTGAGGAATGTGCTCAGTCCTAAGATCCTAGCGCAGGCTTATTAGGCCTGCGCTAGATTTTCAAGCGCTCTGCTGCGCGCCTGTTTGCCCTATCACCGAGTTCGCATGCTGAGCCGCTAGAGGCCCAGCATTCCTTGCTTAAGAGCCTCGGTGGGAGGTTGACTGCCCAAGTAAAGCTGAATGAAGAGCTTGCCGAAGTTCGGGTCCGCGATCTTGCCCATGGGTTTGCCGTTGACGTACCCCACCAAGGCCTGGGCATCGTCCACGACGAAGGCCATAGCATCACCCTTCGTCACATCCACCATCCAGCCCAACAGGGATTGCAAGTTGGCTTCCTGGGCGCTGTCTTCTCCCATCTGAAAGTTCGCCGAAGCGCGGAAGGCATCCTGCAACTGGGAGCTGCTCAAGGAGCGCACAAAGTGCAAGTAGACCATCAGGGTTTGGTCCATCAGCATCAGCTCCTTGGCGTCCTCACTGGTTCGCTCCACGTACAAGGCCCCGCGGTACAGGTTGAACCCGAGCAGGCCCCACTCGCAAAGGGCATCCCCGTTGAGAGCCAGGGTCTTGGAGCCCGCCAGGGCGGTTTTGGGGAAGTCGGCGTAATTGGACTCGAGTGCCAGCAGCGGACCGGTGACGTCCATGGAGGCCGTAATCGGTTCCGTGCTCGCACCGGAAAGGCTGCGATCAATCGCGCTGGTAATGACCTCATCCGTGGGCCGTACCTTGGTTCCGAAAAACTCCACGACCTGGCCCTTTCGATCGACCAAGTATTTGCCAAAGTTCCAGCTGGGCAGGGTGCCGGCGGACTCGCCTAGCAATTGATAGATTTCGCTTTGGCCGGCGCCGACCTTGACCCCGACTTTTTCGAACATGGGGAAGGTCACACCAAACTCCTCCGTGCAAAAGGCACGAATTTCTGCCGGAGTGCCCGGTTCCTGTCCCAAGAAGTCATTGCTGGGGAACCCAAGCACTACAAACCCCTTGTCCCCAAAGCGCTCTTGAAGCTCTTGCAGGCCCTCATATTGCGAAGTGTAGCCGCACTTGCTGGCCGTATTGACCACCAGTGCTACCTTGCCGCGGTACTGATCGAGGCCCACGGCTTGGCCTTCCAGGGTTTTGACATTGAGGTCGTAGAGCAGGCGTGTTTCGTTCTTTGCGACTTCCACCCCGCTGCCGAGATTGCATGCGGATAGGAGCGGCAGGGTGAGCAAGCTGAAGAGTAAAGTGGTGCGATTCATGTGGTGCGATTCGTGCGGAAGGGGCGATTGGATGCGAATTTGGCCTTGTTGTGTCCCAATCCCCCACACTTCATAATTTGGGAGGCGTTTCGGGTACGGTGATTTTAGACTCCTAGGAACGCGCCCAGGATACGCTTCCTCAGAAGGGTGTTGTGGCGCGCTTGGATTTGCTTTGGCCTATATCAAAATCATTCTATCGACCGCGGTGCTGCCGCCTGGTTTGTTCTTCTCGATGTGGTGTGTGGGCTGGTTGGTAAAAGGGCGTTGGCCGCGCATTGGACGGACCTTGCGCTTTGGAGCCGCTGCGCTGCTCTTGCTGGCGAGCATTCCTTATCTGGCTTCTGGGGCCATCGGGAGCCTGCAGCATGATCCGGCGATCCAAGGGCCCCTGCCCGCGGGAGTGGGAGCTGTTGTCGTTCTGGGGGGAGACTTCTTGCCCTATGCGCCGGAGTTTCAGGATGGCCGTGTCGGCGCCTTGACCTTGCAGCGCTTGCGCTATGGAGCCCATTTGGTGCGTGAGAGTGGCTTGCCGGTTCTGGTCACAGCGGGCAAACAACGCGAGGATGATGTGAGCGGAGGTCAGGCCATGGCGCTCTGCTTGGAGCGGGATTTCGGGATCCGGGGAGCTTGGGTGGAAGATCGCGCTACGGACACGTTGGAGAATGCGCGGTTGTCGGCACGCATGCTCAAAGCGCAGGGCATCGACCACATCGCGCTGGTGACCACGGCTTGGCATATGCCGCGGGCTCGGCTCAGCTTTGAGGAAACCGGACTGAAAGTGTTGGCCGCGCCCACCGCATTTCGGCCGCCCGCGCGCATGCGTCTCGGATCCTTCAAGCCTTCGACGCGGGCCTTAAACGACACGTTCTGGGCCAGCCACGAATGGTTGGGCATGGCTTGGTACAAGCTGCGCTTCCTGATCGGACGCTGATCCGGGGATTCCGTGTTCCACGCGCAGTGGGAACCAAGCCCAAGGTGTCGTCATTCGAGCAGCGACGGGGTGAGCGGCCTTGTCGCAACAGAGAATTTGACGAAGACTCAAAGAATGGGTCAAAAAGCTCGCCCGTGGGCGGTGGTTTACTATTGCGCCATAGGACACAATCCCTGGCCAAATCGCCCATGGGGATGATCGCTCTACCCCGATCCCCCATCCGAAATCCATCCTCGGGTTCGCAATGCTCTCGCCCCTCGCTCTCCTCGCCACCGCCTCCGAAATCACAGGAGACTGGACCCAGACCCGCTATGGGTACATGGCCATCGGCATCTTCTGCTTCGCTTATCTTCTGGTTGTCGCGGAAGACTTCGTCAGACTTCGAAAGTCCAAGCCTGTCATCCTGGCTTCCGGACTCATCTGGATCCTGGTTTCCCTGGCCCATGGGCCCGATGTGGCGGTCAACGAGCGCGTGGCCCACCACTTGTCCGACTTCACCGAGCTCTTCCTGTTCCTGCTGGTGGCCATGACCTATGTGCACGCCCTCAAAGAGCGGCGCATTTTCATGAAGCTCAACGCGATCCTGGTGGGTTCCGGAGCCAGTCTGCGTACGCTGTTTTGGGCCACAGGTTGCTTGGCATTCATCCTCTCGCCGATCGCCGACAACATGACCACGGCGCTGGTTTTGGGTTCGGTGGTGGTCACGGTGGGTCGCGGCCGGCCGCGCTTCACCGCAATCGGTTGCATCAACGTGGTCGTGGCGTCCAACGCGGGGGGAGCCTTCTCACCCTTCGGCGACATCACGACTCTGATGGTCTGGCAGGCGCAAAAGGTCGAGACCATGCAGTTCCTGGCGATCTTCATCCCGGCTTTGGTCAGCTGGCTGATCCCCGCGGTCGCCATGCACTTCTCGATCCCCAAGCGTAAGCCCGAGCCCGTCAAGGAAGAGGTCATCCTGGGCGAAGGTTGGCTGGTCGTGATCCTGCTCTTCATGGCCACCATCCTGACCGCCACCCTGTTCCACTCCCTGCTCGGGTTGCCGCCCTTCCTGGGCATGATGATGGGCCTGGGTTATTACTTCATGTACGGCTATTGGTGCCGCTTCCGCAGCACGGTCTTCAAGAAGGGCAACCCCATGGACGCCCTGGAAAACGTGGCCCACGTGGAATGGGACACCCTGCTGTTCTTCTTCGGCGTGATCATGTGCGTGGGAGGCCTGGCCGAGCTGGGATATCTGCACCTGGCGTCGACCACGATGTACGACGGCATGGGCACCTTCTGGGCCAACGTGAGCGTGGGCGTGCTCTCCGCCATCGTGGACAACGTGCCAGTCATGTTCGCCGTGCTGGGCATGGATCCCGACATGGACACCTTCAACTGGCTCCTCGTGACGCTCACGGCGGGTATCGGTGGATCCATGCTGTCGGTCGGATCGGCGGCGGGTGTGGCCCTGATGGGCGTGGCGCGCGAGCACTACACCTTTATGGCGCACCTCAAGTGGACGCCCTTCATCGCCCTGGGTTACGCGGCCGGCATTGCAGTCATGATGGCCATGCACGCCTAGCGGATCCCTTCCGATAAATCCGATAAACGAGCGACCCCCGGCAGCCAGC
The DNA here is from genome assembly GCA_047611645.1 of Glaciecola sp. Taxonomy (GTDB): domain Bacteria; phylum Planctomycetota; class UBA1135; order UBA1135; genus NORP259. The sequence goes on from JBLFXY010000078.1 coordinate 7,934, forward strand.
AGGCTGTCGGGGGTCGCTTGTTTATCGGGCAAAATCCGCTAGGCGTGCAGCGCAAATGGTACGCCCGACAGGATTTGAACCTGTGGCCGTCGAATTAGAAGTTCGGTGCTCTATCCAGCTGAGCTACGGGCGCGTGGGCCACAAGGTATCGGATTCTGCGGGCGGAGTCCGAAGAAAAATGGGCGCGTGGGTGGCTTTGCCCCTATTCGGCTATTCGTTTCTGCCGTGTTGTTGCTCGCGGGAGAGCAGCGCGGCTTTGCGTGCCACTCCCCAGCGATAGCCGGACAAGCCGCCGTCCGAACGCACCACCCGATGGCAAGGAATGGCCACGGCGAGTTTGTTGGCGGCGCAGGCGCTGGCCACCGCGCGGGCGGCTCGGGGCTGTGAGAGGCTCTGCGCGAGTTCCGCATAGCTGATCGTCTTGCCGGGCGGGATCGCGGACAGGGCGGCCCAGACGCGCTGCTGGAAGGCTGTGCCTTGGATGTCCAGGGGGAGATCGAGTGGGATCCAGGGGCGTTCCACAAAACCCACCACTTTGGAAACCGTGTCCTCGAAGGCCGCGTCGCCGCCCACGAGTTCCGCCGAGGAAAAACGTGCGCTCAGGTCCTCGATCAGAGCTTCTGGATCCTCGCCCATCAGGATCGCACACACGCCAACCGATGTGGCCGCCACCAGGATCGAGCCGAGGGAACACTCGCCCACGGCGAAGCGAATTTGGAGCCCCTGACCCCGGCTGCGCACCTGCGTGGGTTTCATTCCGAGCACTTGATTGGACTCGCCGTAGAAGCGACCTGAGGATTGGTAGCCCGCCTTGTACATGGCGTCGGTCACGCTGCTTTGGGTCGCAAGCGCCTCCCGGACGCGGACAGCCCGGTGGGCTTTCGCGTAGTCCTTGGGCGTCATCCCAGTGATTTCCTTGAAGACACGTTGTACGTAAAACGCGCTCAGTCCGACGTGATGCGCGAGCACGTCCAAGCTCGGCTCATGCTCGCTGCGCTCGATCAGGCGACACATCTCGGTCACGCGCCGTGTGTTTTTGGACGAGGTCATCTTGCCCAGCTCCCCTGCGCAGCGGCGCATGCTGCTTGGACTCGGCTTGCGATGGAAATGTTCATGATCTAGCTCCCAGTTTAGCGGTCGAGGCCGTTTACGGGGTTGAGGCCAAATCCTAGGGGACTCCAGATCCGTGCACACTCCGGATCTTGCGGTCCGGACCGAAACATTAATCGCCACCCCCACCCCCACACCGCGAAATGCGCTGGGCGCATGGGCCCGCGGGCCCCTACGCGCCCTCGTCCGAACCCAACTCTTCGAAGGTCGGATCGAATGCGGCCAAGCGCTTGCGCATGATTTCGATGGCCTGGGAATTTTCATCCACCAACCAGAAGTTGCGATCCAAATCGCCGGCCGCTTGGCCTGTGGTGCCCGAGCCCGCAAAAAAGTCCAACACCAAATCGCCCGGAGAGCTGTGCACGTTGATGAAGCGCTTGAGTACACCCACGGGCTTCTGGGTGGCATAGCCCGTCTTTTCTTTGCCCGTAGGGCTGCAGATCGTATGCCACCAAACGTCGGTCGGGGTCTTGCCACGCGCGGCCTTTTCTTTCCCTACCAAACCTGGGGCCATGTACGGAATGCGATCCATGGCGTCGTGGTGGAAAGTGAACTTTTTCGCGTGGCGCGTATACCAAAGAATGTTGTCGTGCTTGGCAGGCCAACGACTTTTGCTGCGACCGCCGTAATCGTAGGCCCAGATGATTTCGTTCTGAAAGTGGTCGCGACCGAAGATGCCATCGAGCCAGACCTTGGCGTAGTGCACCTCGCGGTAGTCGATGTGCAGAAAGAAGCTGCCGTTGGGTTTAAGGAGCCGATGGGCCTCGCGCAAGCGCGGTTCGAGGAAGGCTTGAAAATCGTCGAACGAATCGCTGTAGCCTGTGCTTTCGCCCTCCTCACTGCGGTAGCGCTGCCCCTTGAATCCGGTGCTACCGCCCGCGTCGTCGCGCACGCTTTTCACGTTGCGGCGGGTCTGCTTCTTACCCGTGTTGAAGGGTGGATCGATGTAAATCAGATCCACAATTCCATCGGGAAGAGCCCGGAGAAAAGCGAGGTTGTCCCCCTGGACGATACGGTTTTTGTGCGGCACGGTGGAAAATCCTGCGGGGCGGGGACCCTATTTGCTGTCGCCTTCGGGCTCGGCTGCGGGCTTCTTGGTCGTCGCTTTCTTGGCGGCCTTCTTCGTAGCCTTCTTTTTGGAGGTGGGTTTCTTAGTCGTCGCCTTTTTCGTTACGGCCTTTTTCGTGACCGTTTTTTTGGAAGCGGCCTTCTTGGTGGTGGCCTTCTTGGTCGTCTTCTTTTTGGCGGCCTTCTTCTTGGTTACTTTCTTACGCCCCTTCGCCGGGCCCTTGGCGCGACGCTCTTCCAGTAGCTCGATGGCCATGGAGACCGTCAGCTCTTCCGCTTTGGCGCCTTTGGGCAAGGATGCGTTGTATTCGCCATCGGACACATAGGGACCGTAGCGGCCTTCCATCAGCTTGATCTGGCCCCCATCGAGTTCGGGAACATTGTCGAAGGTTTTGATCGGCGTGGCGGTCTTGCGTCCGCCCCGTCCAGGCTTTTCCTGGGCCAAAAGTTCGAGGGCGCGCTTGAGATCGATCTCGAGCAGGTTGTCCTCGGCGGTCAGGCTGCGCGTGTCGGCGCCGCGCTTGATGTAGGGTCCGTACCGACCGTTGAAGGCCAGGATTTCCTCGCCCTCCGCATCGTTGCCCAAATTGCGCGGCAGGGACAAAAGCGCCAAGGCCGTTTCGAAGGGCAGGTTTTCGGGATCCATGCCTTTGAGCAGGGAAACCATCTTGGGGCGCTCGTCATCGGTTCCTTCGCCGAGCTGGACGTAAGGGCCGAAACGGCCCGTCTTCACGTACACCGGTTCCTGGGTGTCGGGGTGCTGCCCCACAGGATCGGCGCCACGTTTTTTGGCTTCGAGGCGCTCGATGGCGAAGGCCAGATCGACCTCATCGGGGCACACGTCTTCGGCCAGCGGTGCGGAGTCTTCCTCACAGGAGAGGAAAGGTCCGTAGCGTCCCACGCGGACTTCCACGTTGTGGCCCTCGGCGTTTTGGCCCAGGGGAATCGTGCAGATGGTACGCGCGTCGATGACCTCGATCGAGTTCTCGACCAAGGGCTTCAAACCCGGGTTTCCGTTGCCGTGGTAGAAGGAACGCAGGTATTCGAGACGACCGCCTTCACCGCGGGCGATGGCGTCGAGCTGCTCTTCCATGCGCGCCGTGAACGCGGGATCGATCAGGGTCGTGAAGTGCTGCTCTAGGAGCGCGGTCACCGCAAACGCGGTGAAGGTCGGCACCAGGGCCGTGCCCTTCTTGAACGAATAGTTCCGGTTCTGGATGGTGTCGATGATCGAGGCGTAGGTGGAGGGTCGGCCGATGCCGGATTCCTCGAGAGCCTTGACCAGTGAGGCCTCGGTCAAACGCGCGGGCGGACTGGTGTGGTGCTCCTCGCAGTTGAGTTCTTTGGCTTTGACCTTGTCGCCTTTCTCGAGGGGCGGCAGCACGGTTTCATCCGAACCGAGCGCGTCGCTGCTGTCATCGCCTTCCACGTAAGCCCGCAGGAATCCGGGGAAGTCGATCACGGAACCGCTGGCCTGGAACACGATCTGACGCGTGCCGTCCTGGGCGGCCACCTTGAGCACCATGCGCCGGCCCTTGGCGTCCTTCATCTGCGAAGCCAATGTACGCATGCGAATCAGCTCGTAGAGCTTGGCTTCGTCCACGCCGAGCTTCAGGCGCACCGCATCCACCGTGGCGACCTCGTCGCCGGCGGGACGGATGGCCTCGTGGGCCTCCTGGGCGTTTTTGACCTTGCCTTTGTACGTGCGCGGCGTCTCGGGCAGGTATTCCGCCCCATAGAGATCCGTGACCGCATCGCGGGCCAAGTCGATGGCGGATTGGGAGAGAACCACCGAGTCGGTTCTCATATAGGTGATGAAACCGTTCTCGTAAAGGCGCTGGGCCGCGCGCATGGTGCGCTTGGCTTCGAAGCGCAACTTGCGCCCACCCTCCTGTTGCAGGGTCGAGGTGGTAAAGGGTGCAGCAGGTTTTTTGGTGAAGGGTTTTTCCTCCGCGCTGATGACTTGAAAGTCTCCGGTCGCGAGGGATTTCTTAAGCAACTCGGAGGTGCCCTTGTCCAGGTGCACGACCTCACGCTTGCCGACGAGCTTTCCAGAATCGGGGTCGAAATCTTTACCGACCGCAACGCGAACACCGTCGACGGTGGTCAAGCGCGCATCGAAACTGCGGCCTTCCGCCGTTTCGAAAACAGCCGCCAAATCCCAGTATTCCGCCCCAATGAAGCGCATTCGGGCCCGTTCGCGATCCACTAACATGCGAACCGCCACGCTTTGAACGCGGCCGGCGCTGAGCTTAGGGCGTACCTTGCGCCACAGGGTCGGGGAGATCTCGTACCCATAGAGACGGTCGATCACACGCCGGCTTTCCTGGGCCTCCACCATGTTGAAGTCCACCTCGCGCGTATTGCTGATAGCGTCCATGATCGCGCTCTTCGTGATCTCGTGGAACACCATTCGCTCGACCTTGATGGTGGGCTTGAGCACCTCCAAAAGGTGCCAGGAAATGGCCTCTCCTTCGCGGTCTTCATCTGTCGCGAGCAGCAGGCGATCGACCTGCTTGAGCGCCTCTTTGAGTTCCTTGATCTTGGCCTTCTTGTCGGGCCGCACAATGTAGAGGGGCTGAAAATCCTCCTCCACATTGACGCCGAGACGCGACCAGGCCTCGCCCTTGAGCTTGGCGGGCACCTCGGATGCGTTGGCGGGCAGGTCACGGATGTGACCTACGGAAGACTCCACGATGAAATCAGGGCCCAGGTACTTTTTGAGGGTACGGGCCTTGGTGGGAGACTCGACGATGACGAGGGTTTTGCTCATGGTTATGGGTCCCGGGGGGCGACTGCACGCCCAGTCCGGGCTGAGGATCTATGCACCTCAACCCCTCTCCCGTCAACTCCCAGCACGCCACAAGAAGTAAAAACCTGCATTTTTGGCTCCCTGGGGCTCAAAATTGCAGGAAATTGCAATAAGGATTCCCAGCGCACGCCCAACGCCTGCCGCCCACAATGACGGCTCCAGCGTGAATTCCAGGCCTCCCAGCAGCGGATTAGGGCACCAGCGTCACCCACATGGCATCGGACAGATTGACGTCCGTGCCGCAGGGGCTGGAAGGGTCCCGATAGACCCCCTGAAAGCACCATGCGGATCCAGCCACCAGCGTCGCCCCCATACCTTGGGAAAGGCCCACCAATCCGGGGCCCGTGCGCAGAACACCATTGCGGTCCGCACGCCCTGGAGCCCAGCGCACCACACCCTGCACGCCCCCGTGCACGCAACGGTATCCATCGAATAGGGGCATGCGCACCGAGGCGTCCCCCATCCAAAAGAACCCAAAGGCCCCGGCGGGTAGGTTCTCCATGCGCAGCACCCAATCATCCTTCTTCACCGAAGTGCTGCCCTCGATACCGATGCGAGCGCCCTTGCCTGTTCCGTTCAGGCAACCGAATTCGCTGCCTGCACCCGATCCGCATTGCGGTCCCTCATCGCAACCACAGAAGGTCACCACCTCGGGAGCTTGCCAGTGTGCGGGTTGCAGACGGTGCACCGCGCCCGCATTCCAACCCAGGCTAGAATCGCGCATGGCTCCCACCATCGGATCTGGGGTTTGGATGTCCACGTCCGCCCCAACGAAATCGCCCTCTTGCAAACCCGCAATTTCGGGCTCCACGGTGAACAACCACTGGCCCGCAAAGGACTCGAATACGTACGCGGCACCCTGGCCTCCATTGGCCGCCGGGGCTCCGACCATCAAGCGTGAATCGGAGAGATCCAGCGCATAGCCAAAGGCGTTCCCGAGCGCCAGGTCGGGAGCTTG
>JBLFXY010000079.1:0-13745 GCA_047611645.1 Glaciecola sp.
TCCCGCGCCAGCCGGCGGGAAGCGCCCCTAGAGCGCTGCCTGGACAAATTGCCCAGTACCGTGCCAAGCCAGGGCCTCAGGGGCCGGTCCATGGACGGCTTGGCCTTGAGCGCAGCCACCCAAGTATCCTGGACCAGGTCCTCGGCAGCAGACTCTCCAACCAGGCTACGGGCCAAGGAATGAGCCCATGAAGCGTGTTGGAGGAGGAATTCGGGGGTAGGCACGGCTGATGGGTGGTTCGTCATAGCAGGAGGTCCATGCCGCGCAATCAGAAACGACGGAACTCTCCCCAATAAACATGATAACAGGCCGTTTCGGACGCTGTCGACGTTCCCCCTAAGTCCAAGCGTGCAAGCGATTCTCACGGACGCGCAATAGCGTGCCGATGGTCGTGGCTGCGTTGATCAAGCCCACGTGGGTGTAGGCCTGGGGGAAGTTGCCGAGCAGGCGGCCGGTTTCCAGGTCCACGTCTTCGCTGAACAAGCCGAGGGGGTTGGCGAAGGAGGATACGCGGTGGAAGGTTTCGATGGCTTCGTCGAGGAAGCCGGCTAGGGCTAGGGCTTCGATCCACCAGAAGGAGCAGATGGTGAAGGTGCTTTTTGGGGAGCCGAAATCATCGTCGTGTACGTAGCGCATGACGCCATCGTTGTGGACTAGGATTTTGCGATAGGCGTTCAGGGTGGAAATGAAGCGCGGGTCGCGGGCGTCGATGAGGCCGATGGCGGGTAGCAGGAGATTGGCGGCGTCGGCGAAGGTGTCGCCGAAGGCTTGGGTGAACATGCCCAGTTCCTCGTTGTAGCCTTCGTTGAGGATGCGCTCGCGCATGACTTCTGCGTGGGCGTTCCAGGCAGCGGCTTGCTCTTCGCGGCCGAAGTGGGCTGCGATGGCGGCTCCGTGGTGGGCGGCTGCCCAGCACATGGCGCGCGAGAAAGTATGCAGCTTGGGGCCGTCGCGGTACTCCCAAATGCCCAGGTCGGGCACGTCAAAGGCGTCCACGGATTCTTGAACCATGCGTTCGACGAGCGGCATCCAAGCCATGGGGTCGGGTAGTTCCACGCGCGCGTCTGTGAGCAGCGTGCGCAGGCACAAAACGACTTCGCCCATGAGGTCGGTTTGCAATTGTTCAGAGGCCTGGTTACCGATGCGTACCGGTTTGGTGCCTTCGAATCCGTCCAGGTGATCGAGCTCGTACTCGGTGAGCAAGCGTTCGCCGCCGATACCATAGAGTGGCTGCAGGGGCCCGCCTTCAGCCACATCCAGGATAAACTGCATGAAATGACGCCCTTCTTGGAAGTGCGCCAAGCGGCGTAGGGCTTCCACGGTGAAGGCTGAATCGCGCAGCCAGCAGAAGCGGTAGTCCCAGGTGCGAGGTTCTCCGACCGCTTCGGGGATCGAGGTGGTCGCCGCAGCGATGGTGGCACCGGTTTCGTTGTAAGCGTGCAACTTTAGGCACAGGGCGGAACGAATGACTTCCGTGTCTGCGAAACTCGGCAGGTAGCTGCCTTGTACCCATTGACGCCAACCCGCAATGGTCAAATCCAGGTCGCGGTTGACCTCGTCTAGGTGGATCGGTTCCAAGTTGCGGTCGCAGCTCAGAACGAAATAGCGTGGGCGGTCGAGCACGAATTCGCGGTCGGCACCGATGTAGGGCGCCGGCACGTTGGAGTGTAATGTGAGCGGTACAGGTCCGCCGTCGACCATGATTCCATGGTCGATAGGGATCAGGGTCGGGTCCACGCGGCCGTAATCCGGGCGCGGGTTGAAATCTGCGGTCAGGCGCGGTTTGCCTTTGATGGGGCGCAGGAACCGGATGATGCGCAAAGGAGCCTTATTCGTGAGCCCGGCGGGAATGCGCGGCGCAAAATCAAACAGCTCCCATTCGGTATCACCTTCTTTGAAACGCGTGATCAGGACGTTCGTATTGCGCACGTACTTCATCTCACCCTTGAGCTCTTTTCCAGCGCTCAAAAAGCGCCAGTGTCCGCCCTTGTTCTCATCCAGAATGCGCGCGAAGATCGATGGGGAGTCGAATCGCGGCAGGCACAACCAGTCGATACTGGTGTTCGGATGGATCATGGCAATCAGGCTTCCGTTGCCGATCACCCCGTGGTCGAGAATCATTGTTGTGCGCGGGTCGCTTGAATGAGGGGCTCGTACCAAGCTTCGAGGCAGTCGAGCATGGCGGAGCAGGAGGGGATGCTGTGGTGGGCGCTGGAGGGGCGCTCGCCAACGAGTAGGGTGAGGGATCTGGAGGGAACGGCGCGGAAGAGATCTTCGTCGGTGGTGTCGTCGCCCGCCGCAAGGATCCAGTCAGGAACCGTTTCGTAGCGTTCCAATATCGTGCGCGCGGCGACTCCCTTATTCAAGCCGGTGGGACGAACTTCAATCACCATGTTTCCGGCTAGCACGTCCAAGCCGTGGCCGGAGAGGACTTCGCCCAGGTGTTGGTATAGCTCGCCCGCTTGGCTCGCCGCGTTGGCGGAGTGAGCGGCGCGGTAGTGCCAACCAAGCCCATAGGCTTTGTGTTCGATGTGACTGCCGGGGACTCGTTGCGCAACCTGCTCCAGGATGGGCAAAACTTCGCTTTTCCAGTCTTCGGAGGGCAAGGAAGCGCACGGATGGAAATCGTCGTCGTCCGGGCCGCGCATCAAGCCGCCATGCTCTCCAACCAGACCCAAACCCAGGTTTGAAAGGTGCTTATCCAGGAACTCGGTGGGGCGGCCGCTCACGATCCAGGCATCCGTATTGGGCTCGTTGCCAATGCGCTCCAAAATTTGCAGTAGGCGTGCATCGGGCGTGGCTTGATCGGGATGTTCGGCGAAAGGACGCAGGGTGCCGTCGTAGTCGAGCAGCACCAAGCGCCGCTTGGCTGAGAGAAAATCATCCCCCCATTTTTTAGCCTCGGCACTGGCCAAAACCTGGGGACAGCGACGTTGAGGCACCTCGTCCAAGGCGTTAAGGCACGCGCGGGTCCAAGCATGAATGTCCTGCTCCCGGACCCTTTCGCGCATCGGGCGCATGCGTTGCTGTTGTTCTTCGGGATCCATTTCGAGAGCCTCGGCAATGGCATTTTCTATGGAGTTTGGATCGAAAGGGTTCACCTGCAAGGCTTCACCTAATTCAAGTGCGGCACCTGCAAACTCGCTCAATACTAGGACGCCATCATCCTCTGATCTGGCGGCCACGTATTCCTTGGCCACCAAATTTAGACCGTCGCGCAGGGGCGTGACCAGAGCCACATCCGCCATGCGGTACATGGCGATCAACGTTTCTTTGGGAACGCCACGGAACTGGTAATGCAGGGGCTGCAACCCCGGTCGGCCGAACCGACTGTTGATTTCACCAGCCAGTTGGTGCGCTTCATCGGCGAGATCTGAGTACTCTTCCGCTTCGATGCGTGAGGGCACCGCAATTTGAATCATCATGACCTTCTCCACCAACTCTGGCTGGCTTTCGAGAAGATTGTGGAAAGCTTGTAAGCGCTCGGGGATGCCCTTGGTGTAATCCAATCGCTCCACTCCCAAGATGATGCGTCGTCCCGCAGCGGCTTCGGTTAGCTTGAGAAGTTCCGCGGCAATTTCGGGGTCAGAACTAGGTGTTTGCCAAGCAGGTATGTCCAGTCCCAAAGGTTGTGCCATCAGGCGTACTTCGCGTCCTTCGTAGTGCACGCCGTGGGCGGTGGTCTCCAAACCAAGCACGCGGCGCACGGAACTTCGGAAATGCCGTGTGTAGTCCAAGGTGTGGAAGCCAATCACATCGGCGCCCAAAAGACCTTCGAGGATCTCTTTGCGCTTGGGGAAGATGCGGAAGATCTCGGAGGAAGGGAACGGGATGTGCAGAAAGAAACCGATGCTCAAGTCCGGTCGCAGGGCACGCAACATGGCGGGCACCAGCATCAGGTGGAAATCCTGAATGAAGACCCGGTCTCCAGGTTTTGCTTCGGCGGCCGTGGCTTCGGCGAACCGTCGGTTGACCCGCTCGTAGACTTCCCAGTCCTTGGGCTGGTAGCAAACCCGATCTGTGAAGTAGTGGAACAGGGGCCAAAGCGAACGGTTGGCAACCTGCATGTAGTAGCTGTCGTATTCCTCGCTCGAGAGCGAGATGCCGGTCATACCGCGCTCATCCAGCAGGCTTTGCACTTCCTGAGATAGGCCTCCGCCAGGGCTCTGCATGCCAGGCCAGCCAATCCAACGGCCCTTGGTGGCCTGGTGCGGGCCGGACAAACCGGTGGCCAAGCCGCCCGAAGCCAATTCGACGGACAGTTGCTGTGCCTCTTCTTTGACAATAATTGGGAGGCGATTACTGACGAGAATCAGGCGGCCGCTGGCGTTTTGTGGTTCGGACATAGCATTGCTCTAGGTCCCCATCGTCGTTTCCCGCCTAGAGCTAGACCTTTCCGCTGCGTCCAAGCCATGCAGAATCGCGGTTCCGGGAACCTGAGGGCGGATAGGCTGCCCAAAAATGGCCAGCAGGCGCACCCTGCCGGCTAGGAGCGTGCGGAGGCTTGGAACGAGCTCGCTTGCGTCACCGTCGGCGGAGCCGCGTGGGCCGGGCGGGTGGGCTGAATGTCCAGTTGGAGGCCCGCGAGGCCAGCGCGTGCGATTTCAATGGCGCCCAGGGTGTGCTTGGGGTCGGTGGCCAGAAAACCCGCCACATGGGGCCGGGAATCGGGATGTTCTGCGGGCAGCAATCGATCTCCTAGCCTCGCGAAAAGCAGGGGGCGTTGCTCCGGGGCGGTCAGGGCCTTCAACCGGGCAGGGTCTGGGACCTGGGTGAGTTGACCTTCATCAAATTGGCACCGGTAGATGAGGGCCGCATGCTGGCGGGTCCTCACACGGGGCAGGGACTTGCCCGCGGCGACTTTGAGCATCAGCACACCTGGATTGCAACCTGTGCTCGCCTGGATCAATTCGTTGAGGCCATCGTCCCAGGGTAGACGTCCATTGACTTCGATGATGTGCGGGCCGTCCGGGGCCAGGGCCAGCTCCACCGAAACTCCCGTGTGGCTCAGACCCAGGGTTTTTACGGCAATACGCGCTGTGCTGAGCGCTTGGAGCTCCTGCTCCGCGCTGACGCGCGCGGGTAGCGCATAGCCTTCGATGATGAATCCTGGCTGGTTGCAGATCAATTGCTCGCAGATGCCAAACCAATGGGGTTCGTGGCCCGCAATGACAGCATCGCATTCCACGGGACGCCCTACTTGGAAGGCCTCGACAAGAAACCCTCGGAAAGGGTCCAAACCCAGATCTATGCCTTCGATTTCTGCAAACGAAACTAACCGGCGCACGTCTCGAGCCGCAGGCAATTCCGCCAGCATATGGGCCACGGTCTTTTCTAAATCGGCTTCTCCCGAAACTTTGAGGACCAACCTTTGCCGGGACGAAGCCACAGCTTTGATCACCACCGGCCAACCATGCTCGCTAGCAAAGCGTCGCACGCCCTGCGCATCTCCGACCCATTCAAAAGCCGGTTGCGCGACCCGCGCAGCGGCCAACCGTGTCCGAGAATCAAACTTGTTCACCGTGCTCAGCGCGGCTTCCACAGAAGGACCAGGCAATCCAAATTCCCGCGCAGCGCGCGCGCCCAGCAACAAGCCCGGCTCAGACTGCGCAATGATCCCATCGACCGGGTGTTTCTCCAAGTACCGGGCCAAAACCTGCCAAGCTCCCGCAGCATCCTCCGCCGCAGGCATCTCCAAAACATCCGCAAAAACGCCAGCATCTTCCGAATGCACCCGATCGTCCGCCAAAATCACCTGGACCCGTCCCAACCGCAACCGCCACTTATAAGGTTCCAGTAACCTAGCTCGTTCCCCGTGCAAACCGGGGTAAAGAATCAAAATGCGCATCACACTTAGGGTACCACAGATTCGACTCTGGGTGCCGGCCTCACAACCCTCGCCGGGGGAGTGGTTGACGAACGACAAGGGTTGGAGCGCGGCCTATTTTTACGTGCAGGGCGCTGAGCCCATTGTGTTCGGCAGCGCGCGCGGTGTCGATCCAAGGCCGGACAGCTCGAATGACGCGCATGTCGGCCAAACGGGTGAAGATGGTTTCACAGCGCAGAGCTGTGTGGGGCAGGGGGGACTTCTTTGAGTCCCTCCCTCCCAGCAAGAGGCTGCAAAAAATGTGTAGCACATACCGAAGGCCTCGGTTGATGTGTCGCTTAGTTGCGGCCGGCCATGACTCCGCCGTCTACGTCCCAGATGGCTCCGGTTACCCAGGAGGCTTGGTCTGAGAGCAGGTGCTCGATCGTCGCGGCGACGTCTTCGGGTTGGCCGATTTTGCCGATGGGGTGGAAGGCGTTGAATCCTTGCAGGGCTTCTGCGACTTGGGCGGGTTCGATGAAGGACTCATAGATTGGGGTTTGAACGACGGCGGGTGAGACTGCGTTGACGCGAATGTTGTGGGGGGCTAGCTCCATGGCCAAGTGTTGGGTGAGGGAGTGCAGGCCGGCTTTTGCCATCGAATATGCGGAAGAGGGAGTTGCGAAAACGGCTTGACGCGCCCACATGGAGCCGATGTTCACGATGGCGCCTCCGCCTTGGTCTTTCATGCGTTCGGCTGCGGCCTGGGTCAGGAAGAACGTGGCGCGATTCAGGCGATGGTAGATGTCGTAATCCTCCTTGGCGTGCTCGAGGAAGGGCTTGGGGCTGAAATAGCCCGCAGCGTTGACGAGGTACTGAATGGGCTCGTCGCCACTCCGTATCTGCTGGGCGAACGAGTCCACCTGCGACTCTTGGGCCAGGTCGATTCCGGTGATTTGCACCTTTCCTAAGCCTTGCAGTTCCTCTTGGGCTTGTGCCAAGCGGGGCGTGTCGCGGGCTACGAGATGAACTCCAATTCCGCGTTGAAGGAGGAGCTTAGCGGTGGCTTTGCCCATGCCTGAGGAGCCTCCGATGATGAGAGCGGTGCGTTGTGCTGAAGAATTCATGCCTGGATGTTTGGGTAGGGGGGAGTCGTGGTCGGGCTCACTACCTATCCGTAGCTAGGTGATTGAGTTGTGGAGGAATCCCACGGGGACAGCAGGTACGTCACTTGGCTTCTAAAGTGCCAAAGAAAGCAGCAGATACGAATTCGCACGCCCCACCACGGATTTACGACGAAAAAGGTACCGGCGCGATTCGTGGTGGCGCGTGCGAATTCGTATCTGCTAGCGTGCAGGGCTAGCCAAATTGGCCGCCCTCTTTTCGCCTGCTTTGAGCTTCCATTGCTTCGCGGCGGAGTCCGCTCTTGGCAGGGTCAAGCGGACGGCTCCCGGGGGGACGGGTTCCAGGAGGGACTGACCCTCTTCTAGATCGCCCTTCGCTACGCAGGCACTTTCTGCCCAGATGGAATACTCGCCGGGGCCGGTCAATGTGAGCTGAGCGCTTTCGGCTAGTTCGAGGATGGCTTCGCCCGGGGAGCGGCCGGCGCGGGCTTCGATGTGTTGAGCCCAAGCGGTACGGCCGTCGATGGCTAGCACGGAGAGGGCGTAGAGGCCGGGGGGCAAATCGTCGATAGAGAGGCTTTCAACCTGCGTGACTTGGCCGTCGGGATGCGTCAACAGGATGCGCTCTAGGTTGGGAGGGGAACTGCCGTCCGCGGTCGAGAGTAAGGCGCGGATGCTGGCGGAGCGGCGCAGGGTGAGGCGCACGTCTTCGGCGCCGGCTTTGCAAACTTGCGGGGCGCTACCAGGGTGTCCTTGGGCGGCGTAGACCGCGATTTCGGCAGGACCGGGGGGCAAAGGGCCCAGGCGGAAATGGCCGTCCTCGTCGGTCGTGCCGTTGAGCGTGCCGGGCATGCTGGTCGATCGAATCCAGATTCGCTGTAAGCCTGGGGGCTTGCCATCGAGTGGCTCGATGCGACCGGAGACCCAGAGAGCCGGGAATACCTCGATCGTGACGTTGAGCTCGGGAAGGTCCTTGGGAACTTCGAAGCGACGCGCGATGGGGGCGAATCGCGTGCGGTCGCCCTGCGCCGCCGGCGTGATCCACCAGGCACCCGAGGGTACTCCCGAGAACACGAATTGACCCAGATCGTCCGTGTGCGTCTTGTGCAGAGCGCGGCCTTGATCGCCTGCGGTGGCGAGTTTACTGCCGGCTCTAGAAGCGGGGAGCAACCACATCTCCTGGCCCGCGAGCGACGCGTTTGCGGTGTCGGGATCCAATGCGAGCTGCCCGCTCAAGCGTGTGCCGCCCCCGATCACCCATTGCACTTGGCGCGCTTCGCCCGGGTTGAGAATCTGCATGGGAGGCGGTACGACGACGCCGGAACCTGGCGCGGTGATCTCGATGGTGATCGGCGCATCGGAGGGCAAGGACTCAAACTCCACCCGGCCATAGCGATCGGTCTGTGAGTTCCAAAGAATGGACTGACCGCCCAGGTTCTCACTCTCGTTCTGGGCTAAGGAAGACGACGGAACCCGCAGTTGTACCTCCACTTCTTGAAGTGGTTTCCCCTGGCCATCCCGCAGGGAAATCGCCAGGAAGGCAGCGGGCGTGAGGTAGACCTCTCGCGGCGAGTTGCGCTTCTGATGGGCTGCGTCGAGGCCAATGAGCATGGGCCCAAATCCGGGGGCTTGAATCCAGGCGAAGCTGCCTTGCTCGGAGGCGTCGATTTCGAAGAAGCCTTGCGCGTCCGTGCGCGCGGCGAGCAGGTGATCAGAGGAGGCCTCGAGGGGCTTGGCTCGGAATTCATCTCTGGAGTGCACGCGGATTGAAGTGCCGTAGAGGGGCTTGCTTGTAGTCCTGTCGCGTACCAAGCCGTGGAATTCGGTGTAGGTCACGCCACGCACCAGAACCTCGAGCACCCGTAGTTCAAGCGGGGCCAGCGGAGTGATGCGCTTGATCATCGGTTGATGGTCGGCGCTGTTGGGGCGGATCGAGAGACGGACGGCATAGCCGGGGGGCAGGTCAAATTCCACCTGGCCGCGTGCGCCGGAAAGCGGCGTCAGGTCCAATCGTCCGCGCGAGCCTTGTGTGCGTCGCGTAGGGATCGGCCGGCCATTGGGCGGGTCCTCGAGGTACGCCACCACGGGAATTCCTGGCAGCGGCTCGCGCGTGGCTGCATCAAGAAGCACGACCTGCAGGCGGCCCGCGTCATCGGGCAGCAGCATGGCGCCCGGTCCCAACGACGAGCGTCGCACGGCCTGGCGTACGGTGCTCGAAGCATTCGCGGGGTCAGGTGTGGAGGTACTGGTCCGGTTGCCCGGCGAATCCGAATCCGACTCCGACTGCGGGGGCAAGAGTCCACTAACTTGAGAGTCGTCCGGCGTGAACCCCTGCTCCGCCTGAGCCTCAGGATTCCAACCCCCTTGCACGGTGTCACTGAGCGTGGATTGCCACCAAAGCAGCGAGGTGATGCCCATGCCGAGCAGCAGGGGCAAAATCCATTTGGGGATACGTGACATGGTCGGAGGGGCCGGCTTCGCGAATGATCACAAGTGCGCCGGAATCCAGCGCATAATCTAGCGCGGATCTGTGAAGCGGGACACCCATGCCAGCTAGAAGGTGATTCTGACGGCCTTTTATCTGTCCAAGGTTGCGACATGGGGCCCGGGGCGTGCTCAAGGCGCTGCCCAGGCCTTCGGTTGAAGGGCGCGGGAGCGTATCCTGCACGGCATGAACCGCACTCGAATCCTCTCAAGGTCCTTCGCCGGAATCGCCCTGCTGGTGGTTGGAATCGGAATGAGCGCCTGTATGAGCTCGTCCACGGACCGCCCTCAGCCGGCGAGCGTGGAGGAGTTGCTCGAGCGGGCTGATCGCGCCTTTGAGGGTGGACGCTTTGCCGAGTCCGTGGAGATCTACAAGCTGGCGGCAGCGTCGGCCAGTTCGAAGCGCAACGGGCCTGCATTCGTGGAAGCCGCCGCCCAAGTTTCCAGCAGCATGTCTTTGCTGGGTCGTGCCGAGGACGGCCAAGCCTGGTTGGTGCAAGCGCAAAATGCGGACGATGGGTTGGGCAGCAAACCCCACGCACGCGTTTTGCTTGCGAGCGCACTGCATCTTCGCGATACCGACCAAGTGGCATCCTCGTTGCATGCCTTTGACGAGTTGTTTGGTTTCTGCATGGAGCGGGGATCGTGGGCGCAGGCCATGCAAGCGGCTACATTGGCTTCCGTTGTGGCCGAAGGCCAAGCGCGCCTCGAGTGGGCCCGCCGGAATTTAGAGGCCGCAAGAAGTTCGCAGAAGCCTGCTTGGGTGGCCGCCGGATGGCGGGGGATGGGCTTCGCTCAAGAGGCTGCCGGCGAATACGCCAGCGCCGTTCACTCCATGCGCGAAGCGCGCAAAGGAAGCTCGCAAGGTGGGCGCACCCGCTTGCGCGCGGATTGGGCCCTCGCTCACATGTTGCGCCTTTCGGGCAAGCTTGCCGAGGCGGACACAATCCTAAAAGCCGCGGTCCCCGCAGCCCGCAGGTTCCATTCCAAAGGCTACGCTCCGCGGGATGCGGAATGGCTAGGACGCTGCTTCGAAGAATTCGCCGAGGTTCAGGCGTCAATGGGCCAGAAAAGCAATGCCCTGGCCGCCATGAAGTCCGCTCGCAAGGCCTACATGCTGGCCGAGATCCAATCCCTCGCACCTAAAAAACTCCGCGCATTGGACGCTCGCGTAGCAGAGTGGAAATACCAATTGGACGCGGCTAGAAAACCTTAGGCCCCTGGTGTATCGCGCGAGTGGAGTCCTCTGAGAGCCTCGTTCGTGGGGGCCAGGCGATACCGCCCAGAGCAAACTCCTCAGAAACCTGGGAAGGCCTTAAATGACTCTGGCGCCAAACCATCAGGTCGGTCGACAGAAGTCTCGATCGACTGGGGGGCTTGAGCCTGAGGCCCGGCAAATAGCAGGCCTTGGGCCGGCAAGAAAGCGGCCAAGGCCGTGAGACTGAACTTTAGTATTCGCGGGTCAGCAATCGATCCAGGTGAGTCTTCACAGCCGGCCACTCGTCGCGAATGATCGAGTAGTAGACCGAATCTCGCCAGCGCACGCCGCCATCGGGTAATTCGATGCGCCGGTGTTTGCGAAGGACTCCCTCGCGCTCCGCCCCGAGGCGTTCCATCGCCCGCTGGGATTGCTCGTTGAGCGAATCGGTTTTGAGTTGCACGCGCGTGGCTTGGAGCCCATCGAAAGCGTGACCCAGCAAGAGCCATTTGCATTCGGTGTTGATAGGGGAGCGTTGCGCCGCGGGAGACAACCAAGTCCAACCAATCTCCAACCCAAAATTCTCGGGCTGGATGTCCAGGAAGCGGGTGGATCCCACAACCTGGTTAGGTTGCCCGGCCTCCATTTTTAGGATCGCGAAGGACACGGACTGCTCGCAGGATTGGGCTTGCCCGATCCAAGTTCGCACATCGGATTCATCCACAAAAGGGCCGCGCGGCATCCACTTCCAAAGGGCAGCGTCACGTCCAGCGTCCAGCAACCCGGCGGCGTGCTCGGCTCCAAGGGGTTCCAATCGGACCGTGCGGCCCTGCAGGTTTATGGGCTTCGGATTGAATAGTTGTGTTGCCATAGCCACGGATTCTAACATGGATACCGAGTCGCACACATAAGCACGCATTTGCCCTGAAGAAGTACCGGCAGCCGTCAATGTAGCGGCTTCCCTCTAGGGCTCAAACTGGGTTGGATGGCCGCCTGCTTACCTGCGTCACACGTTCGGCATAGCCTTCATTGGACCGAAGGAGTCGCTGGCGGGATTCAACAGACCTACGGGCCTTGGATACGCACGAAAATGGCCTTAGAGTGATCTCCTTCCAAGCTAATCCGCAATGACCACACAGAAGACCCAGCCAGGCTAGGTCTGCTCCGCTCCAAGTTGGTGCTCCGTCCTTGACCGGTCAGTCTCCGCATTGCGATTCGGGCTTATCCAACGGGTGCCTCAGTTCATCCGGCGAGCAGACGAGAAACCCGGGCGGTGGCCGTCGGCCAATAGAATCATGAATCAACACACGAATCACCTCACAACGAAGCGCCGCACGACCCTGATTTCGAAATTTTGCTCCAAGGGTGGGCTGCTCATCGCCTTGGTCCTGGTCATCGCGCTCGGGTCCTCCTTGTCCTGTCAGAGCACGATCCCCAATCGGGCTACCCTGGGCGAGACATTCCCTTCGGTGACCGGGGAATCCTTGGAGGGAACCCCGGTCTCTTTCCCCAATGGCGAGCCCTGCGTGCTGTTGATCGGATACAAGCAGAAAGCGCAATTCGATGCGGACCGCTGGTTGTTGGGCCTGCTTCAACTTCCCATCGAAATACCTCTCTACGAGGTGCCGACCATCAAGGGATTGTTCCCGCGTATGATCGGGAGCTACATCGACAACGGCATGCGAGGTGGAATCCCGTCCGAGGATTGGCAGTCGGTGGTGACCATCTATGGGGGGGACGCGAAGACCGTCGCTCAATTTACAGGGACCGAAAGCGGCAACAACATGCGCGTGGTTCTCATGGATGGTGAGGGGCAAGTGCTCTGGTTCCACGATCGCGGGTACTCACCCCGATCCCTGTTGGAGTTGAAGGCCAGGATCGGCGAGCTTTAACAACTATCGGTAGGGCCCTAGGCGGTTCGGACGCTGCGAACGAGCTCAGACGAGAGACCCCCGCGTGCTGGCCTTGAAGCGAGCGTGAGGGGCTCTTTCCGTATTGGCGGACCTAGGTGGGTGGGCGGTACCGCGAATTCATAGGGAGGAAGTCGCGGCAGTCTACACTGTCCTAGCGGGGCCCTGTATGGCATTTTATCTCGCCTGATAGTCTATGAGCGCGGTTTATGTTTATATTTATTCCCTCTTGCTATATATTTATTCGATTGTACTGTGCGTGCATGTCATCAACAAAGGAACGCCAGAGAGGCCTGATCGACCTGCTTGGCAAGGGCGCAGCGAGCAGTCAAGCGGAGCTGATTGAAGGCTTGGCGACGCTGGGTCACAGCACGACTCAGCCGGTCATGAGCCGCGATCTACGGGCTGTGGGGGCCGTGAAGGTTGGGGGCAAATACTCGCTGGCGGGGGAAGATCGCTGCACTGCCTTGGAGACCTTGACCCCATTGTTGCGCGGAGCCAGCCCGGCCGGACCCAATCTGGTGGTCGTCCATTGTGAGCCAGGAGCGGCCAGCGCAATCGCCCGTGCCCTCGAAGCAGAAATCGGGCTCGAATTCGTTGGCACCGTCGCCGGCGATGACACGTTGTTCGTTGCGGTGATCGACAAAGCACACGCCACAAAAATCATCCACCGCATCCTGGAGCTCGTTTAACCATGCGCATTTTGCTCGCCTATTCTGGTGGACTCGACACGTCCTATCTAGCTGCGTACCTGACCCGCGAACTGCATCACTCTGTCACGACCTGCATCATCGATTGCGGCGGTTTGACCGAGGAAGAGCACCAGAAAATCCAGGACCGGGCCCTGGAATATGGAGCCTTGGAACACGTCCGCTTGGATGGGCGTCAGGAATTATTCAATCGTGTGATCCGCTGGTTGATCTCCGCCAACGTGAAGCGCGGCCAGGTGTATCCCCTGTGCGTGGGAGCGGAGCGCGGCTTGCAAGCCGAGATGCTCGCCAAGTACGCCACGGATAATGGATTCGACGCCATGGCACACGGCTGTACCTCAGCGGGCAATGATCAAATTCGTTTTGACGCGGCGTTGCGCATCTGCGCGCCCCAATTGACGGTGCTGGCACCGATTCGTGATGAGGCGCCCGCGCGAGAGGATCAAGTCGCTTGGCTAAAGGCCCACAATCTTCCATTGCCTAGCGCTGGAGGCACTTATTCGATCAATGCGG
>JBLFXY010000080.1:0-13597 GCA_047611645.1 Glaciecola sp.
CCATGCATTTGAGCATTCCTTGGGCGTTTCGAACCTATCAGCGGGCACAAGGTGCCTCTCAACGCCTGATAATTCGCCCAGCGGCTGATCACACGCCGATGCATAGGCACTGCATTGCCGCTGAGAGTAGGAGGCGACTCACACCTATATGGTCTGGCGCAAATAACCTGGTGACGCCCCATCCATGCTTCCATCAAGGCTCCCGAGCCTAGCCGTCTAGCGGGCTGACTTGTCAATTCCTGGAAGCACAGCCTTCCGAGGGAGACTCCCCTCCGCCAGTTTTTACACGTCAGCTCCAAGGCAGACCCGGATGGGTCGCACGCCTGGGAGACCACGCCTGGGAGATATTGTGTCGGGGCCCTCCCCCACCCCTCCCCCACCGCACTTGCCATCCCTCCCATTGGGAAGGATCCGTCAGGATTCTCCTCGGGCCTGGGCAAAGACCCCCTTGGGTTCCAGTCCTGCGCTCCTCGGCTCCTGGCTTTTATCCGGTTCGCGATTGCAGGCCATGCGCCACTCGCCGCCATCTGTCAATTCAACGCCCGTCCCAGCGGGCGATTCCGCCCTCTGGCCCCACATGGAGTTCCTTGTAAACCCCCGACAAGCGCAATTAAACACGGTATTCGAGCCGATCACAAATTCCCCGTTGCCAGGTAAACCAAACAAAAACTGAGCGCGCTTCCGCAGTTCGATCAGCGACCCCAAAGGACTAGAGAAATCACCAAACCTAGGATCACAAGGCCCACGACGATCCGCCTCAGGGTGTCTTTGAGGGGGGTAGACTCCGAGAACTCCCGAGCCAAATAGGCCTCGTAATCAAAATCTCCGATCGCTTCGCCTAAGCCTGCGGAGCGAGCCCCCTCCGGATCCGACCAACCGGTATCAGCGTCTGAACCACAGGCCTTGCATGCCAAACTCCCACTGCGCACGGGTTCCCCACATTGTGGACATGGATGGGTTGGCTTGGGTCTTCGGCCGGCCTTCCGCAGCCAAGAAAATCGGGGGAGTCGCATGGTTTATAGCGCAAAAAGTGGGATCCTGTCATGGATTGCCGGCTCAGAATACCCCATCACGATGGGTTTCAGGCCACCGAGACATGGCATCTATGGGTTGAGATGCCATCGCACTCACGCGCCTTCACAAATCTAATGCGAATCTAATGCGAGCCCATACGCCCACCGGCGCCCGCTGCCAGGGCGGATCTGATCCTTCTCAGGAATGGATGGTTACTCCCAGGGTGCACGGGGTAGAACTCAAGACGAGCCACTCGGGGAACAGCTCCTTGAATAGGGAGTCCCACCCCCTATGCTCTCTGCTATTCCGTGGCGCCCGTCGCTGCGAAATGGCTTTTGCCGTTCCCTGACCGGGTAAACAAGACTCGATCCTCGACCGACTAGAACACTCTCCATGCTCTTAGGCCTCACTGCCCTGGTTAGCGCCGCACTCCTGGCGACTGCCCACCCCAGCGACAACCTGCCTCTCCCGCAAGCCTATGCCACGCCTGCGCCGATGTCTGCCGTTGTCGACCCGCCGGCCGTTGCGCCCGCGACAGCCCCCGCGACAGCCCCCGCGACAGCCCTCGCGACCGGCCAAAAGGCCAAGGGCTCCTCTAAAAAATCTAAGAAAGACGAAGAAGCCGGTCTGCCTGTCCGGCTCAAGACCGCCGACAAAAAGGAATTGGCGGCTCGCTACTTCGCGCCCAAGAAGTCAAAAAAGAAACTTCCCGGCGTGCTGATCGTCCACGACAAAGGATCCGATTCCAAGGACCTCACAACGCTTGCGGAAGCACTTGCGAAAAAGGACATGGGCGTTTTGCTGCTGGAACTGCGCGGACACGGCGACAACGCGACCAAGAATTACGATTGGGCGAAGGCGGATGAGAAGCAACGCAAAAGCATGTGGGCCTTCGCCAGCAAGGACCTGGAAGCGGCCGCTCTATTCCTCGGCAAGCGCAAGGAATTGCATCACTCCAAATTGATCGTCGTCGGCCATGGCGGGGGTTGCTCTTTGGCCGCGACCCACGCGATCGAGGATCGCAACACGCTGGCCGTCGTGCTCATTCAGCCCGCTGAAAGCGTCTACGACTTCAAGTTGAAAGATGCCCTGATCGACATGGACGGTATCCCTACTCTGATCCTGTGCGGCAAGCAGTCGTTCAAAAAAATGGTCAAGGCTAAGGAAGCCAGCGGCCCCAAGAATCCCGAGAAAAGCTCCGTCGTAGTCTCATCCTTGAAGTCCAAGCCCAAGGAAGTGCTCGAGGACGATCGCCTTTCGAAGTACATGACCGCCTGGCTGGCCGAACATATCTAAGGGAATCCCACCCGCGGGGCAGAATGCTTCACCCCTCCCCCAACACCACCTTCCGGTGCGCTCACACGAGTTGTGGGCGCGCCGGAAAATCATTTTGGGGGCCGTTTTCAGTCTGATACCTATGTGCAAAGAACGGCTGTTGCCAAACGCTCTCTAGGTATAGGATAGTCCTCCCATGAGCTTGCCCGCCCAAATCCGCCGCGCCACCAAGGCGCTCATCCCGACCTCCGCACGCCATGGCTTGCGGCGGGCACTGGACATTCTCAACACCGAGTACCACTTCCGTTTCAGGCGCAAAGCCGTGCGCGCCAACCTGGAGATACTGCGCCCCCTCCCTCGCGGACTGCACATCGAGGGCACCAACATCTGCAATGCAGAGTGCGTTTTCTGCGCCTACCCGCAGATGCAGCGGCGCAAGAAAGTCATGCCCATGGATGACTTTCAACGGGTGGTCACCGATTACGTGGGCATGGGCGGTCGCTCGGTGTCGCTGACCCCCATCGTCGGCGATCCGTTCGTGGATAAGTTCATTTTTGAACGCTTGCAAGATCTGTACGAGCGTCCGGAGATCACCCAGATTGGTTTCTATACCAACGCGATTCTGATGGATCGCGAGAAGTGCAAGCGACTCTTTCCATACGCTGACAAGTTGCACGTTCATGTGTCTTGGGGCGGTTTCGATGCGCCCACGTGGAACCGCATCATGGGCGTCAAAAAGTTCGAAGCCGCACGCGACGCCGTGCTCGCTTTCCTGGAGCTCAAGAAAGAATTAGGTTCATCGATTCCCTTCACATTAGCTCTTCGCTGCCCGGATAGCGCATGCAACGGCCCGCTCTGGGAAGAGCTCAATGCCTATCGCAAGGCTGGACTGGTCGAGATTGCAGGTCTGCCCGATTACGACTCATGGGCGGGCATGATCAAGGACAGCGCGCTCACCGAAGTAGGCTTGGTTCCACGTCGCATGCCCTACAAACGCGGCGCGTGCGAATTGCTCTTCACCAAACCCGTGGTACTCGCGGACGGCCGCGTCAACGCTTGCGCCTGTCGCGACGTGGAAGCGGAACTGATAGTAGGCGACGTGCACGAAGCGCCCCTCTCCGAAATTTGGGCGGGGGATGCCATCACGGGCCTCATCGAACGCCACGAAAAGGGTGACTACCCCGACGTGTGCAAACGTTGCACCTATTTCGTATCCGTCTACAATTCCCGCAAGTCGCGAACCTTCGATGCCCAAGGGAATCCCACGGGCAACTGGAGCGAATAAGAGTCTGGCAGGCCGTTGAACAACAGCGCTTTCCCGACGGGTCGTCACAATTCGGCCAGCAAGGCGCTCAGGCACCCTGCATCGTCGCTCTATTCGAGGCCTGAGTTCATGGATAGCGGTGACAACGCTGCCAGCTGGATTGTGAGGGCTCGGTGAAAAATCGCTGTTCTTCGACGGCCAGCTAGGCGAGCGCTGAAATTCAGGAGCCTAAACCCGGGAGGACAAGTCCCGCTCCCAACGGTACGCGGTCAGATTTTTTACCTGCCGGCGGGCACGTATCCGCACCCATATTTTAAAGGGCACATACACGAGCAAAGCCGGCCAGAGGCGCAATGGGAGCTGGCGGGCCTTCTGTGAAAGCCCTCCCCCACTCTTCACCTTCTGCTGCCATAATTCTGGGTACGCTTGTTGGAGCTCTAGATTGCCCAAGCGGCTGCGCGTCTTGACACGCACCAAGTCAGCCAACCTGCGCGGGGTTCGCACCCTGGATTGCGCCCCCTGAACCCAGTGGATTTCCTCGGGAGCGAAATGAGCCCGAACGAAACCGTCGTCCGCGATCAGCTGGGGAAAGGCCCCAAAGCGGGTGCGTCCCTGCTCCGAGAGGCCGTAGAGCCCAGAGCCCACTGAGCCGGGCTTCTGCCCGTGCAAGGCCTGCCAGACACTGTAGTAGGCTCGAACCAGGAGACCCGCACCATCCGTATCCAAGGTCGGAATGGGCTCGGCCGCCGGCGCCCCCGCCTCCAGAACCTCGATCACGCGATTCATGGAGTCTCCGCTGACCTCGACGTCTGCGTCCAGGTAGATGCGCGGATAGCCCTCGAGCGCCGCATCGGCCATGTTCAAGGCGAATACTTTGGAAGGCCGTTCGAGCTCCAACACCTGTACCCGGGGCTCAAAATCACGCGCGACCTCGGCCGTAGCGTCCGTACACCCATTGCAGGCGACCAGCACGCGCACATCCTCCCGCAGGCCATCCAGCAGGCAGGTCAGATTACGAGCCAGCAAGCTCTCTTCGTTGTGGGCCGGAAGGATGAGACAGGGCATGTCTCGATCCTAACCGGAGCTAGCGCTCAAATTGCCACCCCGCCCGCACGAAATTTCCCTTGGACCTGCCACCCTGGATTGCTCCAATCAGTCTTTCCCCAGGAGCCCCCCCCTTTGCAGTCCGATCCCAACGATCCCCCCTTTTCAGATCCCGGATACCCCGGCGCCACAGAATCCGATCTGGAACCCCAGCTCAGTCTGTCCCCGGATGAGCTCTCGAGCCTATGGTCCAATGACGAGGGCGAACCCTCGGGGGACTGGCAGACGGGCAACCAAGCCCTGGAAGCTGTCCTGGCCTGGGATCCAAAACAGGCCATCGCGGACTTGGCCCCCGCAATCAAGCGCATTTGGGGTTTCGACGAATTGCGCCCACTGCAAGCAGAGGCCATGCACGCCTTCCTGGGCGGTGCAAACACGCTTGTCATCCTGCCTACTGGCGGTGGAAAAAGTCTCTGCTACCAAGCGCCGGCCCTGGTGCGCCCCGGCTTCACTCTAGTGGTCAGTCCATTGATCGCGTTGATGAAGGACCAACTCGACGGTCTCACGGCCCACGGCGTGCCCGCGGGCATGCTGACCAGCGCTCAGGATACGGAGGAACGCCGCGAGGTTTTGCGGCGCTTGTTCCGCGGCGAATTGAAGTTGCTCTACTGCTCTCCAGAACGCCTGATGATGGACGGTTTCTACGGCAAGTTGGTAGAGGCGGGTCTCTCCGCGATCGCCGTGGACGAAGCCCACTGCATCTCCCATTGGGGTCACGATTTCCGACCGGAGTATCGCATGCTCGGCGAGCTGCGTCGCAAGGCCGGAGGCGTTCCGCTCTTGGCTTTGACCGCCACCGCAACGCCGCGTGTTCAGCAGGACATCATGTCCGAGTTGGGCCTCGAAGAAGACGACTTGATGGTCGGCAACTTCGACCGCCCCAACCTGACTTATCGCATCGCTCCGCGCACCAATCTGATCGATCAAATCCAGAGCGTGCTCGATCGTCATCCCGGTGGCGCCGGCATCGTGTACGCCCTACGCCGCAAGGACGTGGACTCCATCGCAGGCGAATTGGCTGCCAAGGGCTTGCGCTGCCAACCGTATCATGCGGGCATGGACAGCGGCCGCCGCCGCACTGTTCAAGAAGCTTTCCAAAGCGAGAGCATCGACATCGTGGTAGCTACGGTGGCCTTCGGCATGGGCATCGACCGCCCGGATGTGCGCTTTGTGATCCACGCCAGCTTGCCCAAGGGTGTCGAGCAATACAGTCAGGAAACGGGTCGCGCCGGGCGAGACGGTTTGCCCTCGGAATGCATCCTGTTCTACAGCGGTTCTGATTATCACGGATGGCGCAATCTGATGGAGCGCAGCTCCCAGGAGAGCGAAGTGGCGGGTCAGGTCGGCGCTCGGGACGAGCTCGATGCCAGCCTCGAACGCCTCGGTGAATTGTGGTCTTTCGCGGGCGGTGCCGCCTGCCGCCACCGCTTCTTGGTCGAGTATTTCGGCGGAGAATACCCCGCCAAGACCGACGATTCCGAGACCGCAGATCCCGCAAACGGCTGCGGCTCTTGCGACGTATGCCTCGGTGAATTGAACATGGTCGACGACGCCACCGTCATCGCCCAAAAAATTCTGTCGTGCGTAGTGCGCACGCAGCAACGCTACGGCGCGGGCCATGTGACCGATGTTTTGCGCGGCGCGGACACCGCGCGCATTCGGCAAACGGGGCACAACGAAATCACGACGTTCGGCTTGATGAAGGAATTCGAGCGCAGCGATGTGCGCACGTTTATCGACCAGTTGGTTTCGGGCGGTTTCCTAGGCGTCGCACCGGGTCCTTATCCCACCTTGCACCTCACCCAAGAGGGTCTGACCGCCATGAAAGGCGACAGCCCCGTGACGCTTTTTAGACCCAAGCGAGCCAAAACACGTGCGCGCGGAGCCGGGCGTAAGGCGGCGACCGCCGCCTTGGAAGAAGCCGGCTTGCCCGTGGATCAAGGACTCTTCGAAGCTCTACGATCCATGCGCCGCAAAGAGGCCAGTGACCGCAACGTGCCTCCCTACATTCTCTTCAGCGATCGCACTTTGGCCGCTCTGGCTGCCCACAAACCCAAAGACCGCGAGAGCCTGCTAGCCATTAAAGGCATCGGGGAAAAGAAGGCCACGGACCTGGGTCCCTTGGTGCTCAAGACCATCGCCGAGTTCGAATAGGCCCGCGGACCGGGCACCACGGGCCCTAGGGTGCGATTTCGGGCAAGATTTTCGGACTTCATTACAATGGGATCTCAACTTGAGGGTTCTGGTTCTAGACAGTTTTCTGTCCCTGGCCTCGGGTTGCGGTTCCTAGTGAAGTAGATGAGAACGTTTGGAAGCTTGGGGTCGCATTCGGAAACGGAGAGCCGAATGCGCCCCCTACCTCCAACCTATTTCGGTGCGAAGCCTGCCAGTTTCCATTCAACTGCCCATGCATAGACCCACTTCCCAGGTTTCCCCGCTGGTTTCCAATCAGGACTCCCCCGCGGGCAACGTGCCCGCTGCGGACCGGACCGGCCCCCTTACTTCACGAGCCCGCACTTCACGACCCGGCGCTGGCCCCTCAGGCGCCGCCGCGCCCGATCTGAACCTACAAACCCAAGATCAGGACCGCCTGCTGGCTTTCATTCGCAAGAACATGGGCCCCAAGCTGAAGTCGCTCTACGAAGCAGAGGACATCCTCCAAGACACTTTGCTGTCCGCCCACCAATCCCCCGGGGGATTCGTCGCCCGTGGGGACCAAGCCGATGGAGGGGTCTTACAGTGGCTACATACCATTTCCCTGCATCGCATCTGGAATCTCTCACGCTCCTTGAGGCCGCGGATTCGTCCCCGGGCTCGCACAGGGTTGCCCCCCTCCCTCCTGCAATTCCAGGGGGAGGGCCTTGAGGACATAGCGCCGCCCAGTCGCAGCAACTCTCCGCTGCAGGATCTGATGGGTCCAGAAACGCAGGGAGAGGCCCTGCGAGCCATCCGGGAGCTCGACGGTGATCACAGACTAAGCCTGGTCCTGCGTGGACTGGTGGAGTCCGGCTGGCCCACCGTGACCTTCTTGACGGGCCGCAAACGGGAATCCGCTCGTAAACTGCACCAACGCTGCGCCCAGAGCCTGCGGGAGCGCTTTCTCCCCTAGCAGGCCGTTGAAGAGCAGCGATTTCCCGACGGGTCGTCACAATTCGGCCGGCAAGGCGCTCAGGTTCCCTGCATAGTCGCTCTATTCGAGGCCTGAGTGGATGGATCGCGGTGACAACGCTGCCAGCGCGATTGTGAAGGCTCGGCGGGGAATCGCTGTCCTTCAACGCCCTGGTTACGATCGACCCCATACAAATCGCGGCCGAAAATCCCTGATTCCTGGACCGGCTTCAGCCAGCACCCCCAAGAAACCGGCGTTGCTCGCTGCCCGCTCTTGCTTCCCTGGCGCAAGCCCTAACAATAGGGCCCATGCGTTTGATTCAATTTCGACTCAATGGGGATGAGGTTCATACCTCGTGCCCGAGCCATTGGACCTTGCTTGAATTGGTCCGTTATCAGCTGCTGCTGACCGGCACCAAACAAGGTTGCGACAAGGGGGATTGCGGCGCTTGCACCGTACTTCTGAACGGCAAGCCTGTGTTGTCTTGCCTGACCTTGGCCGCCAACTCGGCGGACAAGGATGTGACCACCATCGAAGGGCTGCGACCAGCCCACCTCAAAGCTGGAGGAACGGGCTGTGATCCCATCCAAGAAGCGTTCGACGCGTGCGGTGCTTTGCAGTGCGGCTTCTGCCAACCCGGCATGATGCTGAGTGCACGGGCCCTGCTCGACGGTACGCCAAACCCAAACCGTGATGAGATCCACAAGGCTCTCTCCGGCAATCTCTGTCGCTGCACGGGATACACGCAAATCGTGCAAGCGGTCGAAACCGCCATCGCTAAAGCAACCGGGCAAGATATCCCGGTTCCCGCCTGGCAGGCGGAGCTCAACGGGAGGGATCAATAACCATGTCTGCACGCGATCAACACGGAACTCAACCGCCCTGGGGCGACAAATTCCAGGTCATCGGCAAGCCCCATCCCAAGGTGGATGGCTTGGCCAAGGCGACTGGAAGCGCGGTCTACGCCGACGACATCCAGCTTCCGGGCATGCTGCACTCCAAGATTCTGCGCAGCCCCCACAGCCACGCAAAAATCATCTCCATCGATGTGCAAAAGGCCTTGGACCTTCCAGGAGTGCATGCGGTCATCTCGGGCAAGGACTTGCCCACCCGCTACGGTGTGATCCCTTGGACCATGGACGAAACAGCCCTGGCCGTGGACAAGGTACGCTTCATCGGAGACCCGGTAGCCGCCGTGGCCGCCGTGGATGAGGACACAGCCAACCGCGCCCTGAACTTGATCGAGGTGCAGTACGAGGAACTGCACGCCTACCTGGACCCGCAAGAGGCCCTGGAACGCACCGATCCCACCATCCACGAAAACCGCCGCGGCGACAACGTGAGCAAGCGTGTGGAACTGGCCTTCGGTGATGTGGATGAGCAATTTGAAGCTTCCCACGTGATCGTGGAAGGTGACTTCTCATTCCATGGCTCCACCCATGGAGCGATCGAGCCGCACTGTGCTGTGGCCCAGGTCGACGCCACGGGCCTGCTCACCCTATGGACCTCCACCCAGATCACGCACTATGTGCACCGCGCCCTGGCCCACGTACTGGACCTTCCGGCCCACCGTATCCGGGTCATCCAACCCAACTTGGGTGGAGCCTTCGGCGGCAAATCCGATCCCTTTGCACTCGAGTTCTGCAGCGCCAAGCTGGCCCAAATCACCGGGCGCCCGGTCAAAATGCTGTGGACCCGTGAAGAGGTCTTCTACGCCCACCGGGGTCGCCACCCCATGCAACTGTCCTACCGCTCCGGTGCGGACAAGGACGGCATGCTGACGGCGGTCGACGCCAAGATCCTGATCGATGGCGGCTCGTACAGCTCCTTCGGATTGGTCACCACCTACTACTCCGGTCAGTTGCTCACCGGCCCCTACGCGTTCCCGAGCTATCGGTTTGACTCCACGCGAGTCTTCACCAACAAGCCGCCCTGCGGGCCGAAGCGAGGCCACGGCTCCGTGCAGCCGCGTTTCGCGTTTGAGGTTCAAATGGACGAGATCGCTGAGAAGCTCGACCTGGATCCCATCGAGATTCGCAGGCGCAACAACCTGGGCGAACACACCACAACCATCAACGGTCAGCGCATCACCTCCAACGGCTTCATGGAATGCCTGGACAAGGTCGAAGCGGCCTCGAAATGGAAGGAACGCCGCGCCAAAATGCCCTTCGGAAAGGGCCTGGGCGTCGCAGGTTCCATGTACATCACGGGCACCAACTACCCGATCTACCCCAACGAGATGCCCCAGGCAGGCATTCAGCTCAAAGTGGATCGATCGGGCGTGGTGACCGTCTTCACGGGCGGCAACGATATTGGCCAGGGTTCCAACTCCGTGGTGGCTTACCTGGTGGCTGAGGAATTGGGCTTGGAGCTCGATGCGATTCGCGTCATCGCCGCGGACACGGATCTGTGCCCGGTCGACCTGGGTGCCTACTCCTCGCGCGTGACATTCATGGTCGGCAATGCGGCCATCGACGCCGCGCGCAAACTTCGCAAACAGGTCGTCGAGGCCTTGGCCGCGAATTGGGAGGTCGATGAGAAACGCATTCGCCTGGTCGGGGGACACGCCCTGGACCTGGAGGACAGCGAGCGCCACATTCCCAGCCGGGAGGCGTTCCAGATCGCCGAGGTACACTTCGACACCTTGGGTTCCACCGGCTCCTACAACACGCCCAAGCTCGGTGGGGATTACCGCGGTGGCTCGATCGGTGCTTCCCCCGCCTACTCGTTCACGTCCCACGTGGTCGAGGTCGAGGTCGACACGGAAACCGGTCGCATCCGAGTTCCCAAAGTTTGGTGCGCCCACGACTGTGGCCGCGCCTTGAACCCCATGCTAGTGGCCGGACAAATCGAAGGCTCGGTCTACATGGGCATCGCAGAAGCCTTGCTCGAGGACCACAAGGTCAACAAGTTCGGCTTGCACGCAGGTCCCAACCTGCTCGATTACCGCATGCCTACCATGATGGACACGCCCGAGATCGAAGCCATTCTTGTGGAAAGTGTGGACCCCGAAGGTCCTTACGGTGCTAAAGAAGCCGGCGAGGGCCCCTTGCACAGCGCCATCCCGGCCCTGAGCAACGCCATCTTCGATGCGGTGGGCATCCGCCTGCGCGAGCTGCCTTTCACTCCGGCCAAGGTCCTCAAAGCCCTGGCTGAAAAAGAGGCTGCCGAAGCCGAATCCTCCGCCCCCTCCCCCACCCCCTCCTCCTAATGCTGCGCCTACCCGAATTCAAATTGCTGGAGCCGCAGTCCCTGTACGGCGCGCTTTCCGAGCTGTCCGAACATGGCGACCAGGCCATGGTCATCGCCGGCGGTACGGACCTGCTGCCCAACATGAAGCACGGGCTCTTCGAACCCAAGGTGCTCATCTCCCTGGCGGGCATCGAGGAACTCAAGGGCATCCGGCTCGATGACGAGGGCGACCTCAGCATCGGCGCCATGACGCCCCTGGCCGACGTGGCTGAGAGCGAGCTGGTGCGCTCCATGGCCCCCGCTCTCGCTGCGGCCACGGGCCTCGTCGCAGGACCCCAGCTGCGCACCATGGGCACGCTGGGCGGTAACGTGATGCTCGACACTCGCTGCCAGTGGTACAACCAGACCCACTTCTGGCGACAAGCCTTGGGTTATTGCCTAAAGAAAGACGGAACCCTCTGCCACGTGGTGGAAAGCGGCAAGCGCTGTGTGGCCGCCGCCAGCAACGACTCCGTGCCCCCCCTCACCACGCTCTCAGCAGAGCTTTGCTTCGAGACCCTGGGCTCCCAGCGACTTATGCCTATCGAAGCTCTCTGGCACTCGGACGGCGTTAACAACAAGAAGAACGAACCGACCGAGATCCTGACCCGCATTCGCATTCCGAAAACGCCGCAAGGCCACCGGGGTGCCTATGCCAAGCTCAGGGACCGTGGTTCCATCGACTTCCCCCTGCTCGGCATCGCCGTGCGCTTGGACTTGGATGAAGCGGGCCTCGTCGAGCATGCGGACCAGGTGGTCATCGCGCTCGTGGCCCGGCCCACGCGGGTCAAAGGAGTGTCCGACGCGCTCAAGGGACTCCGGCCGGGAACACCGGAATTCGACACGGCCTTAGAGCAGGTCGCAACCAACGCTCGGCGTCAGTGCCGTCCCATGGAGAACATTCCTGGCGACGCCGACTGGCGACGCGAAATGGTAAAGGTCTATACGCGTCGCGCCTTTCAGGAAGCCGCGCAACCCCGCTAACAAGCCAAGCCGTCCAATAGGGAATAGGGTCCCAGGGAGAAAAAAGTCTCCTAGGTTCCCCTCCCACACCACCGAGCATACGGGTCCGTACCACGGCGGTTCGATAGATCGAAGTGACTCGTCCAGGCGGAGGAATCCCATCTGGTCAAAGTCGAATTGGCCCGGGATGTGGTGAATCACTTCACGTGCAGTCCGCCACCAGCGGTGGGAATGTCCGGAGACTTGTGCGGCTACGCGTTTCGAGGCTCCTCGCACGCTCAATGCACGGAAGGCCGTTCGGCCACGTTTCCATTGCCCGGGGTGGAGCATTTGGAGTCCTCGGCGAATCCAATCGTCTGGCTTTGCCAGGACCTTGTTGATGTTCACGATGCCAAAGCAGCCTCGCCCCATCCAAGTAGATACAGCCTCAGCTCCGCGACCACAGACTCAACACTGCGACCTCGGTTTCGAATTCGAGTGTCGCGCCGTTCGAGTGTCGCGCCGGGACAACTCCAATCGTTTATTCCGCCACTCTGGCCCAGCCAAGAAGTCTCTACAAATAAGATGACACCGCGATCGAATTCAGATGCGGTTGGGGAGTGGCACCATGCCATAAAGCGGGGAGTCGCAGAGGGTGTCCGTCCCTTTGTTAGATTCGTCGGGGGCAGGGAATGGATCATGCCACGTCTTGGCGATCTTGCAAGGGCTCTGAGGTGAGTGCAGAAACGAGGGCAGGGATGGCTTTGTATCCCTTCACTCGTCGGAACTATTTCTCAGCTTGGATGAGTCCAGAGCCGACCCAGTGCATGACCATTGCTGCGCCATTCCAACGCTTCACGCGTCCCGAGAATCGGCCAACAGAATCGGCCAAGAGTGTCGAATGCGGACTCGATTGGATTGGTGGTTTGCAGCGTCTTACGGAGCGTGCCGGTGACGCCGAGTTGGTGCACGGTCAATGTCTGCTCGAAGCCTTCACTAAGGCTTGCCGCTCCCGATTCATACATTCCCTGCAGCCATTCCAAGACCTTGGCAGTGCGCTCTTCGCATCGTCGTATTCGGTCATGGCCCATGCGGCACGCATGCGCCGACGGGCTTGTGCTTGCCACCGCTCTCGATCGGAAGATAGGAAAGCACGTTGCGTTCTTTGTGAAGAATGCAGCGTTGGATGACTCCGCGTTCGCCAAAGATGCTGCTCACTCCTTTGGCCAGGGCCTTGGAGCCATCGAGTACAAAAAGAGCCTTCTCGCTTGTTTTCAATCCACGTTCGCGTAAATCGTTCAGCAGGTCCGTCACGATCTCGGCGTTCTCAGATGCACCTTCGCGAACTCCAAGGATGTGCTTACCTCCTTCAAGCGTGATCCCCATGGCCACTACGCAAGTGTGACCCGCGAATCCTTTGCTATCGATGAAGACCGAAACAAAGGTCCACTCACCGAGAGGGCGCTATTTCAGGGCATCCAAGTCCTTCTGGGATGCCCGCTTGAATGCGCTGCTCACCCCGCTCTTCTGCAATCCAAGGCCATCGGCAATTTTGCTGAGCGCCTTGTCGTACTTGCGCGTGCTGACGCCCAAGGCCATGAGCTGCATGACCTCTTCGTCGAAGGCCTCCCGACTCGACAAAGCCTGGACCGTTTCCA
>JBLFXY010000081.1:0-13508 GCA_047611645.1 Glaciecola sp.
CTGGCTCCGGATTACACGCGGATC
This sequence comes from Glaciecola sp., assembly GCA_047611645.1. GTDB lineage: Bacteria > Planctomycetota > UBA1135 > UBA1135 > NORP259. Next base: position 25 of record JBLFXY010000081.1, read on the forward strand.
CAGCTACTTCTCAGCCAGAACCATCTCACGGAAGCGGTGGAACAGGTGGCTGGAGTCGAGCGGGCCGGGCGCGGATTCGGGGTGGTATTGAACGCCGAAGACCGGCTCGGTTTTGTGACGCATACCTGCCACCGTCTGGTCGTTCAAGTTGATGTGGGTGACTTCCAAGTAATCCGGAAGGGAGTCGGGATCCACGGCGTAGGAGTGGTTCTGGGAGGTGATCTCCACGCGACCGGTGGTGTTGTCGCGCACGGGATGGTTGGCTCCGTGGTGCCCAAAAGGCATCTTCGAAGTACGCGCACCCATAGCGAGAGACAGGATCTGATGACCGAGGCAAATTCCAAAGATGGGCAGCTTGCCGATCAGCTCGCGGCTGGCTTCGATGGCGCTTAGAACCGCAGCCGGGTCGCCGGGCCCATTGGACAGGAAGACCGCATCCGGTTTGCGCTTTAGAACATCATCTGCGGGTGTATGAGCGGGAACGACGGTCACGTCGAAACCGCAGTGAACGAGCGAGCGTAAAATGTTGCGCTTGATGCCGAAGTCGTAGGCAACGACCGACAGACGGTCCTTGTTGATCGACTTGATCTCGTTGGGGTAGGAGTCCGGGTAGCCTTCGCTCCAGGTGTAGGATTCCTTGCAGGTGACTTTCTGGGTCAGGTTTTGGCCTTCGGTACTTGCGGCGGCTTGCGCCTTGGCGACCAGAGAAGCCTCATCCAGGTCCTCCGTAGAAATCACGCAACGCAGGGAGCCGTGTTCGCGAACGATTTTGGTGAGGCGGCGCGTGTCGATCCCCTCGATGGCCACCACGCCTTCGCGCTTGAGCCAGTCTTCGAGGGGCAGGTCCGAGCGGTGGCTGGAGGCGATCGAGGAGAGTTCCTTGATGATCAAGCCTTCGGCCCAGGCGCGGCTGGACTCGGCGTCCTCTTCGGCAACGCCATAGTTGCCGATCAACGGATAGGTCATCAACACCATTTGGCCAGCGTAGGACGGATCGGTGAGGATCTCGTGATAGCCGGTCATGGCGGTGTTGAAGACCAAGTCTCCGGATTTTTCACCATCGGCTCCAATGGAGTAACCGCGGAGGATCAATCCGTTTTCAAGGGCTAGGGCAGCGGGCTTTTTTTCGGTCATGGGAGGGATCTCCGTGGCCTTTGCGGGCCGGCTCAGGAAGGCGGCGGGCTCGCGAGGGCGTTGATCTGGGCAGCAGCGTATCCGCCACCGAATCCGTTGTCGATATTCACTACGGTGACTCCTGAAGCACAGGAGTTGAGCATGCCTAAAAGGGCGGCCACGCCACCAAAAGCTGCCCCGTAACCCACCGAGGTGGGCACGGCGATGACCGGGCGGTTGACCAGTCCTCCGACCACGCTAGGGAGGGCGCCTTCCATGCCAGCGACCACCACCAGGGCGTTGGCCTGGCGTAGGCGCTCCTGCTGGCTCAGGATGCGGTGCAGTCCGGCCACGCCCACGTCGGCGATCAGGTCCGCCTTGGCGCCCATGGAGCGGGCGGTGATCCAGGCCTCTTCAGCGACTTGCAGGTCCGAAGTACCGGCGCAGAGTACGAGAACTTGGCCCACGCCCTGATCGGGCTCGGGAAGGCCCATCGATATGATGCGCGCACGCTCGTGCCAGGTACATTCGGGCAGGGCCGCTAGGCAGGCCGCGGCGCCCTCATCTGTGGCGCGCGTCACGAGCAGGCGACCGTGAGCCTTGTGCAAGGCTCGCGCAATATCGACGAGCTCTCCCGGCGTCTTGCCCGCCCCGTAAACCACCTCAGGATGGCCACAACGCAGAGAACGCTGCAAATCGAGCTGGCTATGACCCAAATCCTGGCTGGGCCAACCGGCCAACGCCTGCATAGCCTGCTCCGTCGAGCTTTGGCCGCTCTGAACGGCTTGGAGGAGAGCTTCAAGAGCCTTGGGTTCCATGAGCGCAGGATACCCGGACATGGATTTGCGGGTGTACGCAGCGTCACAAATCTCCGCGTTTTCTTCCGATCCACCGCCCAGGTAGAGACGTGGAGGGGGACGATGTAGAGCGGTAGAAATGCTGCCGCGCCCCATCCCGGCTTGTTCTTGCCCGGGGCACGCGTGGTTAGGGGAGCGCGACTTTGGAAGGCGAGGCGGGTAGCAGGATCTCTACAGCTTTTTGCGAGATAGGTAACGAGCGAGTTCGCCGGAACAATTGAATCGCCGTAATGGTCCGAGGAACGACGGTCAGGAGCCTTCCGCCTTCATCGGTTTTGAAATACTGACCGATAAATGCCATTCCCGGGGCACTAAGAAATACATCCTCGTTGGAAATGAACTCGCCTTGGAGGTCGGAAAGCGTCAGATCTACAACCTGAACCTGGCTTGTCAGGTCGATGATGCCAAGGCCTGATTTCTCGTCAGGGGCGCCCTGGTACTCATGCATGAAAAGTGCCGTGCCCCGGTTGCGGTGTGTGACGGTAAGAGTGAGCGCTTGGCTGGCAATTCGACTCTTGAATGTGCCGTCAGTTCCGGGTGAAACGAGGCTGCCCCCACACTCTTGCGATAGGTGAATTCCATATTCCTCGACAGGAGGACCGGCGCTTGGCACTTTGAGCGTACCGTGTAGGGGCAGAGCTGGATGCAGGGTTAGTTGCACATTGTCCGCGGGCAGTTTTTGAAGATTCTGGCGAGCATCCATATAACCCGGAGAACCGATGACGATGTCGGCCGCGATCCATGTGTCGGGACCGAATGCTTGAAAGTGCCCAGTTGGCATTAGGATGACTTGGCCAGAATCACGGCTTTGTGATGGAAGTACCTTGCTCGAAAACGCACTGATTTCAACTTCGAAGTCCAAGCCCCAATAGAAGGCTCCATTCATGAAGGAAAGGGCTTTGCCCGATTCCGATAACGCACGCCCTTGAACCAAAGGCGTCGGGAATTTCTCACGGGCTTCGAAGATCTGAATCGTTCCGAGGTTTCCTCTTCCGTTTGCGATCACGTTGACCGGTTCCACCCAACCTTTGGCCTGACGCGACTTATCCTCGATCCAGATTGCGATTTGTTTCAACTCGCCGTCGGGTAGGCCCAGTTCCACTTGTACCCTCCCCTCTGAATTGGAACGAACGGAGTAGTGGGTGAAGGCCGGCTCTATCCGTGATGATCGATAGGGGAGGGTTTCATATCCAAGTTCCAAGTCGGTGTCTATCACCGGCTGCTCGTTCCAATCGACGACGAACGCGCGCACGGTCAATGTGGAGTGCGGAACAAAGGCTTTGATCGTGGTTGCGTCTGGCTCGTTCGTCTCCATCGAATTCGCATCACTAGCGGCGGACTCTTCAACATCAGGCGATCGTTCGCGGACTTGTGAAGAAGGTGCTTCCAAGTTTGCGATCTTGGCCGGTTGCGTTTCTACCTCCGGGGCGATCGGAGCTTGCTCCAGTCCCTGTTGCACGGGTTTTGCAGAATTCGCGTTGGAATACCACCAAAACCCTCCGGCCAGCAGAATGAAAATTACGGGCGCAAGGAATTTGAGCATGACCCCATGCTATCGGAGTGCATGGGCGCGCGCCATGTCAGCGCGGGCTGGCGTCTAGACTTCCATCCGCCCAGGCGCCTTCTTTTAAGGCGTGCCAACCGAGGCCGGCGATCATCACCGCATTGTCGGTGCAATACGCGGGGGAAGGGAAAACAACTTGGATGTCGCGTTTGCCAGCCTCTGCGGTCATGCATTCGCGCAGGCGGCGGTTCGCAGCAACGCCTCCTCCAACCAGGATCGAGCGAGCTCCGCGCTCCTTGCACGCTTGCAGAGTGGGCTTGACCAGGTTGTCTACGGCGGCCTGTTGGAAGCTCGCTGCGATGTCGGCGCGGTTCGGAATGTCTTCGGGTGCGGGAGTCGGCGCGAGCGCGTCGCCGCCGCGAATGTGATAGAGGACTGAGGTCTTGAGACCGCTGAACGAGAACCCGGGTTTCTTATCTTTAGCCCGGTAGCGTGGGAAGCGAATGGCCGTGGGGTCGCCTTCCTTGGCGAGCGCCGAAACGGAAGGACCTCCGGGATAAGCGAGTCCAAGGAGGTAGGCGACTTTGTCGAAGGCTTCCCCGGCGGCGTCATCCAAAGTGCGTGCAATCGGTGTCATCTTAAGTGGACCCTGCATTTCGTAAAGTGCCGTATGGCCGCCGGAAACCACCAAAGCGATGCAGGGGGAGGAAACCGGTTCGATTAGCTCCATGGTGGCGGCGTACACGTGGGCTTCGATGTGATGCACGCCAACCAGGGGAAGGTCGCGGGCAAACGCGAGGGCTTTTGCGTAGGAGAGTCCTACTAGCAAGGAACCGATCAGACCCGGTTGGTTCGTCACCGCAATACCGGCTAAATCGTCGAGGCCAACACCAGCTTTGTCGAGCGCCTCGCGCACCACGGGGGCGATGGAATCCAGGTGACTACGGCTCGCAATCTCGGGCACCACCCCGCCCCATGCGGCGTGCAAGGCGGCCTGGCTGTCGACCACCGAGGATAGAATGCGTCCGCCTCTTTCCACCACGGCCGCAGCCGTATCATCGCAGGAGGACTCGATGCCAAGGACGAGACCAGATTCGTTTAGGCTTTTGGGAGGGGTCATCGCTGCGCGGTTCGTTCGATGGTGGGCAGGCGGCCTTGCAGGAGGTCGAGGGCTGCTTTGAGGTGGGCTTTGCGGGGGACTAGCGGCATTACGGAAATGCCGTCCTGTTGCTCCCAAGCTTGAATGGCGGCACGTGCTTCCATAGGGGCGCCGTAGCTGGCGAGGTATCCACTCACAGCGCGCCGCGCGCTGGAGTCCAGTTCGATTTGAACGTCGGGGACCAAGCCATGCTCGAGGCCTTCTTCGGAACTGCGCTCAAAGAGTCGGCCACTGGGCGTGTAGTAATAGGCGCTCGTGACTTTGACTTTTGTGCCGAACTCGGGGAAGCGTCGGATGGTTTGCACCATGCCTTTACCGTATGTGGGCATGCCGACGACAGCTGCGCGTCGGTGGTCCTGGAGCGCTCCGGCTAAAATCTCGGAAGCGCTCGCGCTGTCACCGTCCACCAAAACGACCAAAGGTAGGTCCTTCCACGTAGCTTCTTCCAGATTGGCGTGGTGCGTTTCCACTTGACTCTTGCCTTCGGTTCGCAGGAGCAGGCCGTCGGGAATGAAGCGGCGCGCGATAGCCAACGAAGCCTCCATGACTCCGCCAAGGTTTCCGCGCAGGTCAAGGATCAGTCCGTTCATGCCTTGGGCGGCCAATGCAGCCATAGCCTGGTCGAATTCGTCCGCGGTGCGTCTAGAGAACGTTTGGATGCTCATGTATGCAATGTCCGGCGTGTCCTTGAGCATCTCCGCATGGCGTACAGATGGGTTCACGACCAGGCTGCGCTCGATCTTGGCGTCGAGGGTGGAGCCATCCAAGTGCGCAACGTGCAGGTCCACCGAAGACCCTCCGACCCCGCGCAATCGTTTGCTGAACGTTGCGGAATCCAAGTCTGCGACGGCATCTCCGTCGATGCGAACCAATTCATCGCCAGGCCGTAGACCCGCGTCATGAGCTGGCGAGGAAGGCATGCAGAACAAGACTCGTTGCTTGCCAGACATGCGGCGCATCACGATACCGATGCCGCGGTAGTTGCCTGCGGTTTCGTTCTCCAGTTGCGCGGACTCCTCAGAATCGTAGAAGCGCGAGTAGGGATCTAAACTGCGCGCCATACCGTGCAGGGCACGATCCAGGATTTCCTGCCGATCGATCGGCTTGACGAAATTCCCGTGGACGAAGTCCCGCACCTCGGCGTATTGCCGCAGATCCACATCCAACGCAGGCTCTTGTGTGCGCTGATAAATCAGCGCACACAAGACACCGCTGGTGATACCCATCACGTAGGCAAACCAGATCTGTCGGGTGCTTTGGTGGCTCACGGTGTGTTGGTGTGAAGTGGGGCGAGGGCCCACCTGTGCGGTGTTTCCGGAGCCCGGTTACGCGGGCCCTTCTCCGAGCTCGGCCAAGGCCAAGGCTAGTTGCTCATCATTGGGAGCCACGCCGTGCCAGCCGGGTTGGTCTTCCATGAAGGAAACGCCCTTGCCAATAACCGTGTGGCAGATGATCGCGCTCGGCTTGTCGAAGACCGCGTCGGCGCACTCAAGAGCATCGTGAATCGCGAGCACGTCGTGCCCATCGATATCCATGGCGTGCCAGCCAAAGGCCTCATACTTGGTCTTGAGGCAACGCACATTCATGACATCGCGCATGTGTCCGTCGATTTGCACGTTGTTGAAGTCGACGACGGCGGTCAGATTGCCGAGTTGGTAGTGAGCAGCGCTCATGGCCGCTTCCCAGATCTGTCCTTCCTGGCTCTCCCCATCCGACGAGATGCTGAAGATTCGATTATCGAATCCGGATAGGCGGGCGCCCATGGCCATCCCGACTGCCACGGACAAGCTGTTGCCCAGGCTGCCCGTACTGAAATCGATGCCCATGTCCGCGTTGCGGTGGGGGTGTCCTTGCAGGCGAGATCCGAACTTGCGGAAGGTCATGAGTTCCTCGTGGGGGAGGATCCCTTTCGCTGCGAGCAAGGCGTAGTAGCCCGCGCACGTGTGACCGTTGCCTAGAACGAGGCGATCGCGGTCTTGGTTGTGAAGCGTTTCCGGCGTCAGGTTGAAGTGCTGCAGGAAGAGGGTCGACATGAAGTCGGCCATTCCGAGAGGACCTCCGGGGTGTCCGCAGGTTGCGGCGTTCACCATGCGCAGGACGTCCGTACGGACCTGGTGGGCGGTCTGACGGATTTCGAGGATGGCTGATTCGGCTAGTACCATGGTTTAAATTCTCCCTAAGTCCGTTAGGCCTTGCGTTGCAAAAGTTCTTGTGAGCGGGCGACGATAGCGGGGGCATCGAGGCCGTAGTGGGCCAGCAATTGTTCCGCTGTGCCGCTTTGTCCGAATGAGTTATTCATGCCAAGCATGGCCATGGGGACGGGCTTACCGTGAACTACAGCTTGTGCCACAGCATCTCCCAGCCCTCCACGAATCTGATGTTCCTCGACGGTCAGGATGGCTCCGCAGTGCTCTGCGGAATCCAAAATCAAATCGGCATCGATCGGATCGATGGTCGCAAGGTTGATGACCCGTGCCTGGATTCCAAGCTCGGACAACTGTTCCGCAGCTTGCAGGGCGGGGGCGACGCATACACCACAGGCTGCAATGCAGATGTCGGACCCTTCCCGAAGGATCGCGCCCTTTCCGATTTTGAATTGATAGTCGTCCGAGAAGATGACCGGGGTGGATGCGCGCGAAAGGCGTATGTAGAAAGGACCGTCCGTCTCCGCTGCGGTTCGAACCGCGGCAGCGGCTTCGACGGCGTCCGCCGGCACGATCACCCGCATGAAGGGCAGGACGCGCATCAGCGTGATGTCCTCTAGCATTTGGTGCGATTTGCCATCCTCGCCAACGGTCAGGCCGGCGTGGGTCGCGCAAATTTTGACGGACAGCTCCGGGACGCAAATGCTCTGCCGAATCTGTTCCCAAGGCTTGCCGGCAGCAAACATGGCGAATGAGCTAGCGAAAACGGTGTACCCCATTGCCGCTAGGCCAGCGGCTGTTCCCATCATGTTGGCTTCGGCAACGCCCTGATTGAAGAATCGCGTGGGATAGGCCTTTGCGAACGCCTTGGTTTTGGTCGAACCTGAGAGGTCCGCATCCAAGACGATGATGTCTTCGCGCTTGGCACCCAGATCCAACAGAGCGGATCCGTAGGCGTCTCGAGTTGCGACGTTTTTGACCGGTGAGTCACAGGCCAGGGGAGCGAGGGTTTGGGTGGAAGGCATCAGGTGTTGGCTTCTGAGTTGCACGGCGAGGGGCAGTGCGGGCACGTGGGAAGGTACGGCCTGTGTAAAGTTGGCCGAGGGAGGCACGAACGGCCCCCGTAGTTCCCGCAGAAGGCTGCGTGAACTCGCCATCATCCTCCCACAGGGGAAAAAGAAAACCTATACTGAAAGCCTGGAAAGGTTCAGTGGAAGTGAGCCGATACCTCTTCTTGGTCCCCTGTTCAGGGCCCTTCCGTTTTTCGTCTTGTTAAGAGCTTCCCATGATCTGTCGCACACCACTGGTTCTCGTCGCTGTCGTCGTCTTATCGGCTAGCTCGTTTGCCCAGACCCAGCGATCGGCGCTCAGCGTCCGGATCCAGTCCACTTTCCGGGCTGCGGATGTGAACAAGAATGGGACGGTTAGTATTCGGGAGGCCGCCGCGGCCGGAATCCCCGCTACTTCGTTTGCCAAGCACGACCAGAACAAGGATCGGCGACTCTCCTCGAACGAATTCGAGCAGTATTACCAGCACCTGATGGTGGTGCGACGTCAGGACCAAGCCAAGCGGGTGGCGGCCAGTGTCGCCAAGCGCCGAGGAAGGACCTTTAGGCCGGCGGACGTCAAAACAAAGCCTACCCCCGTCGTAGCCCCCAAAGCGGATGTGACGGTTGGGAAGCCGGTCAAGAAGCAGCAGCCTGTCCAGGCGAAGCCCGACCAACCCACGCTCTCCGACGTGCAACCTGCGCCGGTTATGCCTGTTGCAGAGGCCAAGCCCCAAGCAAACGCGATTCCGAAGAACCGCGAAATTCTGCAATCCGAAGCTGTGGGTAAGCGCTTGGTGAAGGATCTCCAATCCAAGGGAAAGCTGAGCGCAGACGATGCTCAGGGCATGATCGACGCCTTGACCCTGCCGCCGCCCGGCAAGACGCAAGCCGAAAATTTTGTGGAGTGGCGTGCGGCATTGAACAACGCGCGGACACGCATCGGAGCCTTGGTGCAATCCAAGGCCCTAACCGCCCAAGAAGGGCGCCAAATGTACTTGCTGTTTGAGCAACGTGCGAAGGATGCTATCGGTTGGCAGGAGACCGGAGGGGTGACGCAGATAGACCCCGCTCCTACGAAGGCTGGGGTCGAGAAGCCCAAGGAGGTCAAAGGCAAGGTGGCCGGTAAAGTGGCCGGCAAGGTCAAGCCCGCCACGACCAAGCCCGCCACGACCAAGCCCGCCACGACCAAGCCCGCCACGACCAAGCCTGGGTTGGATGACAACACGGCTGCGCGCCAGCAAGCGTATGAGGCAAAAGCTGCCGCCGCGAAGCTTAGGCATGACCAGCAAAGGATCAGAGATGCTCGCGCCCGCTTGGCCGAGCAGAACGCGAAAGAGCTAGCTGCAAAGAACCAGCGGCTCAAGGAAGAGGATGCCAAACGGCTTGCAGGCAAAAAGGCCCAAAAGGGCGTATCGAGCCGCAAAACGACACTTAGGGCGCCTGCCGTGAAAGGAGCAAGTTCGGCAAAGGTCAAGCCCGCAACGAAGCCCGCAGCGAAGCCCGCAGCAGCGAAGCCCGCAGCAACGAAGCCCGCAGCAACGAAGCCCGCAGCAACGAAGCCCGCAGCAACGAAGCCCGCAGCAACGAAGCCCGCGACAACGAAGCCCGCAGCAACGAAGCCCGTCAAGAGGGCCAAGAAGCCTGTAGGTGCAGTGCAGGGGAAGCAGAAGCCTGCTAACCCAGTCAAGTCGGCAAAGAAAGGTTCCTAAACCAACCCGAGAGGATGCCGCGCTATCTGCGCAAGTCCCGGGTAAGGCCTAGGAATTCATTGCGCGTTGCGGGGTTGCTACGGAGAGCTCCCAGCAAGCAGGAAGTTATCGTGGTTGAGTTCTGTTTTTGAACGCCGCGCATCATCATGTAGAAGTGTGCCGCATCGACAACGACGCCCACGCCTAGGGGCTCTATGACCTCCTGGACCGCTGCAGCGATCTGCTGCGTCATGCGCTCCCGAACCTGTAAGTGCTTGGCGAAAACATTGGTGATACGAGCCAGTTTGGACAACCCAAGAACCTTGTCCCGCGGGATGTACGCAATTTGGACCCGCCCAAAAAACGGAAGCATATGGTGCTCGCAAACCGAGGAGAACTCGATATCCCAAACCCGGACCATTTTCGAGCAGCGCTCCGTAAAGAGCCCATCCCCGACAGCGTCTTAGACGGTCATGCTCATTCCGGCTGTGAGCTCGTCGTAGGCTTTTACGACTCGGCCAGGAGTCCTGAAAAGCCCCTCGTGATCGGGGTCTTCGCCCATTTGCTCGAGCAGGGTGCGAATCAGATCCTCAGCAACTTTTTTACCCTTCATTAGGCCTCTCCGAAATAGTCCACAAAGTTTCCGGGGCTCTCGACCACGCGCACACATGTGAGCCGGGAGTTTCCAAAGCGCTCCTGCTTGCCCATCAGTTGATTCCAGAAAGCAATCGCCAGGTTTTCGGCAGTGGTGACCACGCCTTTGAGGAAAAGCACATCCTCACCGAGGTTCTTGTGGTCCACATGCTGCCAAATTTCGGTGCGCATGATTTCGGCCAAGTCGTTCAGGTTCATGACCATGCCAGTGACGGGGTCGACTGGGCCCTGAAGCGATACTTCGAATCGATAGTTGTGTCCATGCAAGCTGTGGCATGGGCCGTAGATCTCCAGGTTTTCCGCTTCCGACAGTCCGGGAGCATGCAACCGGTGGGCGGCCGAAAAATCTTGGCAGTGAGTGATGCGAACTTGGGGGGAAGTCATGGGTGAACAATCATGCCGCCGGCTCTGCAGGGGGCCAAGGGGTGGTTTGACAAGGATTCTACGAAAAACCGCCGGTGCGCAACGAAACCCCAGCCAAGGGGTCAAAAAACGGGTTTCTGGCGCGGAAGTAGGTGTGCAGGGACAGTGGATTGAGGCAATTCACAGGGCATACTGGGGATTCCCCCTTCGGAGGGAGCCGTAGCTCGGCTATTAGTTCCAGAGACCCATACAGGGCAAGGAGGCTTCCCATGACAGCTACACACAACGAACTACGTTACGACCGAGACCTGGCCACCCGACTGATCCCCCTTCTGGAGGTTCTGGTAGGAGAATTCCTGGATAGGACCCAAGCAGTGCGCTCTCTCCGCAGAGAACTGCGCAATGTCCTCGGGCCAGATGGTCATCTGCCCGAAACCCAGCCCGAGAGGCGCGAGGCGTCTGAAATGCGGGCCCGCCTATCCACCCAGCTACGCGAATGCAGGCTAGTGACCGATGAGCTGGAAGCGCTGGATTGCGTCTTTAACCACCGCAGGCGCATGGTGCAAATTGCGGGCGAAAGCGGCAATCTGGAAGATGGGTTCGAGTGGTACCTGGGCTCCAGTGAGGTGATCTCAGTCAGTCTCTCCGATCTAGCCAGTACCTAGGTCAGAACGCCCTTGGCCATATGCGCCATAGGATTTGAACCAGGGCCCCGAGTGATCGGGGCCCTGGTTTTTTGTGCGTTCAAATGCGGATCATTTGGTTATCTAAAGGGGCATATTTCCAGGTAGAGACGCTGGAATTGAAGAGGTCGAAAAATACTCGATAGATCCGAGGTTCAGCCTTCGGCTTGTCTGCTTGCAGTCACTTTGTAGGTTGCTTGATATGCATTTACTTGAAACTTGACTCCTTCTGGGTTGTTTTCGATTGAATGGTATGTCCCGACTGGGAATCTGGATTGAAGCAAAGTTCTCTGACCCCGGACTTACTGCCGGGTGAACCGGGCATCCCGAGACGCCACCCTATTAAAGGAGTTACAGCATCATTCAGGGATTTAAAGCATCGGCCTGGATGCTTTGCTGCTCGCACGCACCAACCGCCACCAAGGCCGAGTGGGTCCGACGTGTGAGTGGTGCCGGTGCAAGCGCCCTGTGCATCTTCTCATCCTTACCTAGCCGATTTGTATGCGCTAGCTCCAACGTGGCTCGGGGCGGGGGAAGCGGGAACCCGGTTGTCCGAGAACCGGAGAGATTCAGCCAGTTTTCTCTGCCTGGCGTTTTTTTTGTAAGTTGTTCCCCTGTATTCGTTTATGTCTTCGATCGGGCATGTTCCGTGAATTCAGGGCCAAGGAAGGGGGCCCAGGGCCGAATGAGTCCCCGGAATCAATAACCAAAAGCCGTCAACTTGTTTGATTGGCCTGGGTGTTTAGTTTCTGATCCGCACTGGCGGGTCGGCTGGCCCTCAAAACAATCTCTGTCTCTCTACCTCTCGCGCTCCTTTCGGAGTGTAAATATTCATGAAGCTTCTCAGCATGTGCGCCGCTGCCCTCACCTTGAGCGGATTCGCAGTGGCGTCCGAAACCGACTACTCGTCCTTCGACCGCGACATCGAGGCCTTGGTCTCTGGCCGCCTCGCCGATAACACAGGTCCCACCATCTCTGGCTACGCCCAGGTTCGCTACCAGAGCAGTAGCGACATCACCTCCGGCGGCAACGACCTCGGTGGATTCGACGTTCGCAAAGCACGCGTCGCAGTGACCGGCGAGCGTCAAGGCTACGGCTACAAAGTCCAGGTGGACTTCGCTTCAGGCACCGTCCTGAAGGACGCCTACATCGACATCCCGATCAACAACGTCTCGGCTCGTGCAGGTATGTTCCGTCCGGCTTTCAGCCGCAACGCCAGCAATAGCTCGAGCAAGTTGTTCTTCATGGATCGTACCGAAGTCGGCAAGCTCTTCGCTGGCCGCGACACCGGTGTCATGTTCCACGGGAACTTTGACCAGGCGTCGTTCTTCCTGAGCCTTATGAACGGTACCGACGGTACCGGCGACGAGCTACAGACCGTCATCAAGGTGGCCTACAACTTCATGGGCGCAGGCACCGGTAACATCGAAGGCGCCTTCGGTGGCCCCGATGAGCTTTCCGGCACCATTTCTGCAGCTATGTTCGACGACGGCGAGGCCACCGACGGTTCCGCAATCCTGATCGAAGCTCACGTGGCTAACTCCCAGTACAGCGCCGGCATCGAAGTCTTCGACGCTGACACGGCTGGTGTTACAGCAGCGGCAGCAGCAGGCACGTCCTTGGCTGTAGACGACGAAACGGCTATGACCCTGTACGGAACCTACATGCTGACCCCCGACCAGTGGGAACTTGGTGTGCGCTTCCAGGACATGGACGACACCCAGGACACCACCCTCATGGAAATTGGCGTGGCCCGCTACCTTGACGGTCACAACCTGAAGTACTCGCTCGGTTACCGCAGCGTTGACTCGGACAATGCCGCCAACGAAGCCGACACCCTGCAAGTTCAGCTTCAGGTCGCCTTCTAAGATCTAAGATCTCTTTAGCTCTCCATCCCTCCGGAGAGCAACCGACAAGGAGCCCCGTACTTTGGTACGGGGCTCTTTTTTTGGCTTTTCAGTTTGATCGCAAAGTCGGAGACCAGGAAAAGCTGCCACAAACCGCAGGATCCAGGCTGGAGACCATCAGAGCATTGCCTCGGTACCTTTGAATTTAGTTGTCAGAACAAATTCGCTGCGTGCGGTGTGGAGGGGCTTGGCCCCTTCCTTGTTTAGCGAATTCCTTTCTGTTGGCAGTAAATGCGACATTTTTCCGTTTTGGAGGCAAGGGCCGCAGTGCTGGGCCGATTGTGTTTTCGGAATCAATAACCAAAAGCCGTCAACTTGTTTGATTGGCCTGGGTGTTTAGTTTCTGATCCGCACTGGCGGGTC
>JBLFXY010000082.1:0-13442 GCA_047611645.1 Glaciecola sp.
CTCGGGGTGGGCTTGGTGATGCCCATGGCCGCGATAGCGCCTTGAACTTCGTCGCCGAGCTTTTCCCACTCGGCGAAGTTGTCGATCTCCGGGGGAGATTCGAGGGGTTGCAGGGGGGCGGGGGTCGGACGGTTTGTCTTTGTTTTGCCGGACGGACGTCGCGGCTTGCTGTCTTGGGGACTCAATTGAGTGATAGGATCCAGTGAGGTGTTGGACCCTCAATGTTTTAGGGTCCGGGGATAACGGCCAGTCATGGCGGGATTCAGGCCTTGGCATCGAGCCACCTGAATCGGCTGCTAGCATAGGGTCGGGAGGGGGTCCCCTGGCGAAACTTTCGCGGGAAGCTGTGACTTCCTTGGGCTTGCACCCCTCCGAGCCCTGCTCGCAGCCTAGCGAGCCCAGCCAATAGGGCTGGCCGGGCTGCTAGCGCTGCTTATCGGCGGATTTTCGTTTTTCCTGAACCCGGGTGTACGGAGTGCCCGAAGCAGCCGCTAATCTGCCAGGTATGGACATTGTGACCTGGAACGTGAACTCGGTGCGGGCCCGCCTACCGCGCCTCTTGGAATTTCTCGAAACTCGCAAGCCCGATGTGGTTTGCCTGCAGGAGACCAAGGTGGTCGACGAGCTGTTTCCGCGGGAGCCGATCGAGGAGCTGGGCTACAACATCGAGATCTTCGGGCAGAAGACATACAACGGGGTCGCGATACTTTCGCGCTCCAGTATGGAGGCCGTCACACGTGGTTTTCCGGGCGACACCGAGGAGGATCAGAAGCGTGTGATGGGGGCCATCATCGACGGGGTGATGATCCTCAACCTGTACGTCGTCAATGGCAAGGCGGTGGGGGATGAAAAGTACGACTTCAAATTGCAATGGCTAGAGAAGCTGCACCAGATGGTGGTGGAAGGCTATCCTATGACCGAGAAGGTGGTCCTGACCGGTGACTTCAACATCACTTTCGACGATCGGGATGTGCACGATCCGGATGCATGGCGCGACAAGATCCTATGCAGTCTGCCCGAGCGTGAGGCGCTTGCAAAGATCATGAAACCGGGCCTTGTGGACGCTTTCAGGCACTTTCACGAAGAAGACGAATCTTACACTTGGTGGGATTTTCGCACCCGCGGGTTCCAACGCGGCAACGGTCTACGCATCGACCACTTCCTGGTTTCCAAGACGGCGCTGGACGCCAGCGAAGACGTTTGGATCGATACGGATTTCCGGGCTGGAGAGAAGCCTTCGGATCACGCGCCCGTGTTCTTGCGCATGAACTGAAACGGGGTTGAGGGTCGGATCAGAAGTTCGGACCAAAGTCCGGGTTGAAATCTTCAAGGTCCAACCCTTCGAAGTCGTCGTCGTCCAGGTCTTCGTCGTCCTCATCTCCGTCTTCGACCTGGGCCTTCTTTTCAGCCGGGTATCCGTCGTGGGCGGCCAAAGCGAGTTGCGCGCGCTCCCCTATGTCCGGCTCGATGAAGATGCGCTCGAGAACCGTTTGGGGGATAATCAATTGTTGGGTGAGCAGGTCCACTTGAACTCCCAGCGGGAGCTCATCCGGGAGGTTCGCCATGGACTTGTGGCGTGAGAGAATGGCCTTGCGCAGCTTTTTCGCCAATAGCACCTCTTCGCTAGCCTTGGGGGAGCTCTCCGGTAGGGGTTGGAAGCGCACTTTACGGTACGGCTCCTCGGATTCGACCTCCTCGAGGGTGACGCGGTGCTTGCCCAGTACCCAGATCAAATAGCGCCCATCCTCCGTTTTGTCGTAGCGAGCCACCTCGCCTAGGCCGGCCACGGAGAGAACGGGTACGCTGCCGTCATCGAGCAGATCCCCTTTGGGATCCAGCACGGTGCCGATAACCAATTGGCCATGACTGTCCAGGATGTCCCGCAAAAGGGCTAAGTACCGCGGCTCGAAGACATGCAGCGGCATCAGTTGATGCGGGTACAGAAAAGCCCCCGGGAGCGGGAAGAGGGGGACTTCCGGGCTTCCAAGCTCTTTGCTGGGACGCGGGGGCCAAGTTTCGGGAACTTCGTTCAAATGGGTTCTGGTAAGGAGATAGCAGGTACCCCCATTTATAGATCCACTGGGCCGTTCAAGGTAGTGGGGGCTTGGATTGAAGGCCGTATGTAAGCGGTCGGAGTACTCTAAGTATATGTTTTGAAATGCTTTACGGGGGAATTGTGGCTTTAGGGGTGTTAGGAGGGCCCTGCAAGCCTGCAACCGGGCGTTATCCGCCAATCCTGCGAATGCCAGCGGTTGCGAGCGGGGGGTGGCAAACCTACCATGGTCGCCTCAAATCCAGATTTGGACCCCAGCCCCAGCCACATGACCCCCAATTCGAGCCCCCAAGTGGTGGTGACGCACGCCCTGCGCACCCCGATCGGAAAGTACCTTGGATCCTTTTCCCAAATGACCGGGGTGGAGCTGGCAACTTCGTTGGTCAAGGACCTGATCAGTCGAGAGGGAGTGGATCCCAATCTCATCGACGAAGTTTTCCTCGGCAACGGCCGTCAGGCGGGTGCGGGTCCGAACCCCGCGCGTCAAGTCGCGATCCGCGCCGGCCTTCCCGAGAACGTTTACGCGACCACGGTGAACATGGCCTGCGGCAGTGGATTGAAGTCCATGCAAATGGGTCAAGACTCCATTCGCCTGGGTCGGTCTCGCATGGTCTTGGCCGGCGGATTCGAGTCCATGAGTGGCTTGCCTTTCTTCCTTCCTAAAATGCGCACGGGATACAGGCTCGGTCACGATCGCGTGGTCGACGCGATGTACAAGGATGGCTTCGATTGCCCCTTGGCCGAGATGCTTATGGGCGCCACCGCCGAAGTGCTCGCCAAGGAGATCGGCTTGACGCGCGAGGCGCAGGATCGCTTCGCAATGGAAAGCCAACAAAAGGCTGGTGCCGCACAAAGCGCAGGCCGCTTCAAAGACGAGATCTCACCGGTCGAAGTGACCGAGCGGCGCAAGACGCGCATCGTCAGTGAGGACGAGCATCTGCGTCCGAGCGCTAGCATGGAAGGCCTTGGCAAGCTGCCCACGGTCTTCGACCGCGAAAATGGAACCGTCACCGCAGGCAACGCATCGGGCATCACCGATGGCGCCGCCGCCGTGATCCTGATGGACGCCGAATTGGCCAAGGAACTAGGCATCACGCCCCTGGCCATTCTGGGCGAGACCTGCGCAGCCGGCGTGGATCCCAAGCGTATGGGCATCGGCCCCGTGCCCGCCATCCGTGCCCTGGAAAAACTCAATGGTTTAGGCGTGTCGGATTACGACCTGATCGAACTAAACGAAGCTTTTGCCGCCCAGGTATTGGCTTGCGATCACGAGCTGAAAATGCCCATGGAACGCGTCAACGTAAACGGCGGCTCGATCGCCCTGGGTCACCCAATCGGCGCCACCGGCGCGCGTATCGTGGTCACCCTGCTCCACGAAATGGCTCGTCGCGGCTCCACCAATGGACTCGCTAGCCTTTGTATATCCGGGGGAATGGGCCTGGCTACCGCCTTCCACCGTCCCTCGAACTAACTATCAAACCCCTCCGCGCCCAGCGCGCGAAACCCCCGGTTGCTTGCGGGCAACCTCACCATCCAAAACGTTATGGAAATTAAGAAAGTCGGAGTCATCGGTTGCGGTCTCATGGGCCACGGAATCGTTCAGGTCGCCGCCCAGGGCGGATTCGATGTGGTGGCCTTCGAGGCCGATGCAGGAGCCCTTGAAAAAGGACTTTCGCGCATCGATCGCAGCCTTGCCAAGCTCTCTTCGCGCAATGTGGAGAAGGGCAAAATGACCGAGGATGAGGCCAAGGTTTGGGTGAGCGCCACCCGTGCACGCATTGAGGGCAGCACCGAAAAATCAGCCCTGGCCGACTGCGACCTGGTCGTCGAAGCCATCGTTGAGAATCTGGAAATCAAAAAGTCCCTGTTTGCAGAGCTTGGCGGCATCGTCAAGGACAGCGCGATCTTCGCTTCCAACACGTCATCCTTCCCGATTGATGAAATGGCCCAGGCCTCCGGCCGCAAGAGCCAATTCGTTGGACTGCACTTCTTCAACCCCGTGCAACTCATGCGCCTGGTGGAAGTCGTCCGCACCGACGACACCGACGCGGCGGTCTTCGACGCCGCCCGCAACTTCGGCAAGGCCTGTGGCAAGCAAGCCGTGGCCTGCAAGGACACACCCGGCTTTGTCGTGAACCGTTTGCTGGTGCCCTACATGGTGCAAGCCATCCAAATGCTGGACCGCGGCGATGCTTCCAAGGAAGACATTGACACCGCCATGCAGTTCGGATGCGGCCACCCGATGGGCCCCCTGACCCTGACCGATTACGTCGGTCTCGACACCACCCTTTCCATCCTGGAAGGCTGGGTGGAGCGTTACCCGAACGAGCCCGCATTCTCCATTCCGGAGTCCTTGCGCACCAAGGTTGCGCAAGGCAAGCTCGGCCGTAAGACAGGCGAGGGCTACTACGCCTGGGAAGGGGATAAGAAACAATAATGCTGGGCCACTCGACGCGATTGTTGCTACTCGGTTTGTTGGTGCTGGTTTCCTTGGGCGCCGCGCCTTTGTCGACGTCCCAGCCCATGGCCGAGGAAACGGTGATCGTCAAGATCGCCGCCCCGAAGCTGTATGTGGAAGGCGAAACTTTGCTCGTTACGGTGCGTTTGGAAGTGCAGAGCGACGTCTCCGTACAGCTGGAATCCTGGGCGCTATCCGCCGGGGCGTTTTCGGTCAACGGGCACGCCTTGGGCAGTCGCAAGGGCAAGCGTGAATTGTCCTTGGAGCCCGGGCAAATCGTGGAAACATCCCTGGACCTGGCGCCCGCACTGCGCGCTTTGAAGAACAGCCCCCAGCGGGATTTTCGACTGACTTACCACGGCTTCGGCAAGTCCGAACCGCAGGAGCTACGTTTCTTCTCGGGTCCCGAGAAGGGCATCGATTTCATGGAACTGCCCGTGGAACAATTGGATGACTACCAGGTCGTGATGGTTACGAACCGGGGTGACTTCTGGTTCGAGCTGTGGCCCGAAGTGGCTCCCGCTCACGTGCGCAACTTTTTGGATCTGAGCTACACGGGCTTCTACGACGGCACGGGTTTCCATCGTGTGATCCCCGGCATGATGATCCAGGGCGGAAAGGCCAAGCCTGGAACAAAGGCAGCCCGCTCCGTGCAGGCGGAGTTCAACGATCGCAAGCACGTTCGCGGTGTGCTCTCCGCGGCTCGCCTAGGACACGACGTGAATTCCGCCACCAGCGAGTTCTTCGTGATGCACACGCGTTATCCCAGCCTGGACGGCAATTACACAGCCTACGGCAAGTTGCTGGAAGGGGAGACCACGCTCGATCTGATCGTTCAGACCGGTAACCGCGCCTTCCCGCCTAGCGACCCGCGAGGCTCGACTCCCACGAGTCCTCAAATCATCGAACGGGCGCTCGTCGTCAAGAAAGTCAACCCTTCCAAACGCTAAACAAAGCATTACGGAAGCGGTCCATCCCAACCAAAACCCGGAGCCTAGCTCCGACCCAATTCAAAACTACACCATGACTCAAGATCTCACTGGAACCCGCGTTCTGGTCAAAACCGACGCTGGCGACATGACCATCGAGTTCCTGCACGACAAGGCGCCCGGACACGTGGCTAACTTTGTGAAGTTGGCACGCGAAGGCTTCTACGACGGCACCCGCTTTCACCGCGTCATCCCCGGATTCATGATCCAGGGCGGCGACCCCAATACCAAAGAAGGCCCGCGCGCTTCCTGGGGCACCGGGGGTCCGGGTTACCAAATCAAAGCGGAGTTCAACGACGTGCACCACGAGCGTGGCATCTTTTCCATGGCGCGCTCGCAAGACCCCGACTCCGCGGGCAGCCAGTTTTTCCTTTGCCACGGCGACGCGGATTTCCTCGATGGGCAGTACACTGCCTTCGCACAACTCGTCGACGGCCTTGAAACGCTGGACGCCATTGCCGGCGGAGCGTGCGAACCGGGCGGGGAAGGCTCCAGCCCGACCGAACCTGTTCAGATCCAAACCATGACCGTGGTCGAGGCCTAGTCCCATGAACTACGAAAACATTCTGCTCGCGAAAGAGGGCCGGGTCGCGACCATTACGGTCAACCGCCCCGACAAGATGAACGCGCTCAACCATCAAACGTTGAACGAGTTGGCGCACGCCTTTGACGACGTCAAGGGCGACGACGCCATCGGTGCGTTGATCGTGACGGGTTCCGGCGAGAAAGCCTTCGTGGCCGGCGCGGATATCAGCGAACTTTTGGAAGTGGCCGGTAACGACACAGGCGCCGCTGAATTGGCCGGCTATGGCCAAAGCGTCTTCCGCCGTTTGGACGACCTGGGCAAGCCTTCGGTCGCCATGATCAACGGCTTCGCATTGGGCGGCGGCTGTGAGTTGGCCTTGGCCTGTACTTTGCGCACCGCTTCCACGAACGCTCGCATGGGCTTGCCCGAAGTCAGCTTGGGAATCATCCCAGGCTACGGCGGAAGTCAGCGCTTGGCGCGCGTGGCAGGCCCCGGAGTCGCCCGCGAATGGATCCTGACCGGTGATATGTTCGGCGCAGCCGAAGCCCATCGCGTCGGTGTCATCAACCGCATTTTTGAGCCCGAAGAATTGCTCGCGGGCACCCAGAAAATGATCAAGGCCATGTTGGTCAAAGGTCCTATCGCCCTGCGCTTCGGCATGGAAGCCGTACTGCGCGGTTGGGATATGGACCAAGGCGCAGGCGAAGCCTTGGAGACCGAATACTTCGGCAAGGCCGCTCTTACCGAAGACATGCGCGAAGGCATGGCTGCGTTCCTCGAAAAGCGCAGAGCCAATTTTAGCGGCAAGTAAGCCACCACCCGTTCCAACCCCAATGCAAAGGACATGCGCGAGCGTGCCCCGACCCCAACCAATATGAAGCAAGACGTAGTGATCGTAGGTGGTGCTCGCACCCCGATGTGTGAATATGTGGGAACCAAAGGTTTCGGCAAGTTCAAAGACCTGAGTGCTCTCCAACTGGGAGCCCACGCCAGCAAAGCCGCCATAGAGCGCGCCGGCGTGGATCCCGCCAGCATCGACCATGTGGTCATGGGCAATGTGCTGCAAAGCTCCGTGGACGCGCTCTACGGCGCCCGTCACATCGGCCTGATGGCCGGCGTGCCCGAGCATGTCCCCGCCTTGACCGTGAACCGCTTGTGCGGCTCCGGCATTCAGTCGGTGATCAACGGCGCACAGATGATTCAGCTGGGTGAGGCCACGACGGTGTTGGCCGGCGGAACCGAAAACATGAGCCAGGCGCCTTATGTGCTCTACGGAGCGCGCAATGGTTTCCCCTTGGGCAAAGCCCCGGAAATGCAGGACTCGCTATTCGCCAGCCTGTACGACCCGATCGGTGAATCGTACATGGCCCAGACCGCGGAGCGCATCGCCAAGCGCCTTTCGATCTCCCGTGAGGATCAGGACGCCTACGCCCTGCGCAGTCACATGCTCGGTGCTAAGGCCGTGAAGGAAGGTCGCTTCGCCGATGAGATCGCTCCCATAACGCTCAAGTCGCGCCGCGGCGATACGGTCGTCGACTCCGACGATCACATTCGTCCGGACACGACCCTGGAAGGCCTCTCCAAGCTGCGCGCTGCGTTTGGCAAGGAAGGCACGGTCACCGGCGGTAACGCTTCCGGTATCGTGGACGGTGCGGCAGCCCTGGTGATCACCACGGCCGAGCAGGCCAAAGCGGGCGGTCAAACCGTCATGGCACACGTGCGCGGTTGGAGCTACGTGGGCTGTGATCCCAAGGAGATGGGCATCGGCCCGGTCCCCGCGATCCAGAAGCTGATGGCCGACACGGGCATGAACATTGCCGACGTGGACCGCTTTGAAATCAACGAAGCCTTCAGCGCCCAATACCTGGGTTGCGAGAAAGAGCTCGGCTTGGACCGAGACAAATGCAACGTGAACGGCGGCGCCGTCAGCTTGGGTCACCCTTTGGGTGCCACAGGCTCGCGCTTGCTACTCACCTTGGCCATGGAATTGGCACGCAGCAACACGCGCTTCGGCGTGGCTTCGGCATGCATTGGCGGAGGCCAAGGCATCGCCATGTTGATTGAGAACCCGAACGTCTAAGGATCGAATTCGATGAACTCCCTGATTCACCAAACCGATGGCGGCCAACGCGTGGTGCGTTTGACCCCTGGAAAGCGCGTCCTATTTTTAACCAAGGACATGGAACTCATCCGTAGGCAGCTACGCGGTGAGGTGAATCTGAAGATGTCAGACGTGGATCCTGCGGATCTGCTCGACGACATCAACACGGATACGATGACGCCCGCTTGGGTTTGCTTCCGTCACAAGCCCGAGGACATCGCGCTCGACGCGTACGCGGGTTTGTTGGATAGTGAAGGCGAGCGCGTGTTCGGGACCAAAGCCCTCATGGACGGCGGTTTCGAGGTCATTGTCTCCGGTCAGCGCAAGGGCACGGGCTCCAGCCGTGAGACCGCGCCGCAATGCGAGAAGTGGTCCGGCATTCAGCTGGTGATCGCTTCCTCGTTCGCGCCGATCCACCGCCGCAACAACCTGAACCTGGGTCAGTTGATGGGGGGCTACGACGTGATTGAACGCCTCCAGGCCGGCGAGGAAATTTCTCTCGACGAGCTCACGGCCCAATACGATCCGGTCACCCGGGTCATGTTGGAATCTGGTGGTCTCTTCACCTTCAACGCGCGTTATGCAAAGGGCGAGGTCGACGTGCCCGTGCCGAAAACACCCGCTAAACCCATGACCATGGCCGAGAAGATTCTCGCCAAGAAGATCGTGGGCGGCGAACCGGGCAACGCGCAATACCTGGCACCGGGCAATGTTTGCCTGGTCGCGGTGGATGGTGGTTACAGCCACGAGTTCACCACGGCCCAGGTACATCACTTCCTGGAACAGGAATTCGGCTCCGCATACAAGGTGCAGAATCCGAGCAAGTTTGGCGTCTTTGAAGATCACCTGCTGTACGCGGGGGATGTGGCTCGCATGGCGCCTTTCATCGACCAGATTCAAACCCTGCGGGACCTCCAGGTGGATTTCCAAAAGCACACCGGAGTGCGCGACTACAGCGCCAAGGACGGCGTCTCTCCGGGTATCTGTCACCAGGTGGCCCGTGAGGAATTCGTCGACCCCGGCGACTTTATCCAAGCCACCGATTCGCACACCTGCATGGGGGGAGGCGGCAACGCGCTCACCTACGGCGTGGGCGCCACGGAATACGCGGGTCTGATCCATTCAGGCTTTACCTTTGTGAAAGTACCCGAGTCCATTCGCTTTGATCTGCAAGGCGAATTGCACCCCGGTTGCACCGCAAAGGATGTGATGCTGCACATTCTGGACACCTACGCCAAGCGCGAGGACACCCTGGATCGAGTTATGGAATTTGGCGGCCCTGGGCTAGCATCCATGTCCATGGACGAGCGTGCCACCTTGTGCAACATGGCTACCGAGTGCTCCGCAAAGTCGGGTATTTGTGAAGCCGACGCGGCTACCGTGGATTGGCTCATGGAAAAACGAGCAGGTCTTTCACGTGCCGACCTGGAGCAAGCCTGCGTCGCCGCAGACGCCGACGCGCACTACGATGGGGGGCGTCACTCCATCGACCTCTCCGTCGTCAAGCCGATGGTGGCCGAGCCCGGTGACCCGACCTACGGAAAAAACATCGAAGACTTGGGCTCTGTCAAGATCGACATTGCCTACGCAGGTTCCTGCACGGCGGGCAAGGAAGGCGACTTCGACTTCTACGCACGCGTTCTCAAGGATGCCCTCGATTCCGGCCGCAAGGTCGCCGATGGCGTTTCCATGTACGTGCAATATGGCTCCAAAACCGTTCAGGGCTACGCCCTGGCCAAGGGCTACACCGAAATTTTCGAGCGCGCCGGCGTCAAAGTCATCAACCCCGGTTGTGGAGCTTGCATCGGTTGCGGCCCCGGGGTCTCGGAAAACTCCGAGCAAGTGACCGTGAGCGCCATCAACCGCAACTTCCAAGGCCGCAGCGGCCCTGGAGCGTTGTATTTGGCGTCACCCCTGACCGTGGCGGCCAGCGCGATCATGGGCGAAATTGTCGAGTACCGTCCGGGTATGTTTGCCTGATCGAGCAGGTGTGTACTTTAGGGGCATTGACCTCCGAACTTCCGAAAGGGGTCAGCCATGCTGGCCCCTTTCGCATTAACCGCACCCATGGCGGGTTAGAGCAAACGCTCCATCGCCAAGTCCAATCGCGCATGCGTGTTGGATTGATCGTGGTGCAGCACCTGCGCATGCAGCGCAGTCCGATGCGTGGACGAGCGGAACGGTCCCGGATTTTGAGCGGCCTCCAGTAGCAGTTGCAGGCGTTGCTCCGGGGACTCGTACAGGGGCAGTGGGCTCGTTGTTTGGTTGAGTACTTCGGGGTAGGCGAGAGTAGCGGGAGCCAGCGGAGTGCAGCCGGCAGAGACCGCTTCCAGCAACGCCATTCCATAGAACTCGTGAATCGCACACGAGACGACGAGGTCGCATTGGCCGAGGGCTTGCGCGTAATCGACGCGGCTCGGGAGGTGGCCCCGTACAAGGATGTGGGGGGCGAGTTCTGCCAGCAGGGTCTCGTAATTCGGGCCTGGGTTTTCGCTGCGCTCTCCAAGCAGAACCAGTTCCAATCGCGCCCCCTGCTGCAAGGCCAGCTTGGCGGTTTCCAGCCAGACCAGGGGACCCTTGTCGTACTCCCAACGGTGGTTGAAGGCAATGCGCAGGGGCGCGTGTTCGCCGGGCCCAGGACCCACGGGAAAGCGCGCGCTGTCGATGCCGGGATAGATCACCGACGCCTCGCGCAATGCCTCCTGCAATTCCAAGGTCGGCTTTGGTTTGGGCAGGCGGCGGATCAGGGTTTCGCTCGCTTCGCGGAACTGTTGCTGGTGGAAGGCGCTGTTGAATGCGATCCCGTCTGCGGCCAGGCAGGAGAGAATGTGGGTCCATCCCGGAGCCAAATCCTCTTGGTACGGGGTTCCCACCGGCCGCGGATAAGTGAGTTGATTCTCGTGGAAGTAGAGCAGAGCCGGCACCTGCGCCCAACCCGGCGGGAGGAAGGCGCGCAACTGGGGCAGATCCACAAAATCCGAAACCCAAAGGGCGTCCGGGATAGGTCGGGACTCCTTTCGGATTTGGCGTGCCAAGGCCCAAGCACCTCCCGCTAGGCGCCACTTCCAGTGGCGCGCAGGCAGGCCTAGGAGGTCGATGGAATGTGGGCTCGCAGCGGCCCAGCCCTCCAAAAGCTGGGAGTGGCTGCCGCCCATCCAGGGGTCGAGTGCGAGAATGTTCATAGGGTGCGGGGTTTGGCCTGACCCGCAACACTAGCAGCCAGAGCGATGAACAACCATCGCGGCCTTGGCAGGGCCCGTTTCGGTGTCGGCATGCTTGCTACCCGTTTGCACTCGGCTAGGATTCAGCGTAGCGCCGCATTCCTTCCGCCAGCGGCGCTGCCTCCCACAACCCAGGAACCATCGAATTGGCCGTCAAGAAGTACAGTGTTGTCCGCGATCCCGTTCACGGGGATGTCTACCTCACCCACGAGGAGATGCGGCTCGTCGACACGCCCGAGATGCAGCGACTGCGCGGCATCAAGCAATTGGGCACTACCTACCTGGTTTTCCCCGGCGCATTGCACACGCGCTTTGACCACTCCATCGGCACCGTGCATTGCGTGCAGGCCCTGATCGATTCGGTGAACTTGTCCTTTGCACTGGATCCGGCGGCTTCCCTGGCCATCAGCGATGAGGAGGTGCGGGTGATTCGCATCGCCGCGCTGCTGCACGATGTGACCCACATTCCCTTCGGCCACAACATCGAGGACCAGGACGGCATCTTCGAGCGTCACGACTCCGCGTACCGCTACCAACGCATGTTCTCCACGTCGCGCGCGTTGGGACGGGTGCTGGATGAGTTGGGATTACGCGAAACCGTTTTCAGCGTATTGACCAAGCCTGGCACTGAAGGTCGTCGTAGCGTGCCCTCCTATTGGATGCAACTATTGTCGGGAACCATCGCTGCCGATATTCTGGATTACCTAGCACGCGACGCGTACTTCACCGGACTCAAACTGCAAGTGGATCCGCGCGTCACGAGCTACTTCAAGATCGATCGCGACAGCGGGAACCTGTACATCGACTTGGCCAAGCATGATCTGTTGCGCGAGGATATTCTGAGCGAGGTGGTGCGCCTTTTGGACGCACGCTACTTCTTCTCGGAGCGCGTGTATTACCACCACGCGAAAGTGAGCGCCGGTGCGTTGGTGGCGCGGGCCGTGGACATGGCAGTGCGCGGTGGCGCGCTGAAAGAAGAAGACCTCTACGATTGCACGGACGATTCGATCCTGATCGTGCTCGAGAAGGCATCCAAGAGTCTGGACCGCGAAGCGGGCGACCGCATTCGTGAATTGCTAACGCGCTTTCGGGGTCGCCGCTTGTACAAGCGCGCCTGCGTTTACCCCGCCTACGAAAACGAAGACGTGCAGCAGGGTTTGGTCGACCGCTTTTTCTCGGGTGGGGGAGCCAAAGAACGTGAAAACGTGGAGCGGCGCATCGAGGATGCGGTGCACTTCGCCACGGGACGTAATCCGCACGTGATCGTCTATTGCCCCGCGAAACACATGCAGCTCAAGGAGGCGCGCATCCACGTGCGCTGGCCCGGCCAAGACGGGGTCCACCCGCTGGCCCATTTCGGCGATCGCATCCCGAGGTTGGCTGACCTGGAGCGCTCCTATCGCAACCTGTGGAAGTTCTACGTGTTCTGCAGCGACTCCGACCCCGCGGTCCTGGCCCAGGTGCAAACCGTGGCCCAGTCCGAGTTCGGAGATGCCAAGAACGTGTACTCCCTGCCGAAATAGGCCGCTGATATTGATCGATGGCCGGGAAGGAACCCTGGCATCGGTCGTCCACGCTTGACGCGTGATCGGGAAACCTCAGATTCCCTTGACACCCCTGGCTGATTCCTCCGTATCCACGCTTGCCCGCGCAACCAGGAACCCACAAGGTGCACTTCAACCCGGACCTTTATTCAACCGATGAACCGCAAGAAACGCATCCTCAAGATCGCTGGCCTCAGCCTGGTAGCCTTCCTCTTTCTGGGCTACTTCGCCTTTTCCACCTTCCTCTTCAAGCCTTTTGAATCTCCCTGGCCCCACTCGCTGGCCGGCCTGATTCCCCGTCAGGTGGACTTTTTCGTGTCCAAGGAAAATCTGCAGGATGACTTCGCCCAGTTTCCCCGTTTGGCAGCCATGGGGGCCATCGAGAATCTGGACGCTTGGGACGCTTGGTTGAGTTCACCCGAGTACGAGGAGCTGGCGCGCAAGCATGACTTCGACGGCATGTTGAAGAACATCGACACCCAGGTCGAGCAACTGCCCCTGGGTTTGCAGCCACTAGAAATATTTGGCGGCAAGGAGGTCGCCGTCGCAG
>JBLFXY010000083.1:0-13325 GCA_047611645.1 Glaciecola sp.
GCTGTAAGAGGCGTTAGAAGCCTTGGAAGCCCAAGGAAAGGAAGGCGCTGATGGGGGCGGCTTCGCGGGCTTCTTCCAGGGTGCCGGTGAGTGTGCGCAAGGCGCGCATCAATTCGGTGTAGGCTTCGTCGTCGTTGAAGAGCTTGTACATGGTGCCGTCCTTGTTGCCGAGGCCGGCGGTGAAGCCGTCCACGTCGTCGAGGATGGCGACGGCTTGATCGTAGAGGGCGCTTTCGTACACCAGGCTGTGCAATGTGCCCGGGCCGTCCGCAATGGCCACGGTGATGGCTTTGAGGTTATCGGCGACCGTGGAATCGGTGAGCAGGCGGCCGATGGTGCCTTCGCCCTTGCGCAGGCGGCTGGCGGTGATCGAGACGTCATCGATGGCCAGGCGTACCCTTTCGGCCATGGCGGTGTCGTTGATCAGGGAGCCGATCACGCCTTTGCCCGATTTGACGTCTTTGATCACGTCGCCCACATCGTTGGATAGCACAGTCAAGCTATCGCCCAATGATTTGAACTGCTTGTAGATCGCGTCATCGTTGATAAGGCTTGAGATCGTGCCGTCCCCTGTACGAATGGTTTCGGCCAGGGTGTCGATGTTCTCAAAGGCGCTGCGTACGGAACTTACAGCGCCCGTTAAATCGCTTCGTAGGGTTTCATCGGTGAAGAGAGCGCCGAGCACGCCCTTGCCGGCTTTGGCATCCGACATGAGGATCGATAGATCGGCCATGGTGCTTTGGATCGATTCCCGGTTCTCTTCGATCAGGGAGCCGATGGAGGCTAGTGCAGAGCCAGGAACAGATCCGTACAGGTCGCCTGCGGGTGTCACACCGGCGCTCGGAAAGCCCGGCTCGATGCGTAGGAATTTGCCGCCCAGCACGGAGGCATCCTCGATCGTGATGGCGTGATCGGTGTACAGGGTGACGCGCTGGGTGAGCACCAGGCGGGCGAGGATGCGGCGCTCGGGGTCGTTTTCGGCGGCGTCGTAAACCAAACTTTCGACTTTACCCCAACGCATGCCGGCCACCAAGATGGCGTCGCCTTCGCGCAGGCCTCCCGCATCTTCGAAGTAGACCTCCAATCGATGCTGCTCCGTGAACGGATTGAAGTCCGCGCGGAACAGGGTGTAATAGCCGAGGATCGAGAAGGCGGTCAAGAACAGTAGACCGAGGAGTATGTGGCGCTGGGGGGACATGTGCGTGTTCCTTGAGGGAAGGAAAAGGGGCGTTAGACCCCGAGGAATTCCTTGAGCCGAGGATCGGTGGGTTGAAAGAAGGACTGCACGTCGTCGCGAACGTGAACGACGCCGCCGAGGAGGAATAGCACCTCGTCGGCCACCGTTTGAATGCACTCGATCCGGTGCTCGACGACCAGTGAGGTCACGTTGAGGCGTTCGGAAACCTCACGCATGAGGCGGTTGATGGAGCGCGAAATTTCCGGGTCCAGGCCCGCGTTGGGCTCGTCGTATAGGATCAGGTCGGGGTCGGTGATCAGGGCGCGGGCCAGGCCCACGCGCTTTTTCATGCCGCCCGAGATTTCAGAGGGGAACTTCGGGCCCGCATCGGGGATGTAGACCAGTTCGAGCTTCTCCTGGACTTTGGCGTCGATCTCTGCGGTGCTCAGCTTGGTGTTTTCGCGCAGGGGCAGGGCCAGGTTCTCCGCGACTGTGAGCCAGTTGATCAGGGCGCCTTCTTGGAACACGTAGCCGATGTTCTTGCGCAATTCCTGCATGTCGTGGCGTGAGATGGTGGACAGGTCGTGGCCTTCGACTTCGATCGTGCCCTGGTCAGGTTGCATGAGTCCGATGATGTGGCGCAGGGTCACGGACTTGCCCGTTCCCGAGCCGCCCATGATGCCCAGGCATTTTCCGCGGCGTAGCTCGAAGCTGACCCCGCGCAGAATTTCCTTGGAGCCGAAGGCCTTGTGCACATCGGTCAGGCGAACCACGACCTCGTCACTGTTCTTTTTGCTTTGCTCTTCCATCACGAGTACAGGATCCAGGTCAGGAAATAGTTGGCGATGATCGTGACGATGATCGAGTCGCGCACGGCGCGACTGGTAGCCTTGCCCACGCCGAGCGCGCCACCGCGCGCGTTCAATCCGGCGGAGCATGAGACCACCGAGATCAGGCCTCCAAAGACGAAGGATTTGAGCAGACCCGCATACACATCCTTGGGGATCGGAATGAAATTGGCCTTGGTTTCTAACGCAGAGAAGGCTGTGTCGAGGTACATGTCCCAACTCACGTTGAGCTGGGCCACGGAGATGAAGCCGCCTCCCAGGATGCCGATTCCATCACAGAAGATCGTGAGCAGCGGGCACATGACCATCAGCGCCAGGACGCGCGGCAGCACCAGGAAGGATACGTGGTCGATCGAGAGGACTTCCAGGGCGGTCAGCTCGTCGGAGACGCTCATGGTGCCGAGTTCGGCCGCCAGTGCGGAACCAAATGTCGCCGCCAGGATGATGGCCGTCACGAACGGTCCCATCTCGCGTGCCATGCTGGCTGCGACAAGGAACCCCACTTGCTCCTGCTGTCCGTAGCGAGCCAATTCGGCGCCGGTCTGCATGGCCAAAATCATGCCGATGAACAGGCCGACCAATAGCACCACGTGCACGTTTCCAATACCCGCGCTGAACATTTGGCTGAAGAACCAGCGGGACCGCTTGGGCAGATGGTGGAGGCGTAGCGCCACGGCGCCCGCCAACAGCATCCGCTCGCCGGTCTCTTTCAGGAAGCCTTGAAAGAATGCGACCGGCCACAGCAGGAAGATCACGCCGACGGCGAGACCCAGGAGGAATAGGTCCGTCCAGTAACTTTCTAGGGCGGCTAGCGGCATTGTGAGAGCAAAGTGATCCATGGAGGTCGACCGTACCCTAGGGAAGGGAGGGGGGCACAGGAACGGAGGATTCCATGTTCTCCAGGGTGGAGGGCGTGCGTTGGAGCGGCCATCCCGGACCAGGGAAGGCGGGGCCCAACATTTCGCGTCCGCGGTCCTTCACCGAGTGCCAGCGAAGGAGGCCGAAGAGCATCGAGGTCTCCACGGTTTCGTGCCCGTTGCGCACGTAACTGCGGCGTGCCCAGATTCCGGCCAGGGAGCGCCGGTCCTCGTCCAGATCCGTTTCCCTACGCCAAAGTCCGAGCCACGAGCGCTGGCGGAAGTGTTGGAATTGACGTTCCTCGGTCCACAGCTCCCACATCCAGGAGTAGTGCTCATCCACGAATTGCATGCGCCAGAATGGATTCAGCGCGGGATAGGCGCGCAAGACGCGCTGCTCCTCCCGGTTGTTGTAGTGTCGGAAGAAGGGCCACATTTTGCGCCAAGTGCTCACCAAACCGTTCTTTTTGGAGGTGCGCGTCCAACTGTGCCACAGGGGGAACAGGTAGCTCGTGTCCTTGGTGAACTCGCTGTTCTCCTCGTGACGAACGTTGAGGAAGGGCCAGGCGAAGTAGCGTGATGTCAGGCCATCACCCTGGTAGTACGAATAGAAGGGCCAAACCCGCTTGCGAACCGCCCGATCGGGGTCTCCGCCCTGGAATACCACCAGCGGCCACGGACCATCCCACGCCCAAAATCCCGTGCGCGGATCCTTCGTGTGGCCGAAGAAAGGCCACAGCGTCGTCCACGAGCGAGCCTCACCGCGCTGCGACTTTCCGAAGAAGGGCCAGAACATCCACCCGGTTTGTTGCGCTTCTTCCGGCCGATTGAGGCCGTTGCGTTGATACGTGAACATGGGCCAGAGAGCGGACCAGCGGTCGTAGCGTCCTTCCCATTTGTTGTGCACGGCCAGGGGCCAAGCACGCCAAGAGTTGCCGCCCTTGCCCCAGGAGAAGGAGAAGAATGGGAACAGCCCATGCACCGTGGTGCGACCGTGCCGTTTGGTGCGCATGTACAAAGGAAAGAGCACAAATTCCGCCCGATCGAAGGAGAAAAAGCGCTCCATGACCCCGCCTATTGGGAACCAAAAACGCACCACGCGACCGTCTTTGTGCTTGGCCCAATAGATCCCGGGCAAGGAGAGGAAGGACCATGTCGTGGCGCCATCGCGGTGCAGGTTTTCCTGGTAGCGCACGATCGGCAGCACCTGGGTGACGCTTTCGGTGGGGCTCTTGCGGCGCGTTCCTAGGGGCGGCAGGATCCAAGAGAAGGTCGTGTCCTTTTCGAGCCGGCGCCAGGAATAAAGCGGGCGGAAGGACCAATATTTGACTTGGTCCGAGACCCCTTTGTAACGCACTTGCACGGTGCCGCCTGCGAGCTCCACTTCCGAATCCCCGCCGGCCAGGGAAATGTGGGTATAGAGCGGCGCGAGATGGATCTCGGTGCCCGTTGCAGCGCAGCCTGGAGTGAATTGCAGCAACAGGGCGAGCAGGATCCAGGGGGCCCAGCGGCGCGATCCAGAGAGGGCGCGCTCTTGGAGCTTGGGCGGGGAGACGTTTGGCGCAGACATGGGTGACCATAGAATTCCAGTACATAGGGGGCGGATTCAAGTCCCCTCCCGTGGATCCTGCCGAGTCGGGACAAGTTCAACCCGGATTCGACTGGGGAATCGATAGAAACACCCCAAGTTGCGAGTTCCGCGAACCGTTAGGTCCCAGCAAGAATTTCCGACGCAGCCGCGTTCTCAACGGGGAATGGCTCGGATTTTGGGCTGAACCGTCGCCAAAAACCTGTCTCGACCGGAAAGAACGACGGGTGCGCAACGGCATGTTCCATCTGGGATCCATCGGAAGGTCGGCTCCAAAGCGCAAAAAATGCCATGGAATGCCATGGAACGGCGCCCGCATGTCGATGGGAGCAGGCCCGACCCGGTATGATCCGGCAGAGCAATCCCATGAAGACCTATCTTTCCGGAATCCAGCCTAGCGGGCGTTTGCACCTGGGCAATTACTTCGGCGCCATTCGGCAGCACGTGATGCTGCAGGAGACTCGCGCCGAGCACTTCTATTTTATTGCGGACTATCACGCCTTGACCTCCGTGCGGGATGCCAAACGCATGCGCGAGTTGGTCCAAGATGTGGCCGTGACGTACTTGGCCCTGGGCTTGGACCCTGATAAGGCCGTGCTGTGGCGCCAAAGCGACGTGCCCGAGGTGACCGAGATATCCTGGTTGCTCAGTTCCGTCACAGGAATGGGGCTCTTGGAGCGCGCCCATTCCTACAAGGACAAGGTCGCCAACGGCATCAAGCCCAGCGTGGGCCTGTTCACCTATCCGATTCTGATGGCGGCAGACATTTTGGCCTACGACACCACCCACGTACCCGTGGGCAAGGACCAGGTCCAGCACCTTGAGATGACCCAGGACATGGCGGGTTACTTCAATGGCGCCTATGGCGACGTGTTTGTGCGCCCCGAAGCCGTGCTAGCGGCCAACGATTCCATGGCCAAGGTGCCCGGCACCGACGGCCAGAAGATGAGCAAGTCCTACGGCAACGACATTTGGATCTTCGAACAGGGCAAGGCCCTCAAGAAGGCCATCGGCCGTATTCCTACCGACAGCCGCGGTCCCGAGGAGCCCAAGGACCCGTCCGAGATCTTGCTTTTCGATTTCCTGTCCCTGTTCCTGCCGGGCGACGAGCTCGAGGACTGGAAGAACCGCGTACGCGAGGGGGGCGCAGGCGCTCCTGGCTATGGACACCTCAAGCAACGCTTGATCGCGGCCATCGACGAGACCTTCGGCGAAGCGCGCACCCGGCGCGAACAGCTCTTGGCGGATCCGGCCGAGGTGGAGCGTATTCTGGCCCGCGGTGCAGAACGCGCCCGTGAGAAGGCTCAAATCACCCGGGAAAGGGCCTTGCTGGCCTGTGGCCTGCGCTAAATCCCTCCGACCCCTCCGAACTGGGAGGCCTCCCCAAGTGCAAAAATGGTCTGCCTTGTGGCTCAGAGTGGAGGCATCTTGTTTCGCGTGGCACTATAGGTGGGTCCCGGCCCGACAGCGGGGACTTGGTCAACCTGCCACAACCCAAAACTCCTGCGCTCGGCGCTCTCATGCTGCGAACCACACCGCTACTCCTCCTGTGCCTGCTTGGCGCTGCTTGCGCCTCGCAAACGAAAATGAGCAGCGACTCGGGCACAGATCCCACCCCCGTGGTTCAGGAATCAGTCACACCGGCGAATACCATCGAGGCCGTGGCTCCCAAGCCGGCCCCGAAACCCCGCCCATGGACGAAGGCTTTCGACAGGGGCGCCATTCTGGTGGGCAATACGATTCGGGTGGAAGGCCCTCCCGGCCTGTTGGTGAATACGGCCCTGACCGTGGACGACACCCTGTACATTCTCGAGCAACGCACCAC
This sequence comes from Glaciecola sp., assembly GCA_047611645.1. Classification (GTDB taxonomy): domain Bacteria; phylum Planctomycetota; class UBA1135; order UBA1135; genus NORP259. The sequence continues at coordinate 6,296 of JBLFXY010000083.1, forward strand.
AGCGCAAGGCTTCTTGCAAGTGGTGACGCCTAGGCCCGGTGCGGGGCGCGAGATGCGCTGCCAAGTGGGACGTTGGACGTTGGCCGCTGCCGAGCGCATTGAAATTCTGGAGCGCATTGTGCCCTGTGACGTGCTCGTCGTTGCCGAAGGCCTAGCCGGTGCCGATGGGCCGGAAGGGTTGGCTGTTTGGAGAGACCTAAACACCAATGTGCAGCGCGAAGTACGACTCGAGTTCCGGGGCGCCCAACCCAAGGAATAGGGCGATCGTCCATTCTCTCCGCACGCCCTGGAACGGGCGCTTGATCGCCTGCTTGTGCTTGTTCGTATTGGCTGCGTGTCAGAGCGGGCCCGCCGCGTGGCGACCCCTTTGGCGGGCCCCGTACGGTTACTTGCCCATGCCCAGTCGCTTGGAGTTCGACAGGGCTCGTCAGCAGATGAAAGTGGGGGAGTGGCAGGGGGCACAGGTGCGCCTGGAGACTTTGATTTCCGAGCATCCAGATGAGCTAGATTTGGGCTTCGCCCTACAGGATGTGCAGTCCAAAATGTTGGCCCTCGGAGAGCTGCCTCAAATGCAAGAGGGGTGGATCGAGCCCTCGATCGCCGGGCAACCAGGACCGGGCCAAGCCACCTCGCAACAGCTCGATTCGGCATCCGTGTTGAAGTTCTGGTACGCGCGTCGCGCGGCCCAATCGCCCTCCATACCGAGCTTGGTGTTGGCGGCTCGCGTAGAAACCGATCCGACCCAGGCCCTTACCTGGTTGAACCGAGCCCTGGCTTTGGACCCCACCTGCGCGTGGGCTCACTACGGCCGCGCCTACGCGCTGCTGCGCCAAAGGGATCAATATCGGTGGCGGGATTCACGCGCAGCTCTCGCGCAGGCGCTGGTCTTGGATCCCAGCCACGTTTTGGCACGCCGCATGGAGGCTTGGATGTTGGCCCAAGAAGGCGACACAGGCCAAGCGGCTATCGCGCTCGAGCGCTGGTTGATCGCGACGGAATTTGATCCGCGCGTGGGCCACAAGAGCCGCGTGGAAGCGCGTTTGGATCTAGCCCGCGTTTGGCTCACCGCAGGGCGTGTGGACCCGGCCCTACGCGAGCTGAAATCCATGGAGGGCGAACCGTACGATCGAGAGCGACGTCTCTTATTGTTTGCGGTGGCCTTGACCGAAAAAGGCGATGCGGAAGGAGCTCTTTCGGTAGTGCGCCAAGCGGGTTTGATCCCCGGCGTCGGCGTCTTGCCTTGGGTGCAAGAAGCGCTGTTGCTGGAACATTGGTTTGAGGATGGGCAGGGCGCTCTCGTGCTCTGGAAGCAGATCCTCGAAGAAGCCGAAGAGAGCAGCGATCCCGCGGTGATCCTGCAGTCTTTCCGGGCTCGAGTGGTGGTGGAGCGCAGCGAGAGTAACAGTCTCCGCGATCAATTCGAGCGCAACACCGTGGGCCCACCCAAGTCCTCCGCTACGCGTCCCTGAGATGAAAGCTGTGATCCAAAGGGTGAGCCAGGCCAGCGTCACGGTGGATGGCCAAGTGGTGGGGCAAATTCAGCGCGGCATGCTGATTTTGCTGGGTGTCATGAAGGGGGACGGGACCGCCCAGGCCGAGCGCTTGGCCACCCGCATCGCCCAGTTTCGCTTCTTTCCCGATGAACAAGGTCGCATGAATCTCTCGTCCTTGCAGGTGTTGGAAGGGGCTCCGGAAGGGGAGGGAGACATGGCGGTGCTGCTCATCAGCCAATTCACCCTGGCCGCGGATGGCCGCAAGGGGCGGCGTCCGAGTTTCGACCGGGCTGAGGCCCCGGAATTGGCCGAACCCCTGGTGGCTCACTTCAAGAGCCACTTGCGCAGCCTGGGCCTGCCCGTCGAAACCGGGGTTTTTGGGGCCGACATGCAGGTGGATCTGCGCAACGATGGGCCCGTGACCTTCCTGCTGGAAGAGGACCCCCCAGCCTGCGCCTTCTGAGCGTCCAGGTATCTGCCACAACCCTTTTCTTGACAAGATGATAGAACTAGGAGAGGATCGGTCCAAGCCAAAGGAACTCATGACTCTCCCTCCCTACAAAACCATCACGAAAAAGGAACTCGCCAACCGCATTGCGGACGAAACCGGCCAGCCCAAAGTGGTGGTCAAGGACATCCTGCAACGCTTCCTTGACAGTATCGTCGATGAGCTTGTGTCCGGCAATCGCCTGGAGTTTCGCGAGTTTGGCGTTTTCGAGGTTCGTGAGCGCGCCCCGCGCCGGGCCCAAAACCCCCGAACGCTTGAAAAGGTCGACGTGCCGGCCAAGCGCGTGGTCAAGTTCAAGGTCGGTCGCCTGATGCGCGATCGCGTCTGCGAGGAGAGCCCGGAACCGAGGGATGTATCCGCTGAAGACGCCCCGGTCCACAGCGTGATCTCCCAATCGGCCCCAGCCCTCAACGGCGGCGCTGTCGCTCCGCAGAGCCCGGCCACCGTTCGCCCCGAGCCGCCCAAGCCGCCGCCGGCCAAACCCGACTCGCCCTTCTGATCCTGGGTGGAAATGCAAACAAGCCAGCGCCGCCCCAATTCGATTGGGGCGGCGCTTTTTTTTTGCCATGAATCGCGGCCGCCAGGCCCCCGTGTTTCTAAGCTTGAGAGAGAATCAGGCATGCTCAAGTTCGGTGTTCTCGCTATGTTCCTCTGCCTCTCGTTTTGTGCCTGTGCCGTGTCCGATCCGGGCCGTGGCCCGCTGCAGGTCGACTTCGGTGATGAACTGTCCCAGGAGTTTCGCGACATTCTTTTCCAAGCGTCCTCCCTGGAACTGGTTTCGATCCATCCTGCTTGGCCCACGAAAGAAACCCGTGCGGATCCCGCCAATCTGCACGGCTACACCGTTCGAGGTAGGACTCGGGTGGAAAGTCGCGAAGTGCGCTTGGAGCTCTTGAAAGCCCTCGGGGAAGGCGCCAGGGAGAACAACGGGATGGTCGCTGCTTGCTTCAATCCACGCCACGTTCTGGTCGGTGAATTCGAAGGCCGCACCTGCGAGGTCATCATCTGCTTCGAGTGTCTCACCTTTCAAGTTTGGAACGGAACCGAAAAAGTCGAAAGCGTAGACCTCTCACAATCCCCACGCAAAACCTTCGACCGCATCTTCACCCAAGCCGGCCTCTCTATCGCGCCCGGCTCCTGATTTCTGAGGGTGATCCAGATTGGTGTCCGCTGAGCTTCGACCCCGGTCAAGCGATCCCCGCGAACAACCTCACGATCTCACTGAGGTTTACGAATCACCCAAGTACTCATAGCACGTTCGTTTTGCACGACGGTCGTTTTGAGTGGATCGACCCAAGTGGCGCCCAATTCTGTGGTTTTGGCTTCGAGTTGAGTGGCGTCGACCAAATAGCGTTCGGTGCCGTCGGGCAATGGGTGCCTGCCCGTCGGCGAGGGCGTGAGGTGTTGTTCGATGCCGATCGAGGAAGCCAAGCGCGCGAAGAACAAACCTCCGGGAGCGAGTAGACGCCAGGCGCCTTGCAGCATGGAATCGAATTCCGCGTGGTCCTTGGCCAGGTGCAATACCGCGTTGCAAATGATCACATCGGCCGTGTGATCGGGGAACGAATTTTCCTGTAGAGACTCCGCGCGGAAGTTGCTGGGGGGGGAGGTGCGCGAGATGCGCTTTACCAGGTCTTGCAGGATCTCAAAGTATTCGGCTTTGGGCTCCAGGCCCAACACGGTGTAGCCGGCCTTCAAGAAGTAGCGCGTGTTGCGACCCCGGCCTGCGCCCACGTCCATGATGCGCATGGGCGGTGCGATGTTCTCCCGCATGATTTGGTCGATCACGTAGATGTCGGTCTTGCCGAGGATGGGGATCAGCGGGTCTTTCGCGTGCATGGGGGGAGGCTAACACGCGGGGTGCGATCATGCCTAGGTCCTCACGCCTAGGTAAGGGTGGAGCGTGCGGCTTGGAAGGCTTGCTCGATGCATGCGAGAATGTCATCGCCTGCGCCTTCCTGAAGCCAGCGATCGATGCCCGCGATCAATGCGACGAGGGCGAAGCGTGCGACCAATTCCATCTCCAATGCAGGCCGCTTGTAGACGGCGATCAGAGCCTCTTGCAGCTCCTTCCGGTCCGCCTCGAGTCCGACGACCATGGCGGCTAGCACCTCGGGAACCGAATGGATCAGCCGGGAGCGGCGTGCGAGCAGGTGCAGGGCCGGTTCGGGTAGGTTCGCGTAGGCATCCAAAAATGCCTGCTGCAAGGCGTCGAAGGGGGGACACCTGCCAATGATTTTGGTCAGGTGCTGTTCGATAGCGGCATCGGCCTCATCCCACAGAACGAGTTGCTCCTTGGTCTCAAATTGCCGGTAGACGGTGCTGACCGAGGTTTGAGCCTCCCGGGCGATCTGGCGAATGGTCACTCCGCTGTACCCATGCTCATCGAAAAGGTCCAAGGCCGCTTTTTGGATGGCGCGGCGCATGGCTATGAGCTTTTGTTGGCGGAAGGACATGTTTGGGAGGGGTCTTGCGAAAAGTGTAGCGCGGGGCCTTGTCTTTGAGTGTAACAAATGGTAGCTACTATCATTATGCGCGCCGAACCCAGCACTTCACCCCACGCAGACCCCCCCAAGGCGGGTTCTAATCGAATAATTGGCCTGGATCTGGCCCGGGCCGTGGCTCTCTTAGGCATGGTCATCGTGAACTTTGAGCTGTCCATGGGGGCCACGGGAAGCGGTCCGAGCTGGCTCGGATTCCTGACCGGCTCGTTGCAGGGGCGGGCGGCGGCGACCTTTGTCGTGCTGGCCGGTGTGGGGGCGAGTTTGGGCTCGGCTCGGGCGCGGCTCGCCGGTGATTCGGCGGCCCGTCGTGCCGCGCGGCTCACCCTGCTGCGACGCGGCCTTTTCCTGCTCCTGAGCGGTGCGGCGTTTCTGACGGTTTGGCCCGCCGACATTCTGCACTTCTATGGGATCTGGTTGATCTTGGGCGCCCTGCTGGTGTTCGCGCCCGCCGGTATGTTGTTGCTGGTTTGGTTGGGCGTGGTGGGGGGCGGTGCCGCCTTCCTCTTACTCGGGAATTTCTTCGAGCATTGGAATCTGTGGACCCTGACCTATCGCGATCAAAGTGCGTTGGGATTTCTGCGCAGTACCTTCTTGGATGGTTTTCATCCGGTGCTGCCGTGGTTTGCGCTCTACGTGTTTGGCCTTTGGCTGGGCCGTTTGGATCTGCGCGACCGTGGTCTTCGCAAGTGGCTCATGGGGGCCGCAATTGCGATATGCGGCATCATGTTAGCGGTGGAGGCCATGTGGGCGCCGGAGCTCTGGTTCAAAATCCGTGCGGGACATTTGCTGATGACCAGTTCCCTGCCGCCGACCCCTGCATTTATTTTATTCGGTGTGGGCTTTGCCACATTGGTGATCACCTTGGCGTGCTCCATTGCCGAGTGCTGGCCGCGCCTCGCTGGCGTGTTCGTGCCCACCGGGCAAATGGCCTTGACGTTGTATGTGGCCCACGTGTTCCTGGGGCTCGGCGTGCTGGAAGAGCTCGGGCGCCTGGAGAATCAGAGCTTGCCTTTCTCCGTGGGCAGCGCGCTGGCGTTCTACCTAGGCGCCATGGTTTTCTCATTCCTCTGGCTGCGCCGCTTCCGGCGAGGTCCCTTGGAAGCCCTCATGCGCAAGCTCTGCTCCTGATCCGGCCCGGGCGAGGGAGCCGGATTGAAGTCATCTTGGGCCTGAACCCTCCGCGGGCAGGAGAATTCTGTAGGCTTTCCAGCACTATGGAAATTACAGCTCTCTGCATCGCCCTGCTCTCCCTATTCGCAGTCTGGTCCACCCGCTCCACGATCTCGGAGTTGCGCGATCAAGTCGCTAGCTTGCGCAGTTCCGTGTCCAGTTTGGGCTCCCACGACCTGGATGAACTTGCGGAGCGCGCGAGCACGAACAGTCGCTTCCTTGCACGCTTGGCTGGAGGGGAGTCCTTGGCCCCAAGCCAAATTCGCGAAGGGCAATTGTGGGTCGACGTCACGCCTCAGGAAGCCCAGGCCCTGGTCGAGAAAGGCGCGCGCGTCCTCGATGTGCGCGCCCCGCAAGAGATCGGTTCGGGCATCATCTCCGGTGCCATCCACATTCCCGTAGACGACCTACCAGCACGTGCCGCCGAGCTGCCTCGCGATGATGTGACCACCCTGATTTACTGTTCCATGGGCATGCGTTCCGCCGCAGCCTGCCAGTACCTGAGCGAGCAAGGCTACGACTCTCTCTTCAACCTGGAAGATGGCTTCGGCTCCTGGCCGGGAGCCAAAGAGCGTCCCGCATAGACCTCTTGGGCCCTCGGCGATTTGGCGCCTGTGAGGTTGGACTGGGATCGTCTAGGGACTTCGGTCGGAAACCGTCAACGTTTTGGCGGACCACTTCCGATGGAAGCCGTTACGCAAGCAAAAGAGATGTAGCGCCTGATCGCCGTGGGCGTGTGGGGCCGGGGCCTGGCCGCGGGCCTTTTGGGGGGTCTGTCCCGGCATGGCTCTATCAAGAAGACACTTGCCAATTGCTCGGCCGCTATCCTGCCGACAAGTACCGCTTGGCTTTCGGCGAAATTGCCCAGGCCCTCGAAGTCTGAATGGCTCCCATGGTCGAGCGCCTGCTCCAACGGCAAGCCCTCTCCTACCTGGTCGCCTACGGCGACCTGCACGTCAAAAACATCAGCGTGCAAGTGGCCCGCGAGCACATCCGCCTGACCCCAATCTACGACCTACTTTCGACCTTGCCCTACGGCGATGGCGATCTAGCTCTCCCCCTGGAAGGCCGCGACAAAAAGCGGAAACGCAAGCACTTCCTAGCTTGCGGAGAACGCATCGGCATCCGCCCCGCCGCAACAAACCACATGCTGGACGCGCTCATCAAAGGCATCGCCCCGCACTTGAGCCGCCTCCATCAAATCGGCCTGAGCCCCCGCAAGACAACCCACTTGGAACGCACCCTGCAACAACGCCTGCGCGACCTGGCAAGCGACTGAACGTAGACCGGATAACAGGAAGCGGGGGGTGGGCGGGGGACAGTGGGAACCCCCCCGCAATTGCGTGTATTTATGT
>JBLFXY010000084.1:0-13248 GCA_047611645.1 Glaciecola sp.
CTTATGGGGGCGCTTTAGCAATGCAGCTTCCTCCAATCGACCTCGAGCCACTCCGTTCCGGGCTCTGACGTTTTGGCAAGCGAGCGATAGATGCTGTGGCTTCCAGGTGCATACCTGATCGCTGCCGTCGGCTATCCGGAGGGTTGGTATTGCATATACAGCGTCAGACGCCCTGACGCTGTATATGGAACGCTGTATATGACTATCGCGGAGTCACCGCGTCGATGCGGTGGACTACGCTCTCTTTGCGCGTGGTAACCGCAAACGGAAAGGTGTCGTTGGAGCAGGCGGCCCCGGTTTGACCTTGTTTGTTGATCGCGATGAAGCAGATGGAAAGGTCGTAGCCGAGCGGGTCGGTGGCGGCGGTGCGGTGCACCATCTCTTCGCAGGCGGCTTGCGGTGTGAGGCCCTGGCGCATGAGCTCGACGATCAATGCGGCGGCGCTGTAACGCATGATGTTCTCGCCCAGGCCGGTTCCTGCGGCGGCGCCCACGGCGTTGTCCACGTAGAGGCCGGAGCCGAGGATCGGGGAATCGCCCACGCGGCCGGGGGTTTTGCCGCCCGCGCCGCTGGTGCTGCAACCGCCGTACAAATTGCCGTCGGCGTCACGCAGCAACACGCCGATGGTGTCGTGCCCGCGTTCACCGGGACTGGGGGCGGGTGCGCCGGATAAGCGGGCCTGTTCCCAATCAGATTTTTTAGCGGGTAGGTCGGACACGTCGATGGACTCGAGTCCGTGCTCGAGCGCGAACCAGCGCGCGCCTTCACCCACCAGCATCACGTGGGGATTTTTCTCCATGACCAAGCGCGCCGCGGAGATCGGGTGCTTGATGCCTTCCAACGCAGCCACGCTGCCCGCGCCGTGGTCCGGACCGGACATGATGCAAGCGTCGAGTTGGCTGTAACCCGCAGCGTTGGGTCGACCGGCCAGGCCCACCGAACCATCGCTACCCAGGTGTTCGATAAGACGGATGCCCTGCTCGATGGCGTCGAGGGAAGCGCCGCCTTGCTCCAGGGTTTGCAATGCCAAGTCCGTGGCCTGTTGGCCGAAGGGCCAGGTGGCGATGAGCACGGGGCCGTCGGTGGTTTTGCTATGCATGGTTTGGTTGTGTGCGCAGGATCCCACGCAGAAACACAGGGCCAGCCAAATGGCGCACAATCGCAGGGTTGGGTTCATGGGGATGGTTTGAGGTCGAAGGGATGTGGGGGTCCGACAAAACGGACAAGACAACATCCGGCGGAGGGGCCGTTGAACGACGCCTCCCGCCGGATGCGAATGGGTTGGGGTCGCTGACGCACTCCTAGCCCGAACATTTCATGAACACACGCCCCAGGCTTCGCAAACGGGCCCCTTCGGGCCCCTCTCGTCCCCTGGCAGCACTTTCCGAATTTTGCCTTCCTCGACAGGTAAGCCCCGGTCCGCAAAGCGGATCGCAGGTCCCCTTCGGACCTGCGCAGGGGATCCCTACTGCATTTCCTGCGGGGTCAAAATCCACAAAGTCCCGCCAGGAAACGAGTTGCTGTGCCTGGAGCGCGTCTTCATGAAATGTTCGGGCTAGCTGGCTGTCCTGTCGGCCACATACTTTTCGATCGCTTCGCGGTCGGGGTCGGGCATGTCGGTCAAGAAAACGGCGATCTCGAAGTGCTCAAGTATGGTGCTGATGCGCTCGCAACGCACCACGGCGCCGCGCCCTTTGAGCGTGCCTTGGTGCTCGGGCAGCTGGAATGAAATTTCGAGCAGGGTCATTTCCTCGATGGGGCGATCCAGGAAGAAGCACACTCCGCTGCGACTCACGTCGCGGATCTTGGCCTCGCGTAGACCGCCATCTAGCGTGATGGAGATGGGCCACTCGGCTTGTGCTCGTTCGTGCCGTCGGCGTTCGCGGCCGGAGGATGAGGAAGGTTCGGGGTTCGCCATAGCTGAATGGGGGGCTTTCGATGGGGCTGGCAGGCGCCTGTAAAGCGAAAACCCACGGTTCGGGAGTTTCGGGACCGCTCCATGCTACGCATGGGGGGCGGCCATTATCAACACTCCAAGCCGCCTGTTGGAATTAGAGGCAGGTTGCAAGGCCGTTTCAGCCCCGAAAGGCTCGTCAGGATCGTCATAGGCGGGGAATTGGGGTCCCCGTCAGGATATTCTAGACCGGGGGCGGGAAACATGGGTTATTGAGCAGCCGGCTAGCCCTGTGACGCTTTTTAGCGTCTGGTGCGGTCTGCGCCCGGCGCGGGTCGATACTGTCCGGATTCTGACATACAAGGGCTTGGGCCCTAACCGGGGTTGTTTGAGCACAGGGACTGGGGTTCCGGTTTGGGCAGCCCAGGCTCCGGAGCTATACTTTGGAGACATTGGCGGACCCTGTTGGGGACCGGCGGCCTGGCTTGAGTGAGCGGGGGCGTATCTTCCCAGTGCAATTTCTAGCAACCAGAGGACCCGGGTCAACCCCGGCGAGACGAGCATGGCATCTTTCAACAAAGTGATCCTGATGGGCAACCTGACCCGGGATCCCGAACTGACATACACCGCGGGCAACATGGCGATCTGCAAGGTCGGCGTTGCGGTCAACCGTCGCTACCAAAACAGTCAGACCCAGGAGTGGGTCGAGAAAGCCACATTCGTGGACATTACGATTTGGGGCAAGCGCGGCGAGGCCTTCCACAAGTTCCACAAGCGCGGTGCGCAGGCCCTCTTCGAAGGTCGTTTGGAATTGGACACTTGGGATGACAAGAGCACCGGCCAAAAGCGCAGCAAGCTGTACGTGGTCGCGGACAACTGGGAATTCGTCGGTGGCAAGGGTGCCGGAGCCGGTGGCGGACAAGGCCAAGGCGGCGGTTATGAAAGCGCCCCCTCTGGTGGCGGCGCTCCCGGCGGCTATGGCAGCTACGGCGGTGGCGGCGATGGCGGCGGAAACGACGGCGGTCAAGCTCCCCCCAGTGCTCCCCAAGGTGGAGACGCGGGCGACTTCCTCGGTGTGGACGACACCCCCTTCTAGGTAAAAACCTCAACATGGCATGGGCCCGTAAGGGCCCATGCTTCTGATCGAAATGCAGCTAAGCATCCAGTTTTTTGCCGTTCTGCGCGAACGTGCGGGCCAGTCGGAAGTCACTCTCAAGGACTTGCCGGAAGGCATGACCATGGGGGAGCTCAAACGGCACGCATTGCAGGTATATCCGGATCTAGGCGACCTGGATGATGTGGCAGGGGTCGTTGGAACCGAGTACGTCAAAGATGAACGCGTGCTCGCGGAGGGCGAATCGATTGCCTTCTTGCCGCCGGTCTCCGGGGGCCAGCCCGCAGGGCAAATCGACTACGAAAAAGGCTATTTCCAGCTGCAGGATGGAGCGATCGATTCCCACGGCATGGAAGAGGTCTTGGTACAGGGCGATTGCGGTGGTCTCGTGATGTTTCGCGGGTTGACGCGTTCCAGTAGCCGCGGCCGCAGTGACGTTTTGAGCTTGCAGTACGAGGTTTTCGAGCCCATGGCTGGGCCCGAAATGGCGCGCATCTTTGACGAATGCCGTGAGAGGTTCGGCGCACACGCGCGCGGCCCCTTGCGCATGCTTTGTGTGCACTCAGATGGTGTGGTCAAGGTAGGGGAGACCTCGGTCGTTGTGGCCGTGGCCACGCCGCACCGGGACACAGCTTTCGAAGCTTGCCGCTACCTGATCGACACCCTCAAAGAGCGTTTGCCCGTGTGGAAAAAAGAGGTCTACGCTGACGGCGAAGCCTGGGTTGAAGGCTGCAAGCACGTGCACTAATCCATTCCAAGCCTTTTCCTGGCGGACCCCCCTGGGTCCGCGTAACAAACCATGGGTGGCGCCTCATTCGCAACCCCACTCCCCAACCCAGATCCGCTATGCAACCTCGCTTGACCTCCCTGAATGCCACCGACGTAGAGCGTGAAGAGTTGCCCGTCGATGTTCTCCTCGTCGGCGCCGGACCCGCGAGTCTTGCCTGCGCCATCCACCTGCAGCGCCTGTTTGAAGAAAAGGGCATTGAGGAAAAGACGATCTTAGTGATCGACAAAGCCGAAGAGATCGGGAATCACACGCTCTCTGGCGCGGTCATGGATCCCAAGGGGATCGCGGAGCTGTTCCCCAATTGGAAGGAAGACGGTTTCCCGATTCTCTCCGAAGTGCGTGAAGACTGGGCCGAGATGTTGAAGGCTGGTGGAGGCTCGCAGGCTCTCAAGGGGGCCTTGACCCCGCCCCAACTGCGCAACCACGGCAACTATTTAGTCAGCCTGAATCAAGTTTGTCGCTGGATGAGCGAGAAGGCTGAAGCTGCGGGCATTGAGATTTACGGCGGTTTCCCGGCCGCTGAAACCATTTTCGACGAGGGCGGTGAGCGCGTTCTCGGAGTTGTGACCCGGGACAGTGGAATCGCCAAGGATGGCAGCAAGAAAGGAACCTTCGAACCGGGCATGCGCATAACAGCGGATGTGACTGTTTTTGCAGAGGGTACGCGTGGCAGCCTGGCCAAAAACCTGGACCGAAAACTTGGACTGAGCGAGGGGAAAAACCCTCAGTCCTATGGCACCGGAATCAAAGAGATTTGGCAGGTCGACCCGGCCATTGGCAAAGAATGGTTCGGCAAGGTCATGCACACCGGGAATTACCCGCTCAAGCGAGACGCTTACGGAGGCTCCTTCATCTACGGCATCGCTGAGGACAAGCTAGCCCTGGGCTTCGTGGTCGGCCTGGACCACAAGGACGCCAAACTCGACCCGCACGCCTTGTACGTGCAGTGGAAACAGCACCCGCGCATCAGTCCCCTGTTAGAAGGCGGCAAAGTTCTCCGTTACGGAGCGAAGACCATTCCCGAGGGCGGCTATTTCTCCATGCCCAAATTGTACGGCGATGGTTTTGTGCTGGTGGGGGACACGGCCGGGTTCGTGGACATCGCCAAGCTCAAGGGCATTCACCTGGCGATCAAGTCCGGAATGATGGCGGCCGAGGCCATTTGCGAGGCCATTCAAAAAGAGGACACTTCGGCAGCCTCCTTGAAGCGTTACGACGATCTATTCGAAGCTTCCTGGGCCAAAGAGGAATTGTGGAAGACGCGCAACTACCGGCAAGCCTTTGCGAAGGGCATGTTCACGGGCATGTTGGACTTTGGCGTAGCCATGGTCACCGGGGGACGCGGATTGGTTGGGAAGCGTGATGGGCACGCGGACCACACCACCATGGAGCCGCTCGCCAAGTCCACCTTCGAGCTGCCCAAGTTCAACGACTCCGACAGCCTCGACAAGCTGACCGACGTGTATCACTCGGGCGCCGTGCACGAGGAAGACCAACCCGCGCACCTGCTGATCAACGATCCCAACATCTGTGGAGAGCGCTGCACCAAAGAGTACGGCAATCCCTGTCAGCACTTTTGCCCGGCCGCCGTGTATGAATGGCCCGGTGGCAACAGCGAAGTCGTGATCAATGCATCCAATTGCGTGCATTGCAAAACCTGCGACATCGCGGATCCTTACGAGAACATCGAATGGCTAGTGCCCGAAGGTGGCGGTGGCCCGAAGTACCTCGATATGTGAAATAGGGGCGTTTTTCGTCACTTATTCTCTCCTCCAATCCGCGGGTACCTCTCGTGCCGCGGGCTTTCTCTCTCCCAGCTCAATTCCCATGAAACTGCTCGTTCAAGATATTTCTCGCGCCAAAAAAGCGCCGCTCCTGGTTCTGTTTGCTCTCGAAGGCAAGACGCCCCAAACCCCCGACGGGTTGGTGCTTCCGGCATCCTTCACCAAGGGCTTTGACGGCAAGGCGCGCTCGACGCGTGAAACTTTCACCGAGGACAAAGCTTGGCCTCACATTTTGATGGTCGGTCTGGGTGACGCCGACAAGCTTGATTCCGAAGGCTTGCGTCGCGCCTCGGCTGTGGCCATTCGCGCGGCCATGGCGAAGCAGGCGGCTAGCGTTGGCTTTTACGTGGCTCCCGCTGTGGCGGAATTGGCCGGTGGCGAAGAAGCCTCGGGTCGTGACTTCGCAGAGGGCGCGTTCCTTGGCGCCCACGTGTTTGCCGGTATCAAGAAGCCTTCGAAGGCCACAGTACTCAAGCAACTGACCCTGTGGGGCAGCGGCGCGGCTTTCAAGCGCGGCGCGACCAAGGGAGAATTCTTGGCCAAAGCCTGTAACTTCACCCGCGACCTACAGGACGCCTCGGGCAACAACATGCGCCCCCGTGATCTGGCCGCGCAAGCCAAGAAGCTCGCCACGCGCAGCCCCCAGGTGAGCTGCCGGGTCTTCGACGAAAAAGCCATGGATGCCTTTGGCATGGGCCTCTTGCTCTCGGTCAGCCAGGGCTCCGATGAACCCGCAAAGCTGATCCACCTGAAGTACAAGCCCAAGAAGAAATCCAAGGGTGTGATCACCTTTGTCGGCAAGGGTCTGACCTTTGACGCCGGTGGAATTTCCATCAAGCCTGCCGGTAAGATGGAGGAGATGCGCTACGACATGTCTGGCGGGGCGGCGGTCGTGGGCCTGTTCCACGCCCTGGGCGACATCGATGTGCCCTACGAGGTGCACGGCATCGTCGGCGCATCTGAGAACGTGATCAACGGCAAGGCTACCAAGCCTGGCGATATACACGTGGGCATGAATGGCACCTCGGTCGAGATCCAAAACACGGACGCTGAGGGCCGTTTGCTGCTGGCCGACTGCCTGACCTACGCCCAGAAAAAGACCAAGCCCGACACGCTTTTCGATCTGGCGACCTTGACCGGGGCCGTAATCGTCGGTCTGGGCCACGAATTGAGCGGCATTTTCCCCAGCAACGAAGAATTGCGGGACAAACTTATCGAAGCCGGCGAGCGCACGGGCGAATACTGCTGGCCCTTGCCCCTGATGGACGTGCACAAGGACGCCATGAAGGGCCAGGTGGCCGATTTGAAGAACATTGGGCCCGGAAGTCTGGGCGCTGGTTCCACCCAAGGGGCGGCCTTCCTGTCCTACTTTATTGACGAAGGTCAGGAATGGTGTCACCTGGATATCGCAGGAACGGCCTGGAATGCCGGTCAGCGGGACTGGTCCGGTGGTGCACTTGGCACAGGCGTTGGAACTCGGCTCCTTATCGAGTACCTTGAGCGGCGATAAAACCCCAAATAAACCTCGTTGAGTGCCCCAGGAACCGCCTGGCGGCCCAACGACAGGGAGTATAACTGTGACTCAGACTGAACTAGTTCCCGGCCTGGCCGGCATCCCGGCTGCTGAATCCTCCATTTCGTTCATCAACGGAGCGGAGGGCATCCTTTCGTATCGCGGAATACGCATCGAGGAGTTGGCAGTGGAAAGCCACTTCGAAGAGGTGATTTCGCTCCTGTGGGATGCCAAATTGCCCACGGAATCAGAGTTAGACGCACTCAAGACGCGTTTGAAAAGCCATCGGGAGTTAGGTCCTGAGCTTTCTAACTTCGTGCGCAACCTTCCGAAATCCGGGCACCCAATGGAAGCCTTGCAAGCGAGCTTGGCTGCCTTGGGCATGGTCTCGCCGGGGTTGGACGACAAGGATCCCGCGACCTTCCGCGACGCCTGCGAGCGCGTCATGGGCGCGGCTTCCACTTTGATCGCTGGCTGCGAGCGGCAACGCCAGGGCAAGGAACTGGTAGACCCTGATCCCGAGCTGAGTATCGCCGGAAACTTCCTGTATTGCTTGAACGGTGAGAAGCCTGACGCGATCAAGGAACGCATCCTGGACTGTGCTTTGGTATTGCACGCAGAGCACACCATGAACGCTTCCACGTTCGCGTGCCGCGTTGTGACTTCCACCGAGACCACTCCCTATACGGCCACTAGCGCCGCGGTAGGGGCCCTATTCGGCCCTTTGCACGGAGGCGCCAACGAGCGCGTTCTGCGGCAACTGGAGAGCATCGGCGGACCCGAAAACGTGCAAGCGTGGTTCGACAAGAAAATGGCGGCCAAGGAAAAGATCATGGGCTTCGGTCACCGTGTCTACTCCACCAAGGACCCGCGCGCCCACAGCTTGCAAATGCTGGCCCGTGAGCTCTTCAAGACGCACGGTTCCACACCCCTGTACGATACGGCTCTGGCCCTCGAGGCTTTGGTCACCGAGAAGCTTGGCTCACGCGGCATCTACCCGAACGTCGACTTCTTCAGTGGCATCGTCTACCAGAAGCTCGGCATTCCTACGGATGTCTTCACGCCCATTTTTGCCCTGTCGCGCCTGTCCGGTTGGCTGGCGCACTGGATGGAGCAACGCGGCGACAACAAACTCTTCCGCCCCGGCCAGATCTACACAGGTCGTCAGGACGTGACTTACACGCCCATGGCAAAGCGCTAGGAAGGATCCAATCTTGGGGATGTGGCGGAATCGGTAGACGCATCGGACTTAAAATCCGAGGGCCCTCGGGCCATCCGGGTTCAAGTCCCGGCATCCCTACCATCCACCCCCCCGGCTCCGGCCGGGGAGGTGTGATGGGTCCCGTTTTAATAGGACCTGTCAAAAACAACGCTCCGGCGTTGACGAAGTGCCTTTAGCGGGTATCTTTTCAGACAAGTAAGGCGGCATGGCCAAGTGGCTAAGGCAACGGATTGCAAATCCGTCATCCCCGGTTCGAGTCCGGGTGCCGCCTCCACCCTCCCTGCGAGGGTGGTCCTTTCTTTTGGGGCCCGAAGAAAAGGGAAGGAAGCGCGCAAGCCGCGCCTGGGGAACTCCCCCTTATTTACGATCCGCAACCTGCGCAGGATCCGTTGAGCCCACAATCTGGGACAGGCCCTAGAGATTCGCATTCTCGCCCCACTTACGGGAAAGCTCGCTTGAGACGTGCACGTCTGATTCGGTACACATGGGTCGTTCCCATGCGCAACGTTGCGTCAGGGACATGTACATTGTGATTCCCCGATCGGTCCCCGTGACCTTCCAGCCATGCGCTCCCCGCTGCTTCTGATTCTCCTGGCCCTGCTCTCTGGCTTCTGTAGTTCCTGCACCGCGACTTCCAACAGTCACCTGCACCTGCAAGCCCGTGCTGCCGACGATGTGATTGCCCCCGGCGATACGGTTTCGGTGGTGGATACGCTACGCCCCGAGACGGTCATGGCCTCGGCCCGCATCGATAGCGATGGGCGCATGGAGTTCCCCGGTTTGGGCACGGTCGAAGTGGTCGGTAAGAGCCGCTTCGAATTGCACGAAGAACTGCGCGAGCTGTACGCTCCCGTGTATGGCAACACCAAGCTCAACGTGGACATCGCGCAGCCGGTTGAGCGCTTCTACGTCTACGGCGAGGTCTCCCGTCCGGGCCGCTACAAGCTCACCCGGGGCTTGACCGCATTGGAAGGAACCATGAACGCGGGTCCCGATGATCACTACGCGGACTTGCGCGTGGTGCGTTTGATCCGCGGGAACACTCAGGATTCCAAGACCACCAAGCTCAACATCCGCAAGATGGCTCGCGGCAACTTGAGCTTCAACGTTGCGCTGCAGAATGGGGACATCCTCTACGTGCCGCCGACGCCTGTGGGATCCGTGCTTTCACCGATCATGCCCTCCAAAAAAAGTCAGGTCCTGGAGAGTAGCGCTCCCAAAAGGCTCGACGCGAATCCGCGCTGATGGGCCGGTTAGCCTGAGGGCGGGACGTTTCGGGTGTCTCTTGTGTGGCTCAAGACCCGCACCGACGCTCTAGGTCACTTGTAGGTCGCTCTGCAAGCCCGAGCATTCTCCTCCAGCGGCGGCCCGCTGCAGGAGACCCCCATTTAGTGCCCCAACGCTTCGATCTCAGTCAGCGCTTCAGCCAGGCGAGCCATTTGCTCGTCCGTGTGCTCACTGGAGATCGAAAAGCGCAGGGAGCCGCCAAGAGGCGTTCCCGGGTATTGGGTGAAGGGCACGTAGATCCCGCGGCGTAGCAATTCGGCGCTGATGCGGCGGCCCATTTTTTCGTCGGCGAAGGTGCGGTTGAGCACGGGGAGAAAAGTGCCTTTGGGTTGGCGCCCCCAGATGCTGCCTAGCACGTGCAGCTTTTGAATGTTGCGGTGCAAGCGCTGAACGCGTTGCGGCTCGGTTTGCAGGATCGATAAGCTGGCCAGGGCCGCGGCGGCAATCGCGGGTGGGATAGGGGTTGTTGTGGCGTAGGTTTCGGAGCGGCGCTTGATCGTTTGTATGAGGGAAGCGGGTCCGGCCAAAGCTCCGCCGAAAGCGCCTAACGCTTTGGCCAGGGAGAGCGATACTACGACTTGGCCGGCGGGCAGTCCGAAGGCATGCACCGCTCCGCGCCCTTGCGCATCGACGACCCCTAGGCTGTGGCTTTCGTCCACAAGCAACAGTCCGTCGCTAGGCATGTCGCGCACGATGTCCGCAAGCGGCGCTAAGCGGCCGCTGGTGGGGAATACGCTGTCGGTGACGACCAGCAGCCGGTCGTTGCGGAATCGATCGAGCAGGGCCATGAGGCGCGGTCCGTCGCCGGGTCCGTAGTCCAAACGGCGCGCCCCGTTGATGCGTGCGCTGTGCACCAGGGTGGGGTGCGCGTCCGCGTCCAGCAGGATGACGTCGAGGCTGTCGGTCAGGCTCTCCATCAGGGCCAGGTTGGCCTGGCCGCCGCTGGGCAATAGGACTGCGCTCTCGAGCCCTAGGAACTCGGCTAGGGCCTCCTCCAGGTGCTCGTGCGGCGTGCAGCTGCCGGTTGTAATGCGTGAGGCGGATGCGCTCAGCCCGTAATCAGCGAAGGCCTGGGTGGCGGCCTCCCGAACCTTGGCGTGATGCGCCAGGCCCAGGTAGTCCGTACCCACGAAGGACAGAAGCTGCTTGGAGCCCAGGGTGACAGTGGTGGCCGTTTTTGCGGTGAGGACGGAGTGCA
Source organism: Glaciecola sp. (assembly GCA_047611645.1). Lineage (GTDB taxonomy): Bacteria > Planctomycetota > UBA1135 > UBA1135 > NORP259. The sequence continues at coordinate 10,803 of JBLFXY010000084.1, forward strand.
TAGGGCTCCAATATAGCCAGTCAGCGCTCGGATCAGGATCTCGAAGGTTGATAGAATGCGCACGTGAACTGCAAAGCATCCAGCACCCAAAGCCTGCGCGGGAAGTCCTTGCCGCTTGTCTGGATCCTGCCTGTGATTGCAGCCGGGCTGCCGATTCTGTGGGGCGTGGGCTGGAAGGATTGGCTCTGGTGGGCCGCGTTGATCGCTCCCTGCGCCGGTTCCCTGGGCGCGCATAGCCTCCGGATTTGGCGTCGCGCCGGGGTCGCGCTCGTTTGGTGCGCTGCGTGGTTTTGGCTGGGCCGAGGACTCGAGGTCGCTGATCGACTCGGGGGACTGGGCGCCCTGCTCGGCCTGCTGTGCATGGGTGGGCTGCTAGGTGGGCTCGTCGGTCCGCGGACCGCGGGCCGCAATGCCCCCTTTGCGGGAGCTCTGCTGGCTTTGGGTTTGAGCCTCCTGCTGATTGGATTGCCAGCGGGCTTTTGGCTTTTCAGCGACCCGCCCTGGTCTCCGGAGATCGCCGCCAGGCTCTTGGATTGCAGCCCGGCCACTCTCCTGCTGGAGACTGCGGGGGTCGATTATTTACGACTGCCAGCCATTTATGGCCCCGTAGGGGCTGATTCCATGGACCCAAACCTGCGCTTGCCCTGGGGAAACCTTGCGGGGTGGGGGGTCTGTGTGTTGGGATTGTGCCTGTCCATGGCGGGCTCCGCCTGGCGCCGCCGCAACAAGGTACCCAAACGGAATTCGTGATGGCCTCAGCCAAGTTCTACTGCATCTTTCCTCAAGAGCTGATCTCCGAACCGATCATCAGTCACACCTTGGGTGAAATGTTCGAAGTCGTGCCCAATATCCGCGCGGCGAGCATCCAGCCCACAGGGGCCAAGGTCATTGTGGAGATCGAAGGCGTTGATAGTGAAATCAACCGTTCTGTGGACTACCTGCGTGAGCGTGGCGTAGATGTGAAGGCCATAAAGGATGGCGAAGAGCCCCTTGTTTAATCTGTTTGATCGCGCTCAGCCTTTGGCGCGCTGCGGGCTCAGTCTGGTGTTTGTGGGACTGCTATTCGGCTGCAGGGCGGCCGACCCTTTTGATCAAAGTGATATGAGCGCCACGCCCAAGCGCGGTGCCGTGGTCGCGGAGCATCCCTTGGCTGCACAAGTGGGGGTGACAATACTGAACATGGGCGGCAACGCCGCCGACGCAGCGGTAGCCACGGCCCTGGCCCTGGCGGTGGTTTATCCGCAAGCGGGCAATTTGGGGGGCGGCGGTTTTGCCCTTTGGGTTCCCCACGAGGGCGAGCCTTGGTCCTTGGACTTCCGCGAGACGACACCCAGCGGATACGCCACCGATCTCTACCTGGATGAAGCGGGAGACGTGGTGAGCGAACGCTCGATGAGCACGCCCTTGGGCGTCGGTATTCCAGGAACTCCCCAGGGGCTTTTTGAACTCTACAAAACCCACGGATCCAAGGGGCTGACCTTTGCGGCCCTGTGCGCCCCGGCCATCGCCCTGGCCCACGAAGGTTTCGAGGTCAACTCTTGGTTGGCCAGTGACCTGCGCAAGCAATCCGCGCGCAAGCGTTTGATGGCGGATCCCGCCGCGCGCAGTTTGTTTTATCCCGGAGGCGAGGCCCTGGCCGAAGGCGAGATCCTGGTGCAGCCTGCCTTGGCTCGCACCTTGGAGCGCTACGCACGCGGAGGCCAGGCGGCCTTCTATAACGGCCCGACCGCGGAAGCCTTGGTGCAAACCTTGATCGAAGCGGACAAACGCTTGGGTGGCCTCGTGGGCGATCGGCATATGACTGTCGCGGACTTGGCGGCCTACCGAGTGAAGGTCCGCAAACCCCTGGTTGGCTGGTTCCGAGGCCATCAAATCATTTCCATGGGGCCGCCCAGCTCCGGTGGTTTGGCCCTTCTGCAGGTCTTGGCCATTCTCGATGGTTTCCCCCTGGACGATGACCGCAATAAGGTTCGGCGTGATCAGGAGATGGGTGTGGAAGTGGCCGCGGAGGAATGCGGGCTCTCCGCGCGCAGTGCGCACTGGTTGGTGGAAGCCATGCGACGCGCCTTCGCGGATCGCGCACAGCACCTGGGCGATCCCGACTTCGTGGACGTGCCGGTGGACAAACTCTTGGCACCTGAGTGGATCGCGGACCGCCGTATTTCCATCGGTGAACGTTCCAATCCGGGCATACAAGCTTGGCAATCCGCCGCACCGAAAGAGAGCTTTCAAACCACCCACTTGTCGGTGGTCGACAAGCAAGGCAACGCGGTCAGCATGACGACCACGCTGAACACGTCGTTCGGCAGCGGCATCATGGTGGGGGAGGCCGGCTTCCTATTGAACAACGAACTCGACGACTTCTCCCTGGCTCCGGGAGTGCCTAATACCTACGGGCTGATCGGAGCTGAAGCCAACCGCCTACTGCCCGGTAAGCGGCCGCTGT
>JBLFXY010000085.1:0-13167 GCA_047611645.1 Glaciecola sp.
AGGTCGTCCAGCACGAAGTGACCATCACGGTCGGTGCGCACACCCTGCCCTTGCCCGCCGAACATACCGGCGAATCCGCCCGGCGCGCCGGCCTTGGCGACCGTGATGCGCGCCCCTACCAACGGCGTTCCATTTTCCTTGATGGTGCCTTGTAAGCTGGAGCGTAGGGGCGCTGCCATGGTCAATTCTTGATTCCCTCCTTCTTGGATGGTGACTAGTTCACCTTCGGGTTCCTTATCCGACGAATCTTCGCCGTCATCCACCACCATGATAATACTGGGACCGTCGCTGGAACCCGGCCATGCCACGGTACAACGGTATTCTCCAGCCGGCACGTGCGTGAATTTGGCGAGGCCTTTGCTGTTGGTGTTTTTGGTTTTCCCACGGTTTGAGTGCATGGGCCCGGAACTAAATGAGAATCCTATGCCCTTCACTTCCTCTTGGGCTGCTGGCTTCATTTCAACCTTGACGCCCTTGACGGGTTCGTCATTCGCATCCAATACGAGTACGCGCAAATCGCCGCCCTGCCAAAGCTCCACGCGTAGGGGTTCCTTGCGGAATGCGGTCAGGTCCACATCGGTAATTTCTGCGGGGGCGAAGCGTGTGTGACGCGCCTTGACCGTACCTGTGGTTCCCTCCAGGTAACGTAAGGAAACCATGCCTTCCTCGTCGGTTTTTCCGCTTTGGTGCATGGAGTCCGCTCCGAGTAGATCGAACGAGAAGCCTGTGATCCCGTGCGTTTGCTCTTCCTCCTCTTGCTTGCGCTGAGACGTGAGGTTGATGCGCACCCCCTTCGCACTTTTGCCCGTGTGGGCATCCACCACGTGAATGCGAATGAGCTTGCCGGGCTGGAGCCGAACCGTGCCCAAGTGGGTGACATTGCCCGAATGGAATTCGACCGAATCGATACTGTAGGGCTCGTAACCGTCCGCCTGCACTCGGATCGTCATGGGCTTGCTCGAAAGCTGAAGTCCGCCCATATCGAGTTTCCCTTCCGGATGCTTGCCTTCGGTTTGGAATGCCTGGTAGTAGTCCATATCGTCGGACTCCAAGGTGAACTCTTCCACGGGCAGGGACGTTTCGTTGTCCAAAACGGTCAATTGCAATCCAGCTTTTGTGGACCAAATCAAATCCACCGTGCCCACGGAAGATGCCACCGTTTTTTCCTCTGCCAAGGAGGGCCCAACGCCGAAGCCCTCGCCCTGGTTTTCCTTTTCCAAAACCCGAACGCGATACTTAGTTTGCGGGTGGAGCCCGGCGATCGCAAAAGTTCCGTCGGGCAGTATGTCCACGCGCCGACCCAGCTTTGGAAAACCATCCGAGGCTGCGCCAAGCAAGGCCTCCCAGTTGACCCTGGACGCCAAATCCATGCGCACGATAAGTCCCCGGGTGCTGAATGCGGGGCGCCCTGTGAGGCGGCCGCGCAAGGTCTCGCCCTCGTTCAAATTCCAAAGCAAGCCGCCTTGCTGCAACTCGGTCGTGGCTTCCCCGCTAAACACCTGGTCGGGGTAGTTTTCCGAATTCACCATGAGACGCCAGGAGCCTGGCTCCAGGGTGTCGATTGTGAAGCGGCCCGCGGCGTCGGTTTCAGCGATCGACTTGACCTCCCCATTGAAGATCATGACCAAGCCGCCTTCCTCGGGCGCAACGATTTTGGCGCCGGCCACAGGCTGGCCATTGGGACCCACAATCTGGCCTGAAAGCACCAATGCACGGGTCAATTCCCAAACGCCCAGGTCCTCGCCCTTTTCCGTCCCCGCGGGAAACTCGATTTCGCTCACCACAAAGCCTGCTTCTTCGATTCGCACCACAAACGGATCGGCCGAAACCTTGAATGCGACGCGGCCCTGCTCGCCGGTTGTCGCCTTCACCAATTCGGGTGCGTCCCACGCCCTTATGCTGAATCTGTCTTCTATGCTGATGCTGCGGATCGTGACCTCGATGCCTTCCAGTCCTTCACCCGATGCGTTCACTACCTGGGCGGAGACCTCGTTGAGCTGTTTGTTTTCAATCGCAGCGGGCTCCGGCTCCAGCGCGGCCGGACTTTGATTTTCGGGGACCACCTGACGTTCCGTTTCCTCCCCATCTGCCAAATTACCTTCCCCCACCAAATTGGTTTCCACCGGATCTTCATCGGCTATCTCCGCCGCGGAAATGGCGTTTTCCATGCCGCCGGTTTGATCTCCCTCCCCGGATTGCGTGAAGAAATAGGCACCAATGGCCAGAACGACCAGACCGAGCAAAATGAGAGAAGACTTTAGATTCATGGCTTTCCAGGCGGGGGGAACTCAAGGACTGGACAAGCAAAGACCCGGATTCAAAGACGAATCCGGACCCACGTCAGCCCGACGGCTCTGGGTACGGCCGTCATTAAACCATGTTTGACTACCTCGGTAGTTTATTATCACCCTTACTCGAACCATACACTGCATGGGTTCACTCGAAAGAGCCGCCGTGGGCTCAAGCCATCATCGGATGAGAAACTGGCCTGACCCCATTTGGTGGTCCAGTCCTTATGAGTGGTGAAAGGGATCTACCCCGGAGACCCTCACGGGAATTCCCTAACTCCGATGCCCCCTTCCCCCATAGACCGGTTGATTTGCGCGGCCCATGAGAGGTTGCGGAAGTTATTGGCGGCAGTCCATATTGACCTTTGTTGGTTGAGCTCGCTAACCATCCCGATCAGGCATCCGGCAGGCCCGATACAAATTCAGTTCAGTCGGGTAGGTACGGCTCACGTTCTTGGGCTGCTTTGAACAACTGCACATTGGGAGCTCCATGCCTGGACTTGGCTTACGGATCGGATTGCATGAGCACTAGGAGTGTGTCGGGCATAGAGGTTAGGACCCCTCATCCCCTACCCGAGCCAGCTGAGGCAGCAGTTTTGAATCGGCATACTTTTCCGGATTGTCATTCCACCGGCGGACCGCAGTCTTGTTGAAAAGATAGACCTTAGCGCCTTTGTACATCACGAACGGGTCCTTGTCGGAAACGACTCGCGTGGGAAACACGGGACAATAGACCTGCTCGAGAACGCGCTCGGGAAGATCAAGGTTTGTCAGTTGGGGTAAAATCTCAGGAAGCAGGTAGGCCTCCGGGTCCTTCTTCCATTTTTTCACACACTTGCTGCAACAGAGGAGCACATCCTGGCCCTTGTAGGTCACCACCGACGCGTCTTCGTCTATTTCCACATTGGTCATGACCGGACAAAAGACTTGAGCGGCTGCTGGGTTCAAGGGCATTGTCGCATCCGCGACCGGAGCAAGCCCGGTAGCTTTCACAAGGGATGCCGACGGCGTGGCACTCACCGCAGAGGAAACCTCCGTACTCGCCTTGGAAGGTTCGGCTTCCGCGGACGATCTCCGACCATGGATCGGAGTGCTGGTACCTGGGGCAGGGGCCACACCCGGGGTTCCCAATGCTCTCGGAATGATGGTCTCCAACGAGTCGGAGTTTCCACCCTTGTGTGCTCCACCAGCCACGAGGATCTGGGACTTCCAAGGAATCATGCGGTGCACGATGCGAGGCTTGTTCTTACCAACAAACTCCCAGCCCTGGCTATCCTCGGTCAGCCGGATGAGATCTCCGCCAGCAACGCTGCAATAAACGCGACCGTCCAGGGTGCAAGCTGCGGACGAAAATCCCGCGTACCCAGAGTTACCAATGAGCTCGGGACCCTTCGACCACCGCCGAGTTTGGAGATCGAAGATATCCACATCCCTGGACACCTCGTCCTCCTCGTCGATACCGCCCATGGCGTAGAGCTTTCCGTCATGCAGAGTGACAATGAGCGCCCTTCTGGAAAACGGTTGGGGGATGGACTTCCAAGTGGCTCGGGAATCCGTGAGATCGAGCGTCAGCATGGTGTCAACAAATTCGGTGCCACCCTCCTTACCGTCCATGTTCCAGCCTCCGATTACATACAAGGTATTTCCGAACACTGCCAAGTCATGGGAGGATCGTCCTTCGGGCATGGGCGTCAACCACTCCCACTCTCGCGTTATTGGATTGAATCTGGAACAATCCGCAACCGAGTAGTTGTCAGCCTTGGTACCCCTGGGGTTGCGGGGTTGCATTCCACCAACGCGATACACTCCAGAGGTGTGAGCTGCCAAGTTCATTCCTTGCAGTGCCGGGCCGCCTGGCAGCCTCTCCCAGAATCCTCCACGGGTAAGGTCCAGTCGAGAGAACCTTCCACTCACCGCTTCGGTGTCGTAGTCATGGGTTCTGGCTGTATGTCCTCCGTAGACATAGAGGTACCCTTCGGATTCCACAGCTCCGAAACTCGAAACAGCCTGGGGTAGAGGAGAGTATTGAACGGCATTGGCCGGTTCCGCTGACTGCACGACCAGCATGGCATAGCCACGGGACTCCGCATAAGATTTGCCCTCGTACTCACCGGCACCTCCAATGACTGTTTTGGTCCAGGCACCGTAACGCCCTTTCTGGGTGAACGCTCGGGTCACTCCGACCTCATTGGTTGCAGCCTTCACCCGTGCGCCATCGGGAAGGAAGACCATCACTTCTGCCCCAGCCACAGGCTTGCCATTGGAAGTAAAGCGAAAGCCCATACCGCCGGACAGCTGGATCGGAGTGAGCTCGACAGGGCTCTTTTCCGTGCCCAGGAGCGGTGCGGAAAAGGGATCCCCGAGGATCGTTTTCGTGTGGTACACCACTCGGTTCCCGGGCTTATCACCCTCCTTGTGCACCCCAACATCAAAGCTACCGTAGAGGAGTTGAGTACCGTCCAAGTCAATATTCACGCGCATGGCGGAATCGGTTGGAAGGAGTTCCAGGGACCGGACGGAACCATCCAATGAAAGGAGGAAAACCTTGGCACCGCTCAGCATAGCGGCCGGCACGTCGCTATCTGGTTCGAGGTCCTCACTTAGAATGACATACGCCTCGCGGTTGCCCGGCTCGGGGACAATGAAGAGGAAGTGAGCTTGGGAATGACTCGCCATAAGGCATAGGGCGAGAATGGAGAGCAGGATGTGTTTCATCGGTTCGGTTCGGTTTGGATCGGTAGGGACAAGCGCGTCTGGAAAGTAAGGTTGAGAGGTCTTCTCAATTGCTGGATGGGCCTCGAGGTTCGTATTCACTCCATGGTCAATTCGTCGTCCTCTCTTCGTTGCCAAAAATCAATCGGCTGCGGCCAATCCAGTCGGCCTCCATGGACAGATAGAACCCGGTCTTCTGAACACAGGGTCTTGGGTCCGTACACAGGGCCCAAATGAGGCCTGGAAGAGCAGCTCCGCAAGGATCACCCTCCCAAGCCGCGACCATCATTTGAACCCCTCCCATATCAAGCTCGCGTACGGCCAGGACCGTATTGAGGAACCGCATATCCAATAGGTCTCCTAGAAAGTTGGAAGGACCTTCACGCTCCTGACATAAGTTTCCCAAGAAGTTGAGCGTGCTGGACCGCCGTGCGTAAGAGTTCCCACTCGCGGTAGACTCTAATCCCAACTCCAGTAATTCATCGTCTCCGACGCAATACTTGAGGATTGCTGAGATTAGGTGAGGACACATTCCCTTGACCGGAATTGACATGGTTTGATTTGAGCGCTTGGCTTTGTTTTGATGTTTAGACATAGCAGTGGGTTACTGAATTCGATTGACAAAGAGACGGGTTCGCAAGGAATCCAAGCCGCCTGCAGCTGACCCAGCGGCAGTCATGATGACGTCCGGATCCCCGTCCCCATCCGAATCGAAAGCGTGGACACCACTGCCCACAAAGGTGGAGGTACGAAAATGGGGAGATCGGACAAAATTACCCCCAGCCTGCCCCATGAAGAGGGGTTGCTGCCCCCCCGGGGGAAGGTCGTGAACCAGGAACAACACATCCTTGAGGCCATCCGCGTTGAAATCCGCTACGACCTGGCCGAGCCTGATGCTCTCCGCCAATGAAGGGATTTCCTGAAGGTCTCCAACGCCATCAACAAAGTAACCGGCTTGGCCACCTTGTACGCCTCCCTGATTCCAAAGGACGTCCCCGGAAAGCGGCCCCGACACACTCAACAAACTGTTGGATATGACCATGTCTAAGTCCCCATCCCCATCGAGGTCAGAAAGAGTCGCATCGGACGAGTTATCCTTCCTACGGGCTGGCAGAAGCCGGGTAGCACTCGCATCCGTGAAATGGCCAACTCCGTCGTTGAGCAAGATTACATTGTAGGCTCCAGGTGATCCCGTCGCTGAGGCTCCGTCATACTTGGTGATGAAGAGATCCAGGTCGCCATCCCCATCCACATCTCCTGAGCTCACGGAAGTAGATGCCGTTATGGTTTCGTTCCACGCGGATTGGGCAAACGCAGCACTGGATGTGAAGTTCCCAAATGGATCGCCGAAGTAAAGTCGGTCCACCCCGCCGGTGGTTCCATGCCCCCCTTGGCCAACGGCGAACACCAAATCTACGAAACCGTCCCCGTTGTAGTCCCCCATCGCAACTCCACCGGTGTTGACTCCCCCCGTAGGGATGTCGACGAAAATCGTGAATCCTCCGGTACCGTCATTCAACCAGATTCGATCTCCAAAACCACCTAATGAATCAGCGGTGCCCGTCACAAAATCTAAATCGCCGTCGAGATCAACATCACCGACTAACAAGGCGGAAACCCGATTGCCGGGGTGGAAAATGCGGGCTGCCGTATCATCGACAAAGCGGCCCGCACCGTTGTTGATCCAAACTTCCACGCCCCCGTTGGGCATGGCCATCAGGAGATCTTGGTCCCCATCCCCATCAAAATCCCCAGAAGCGGGGATGCCGCCACCCTGGAATTGATGCTGAGGGGGAAGCTTGGACCACGAAGCGTCCCTTAATATGGATTGCTGCACGGGACTCTGGTTGGTGAGGGTGCCGGTGAGCTTGCGAACGAAGGAGCCTACGATCCGCAGAACGCTTGTTTGCGGAGCGAATGGCCGAGCCGACGATGCCTTCTGCTTTACTTGGGCAGCTAAGCCGGCCTGGGTGAAGACCGGGGCCATCAGAACAACAACAGAGATTTTGATTAGGGTATGCATGGTTAAGGGACTGGTTCTAGAAGTTCGAGATTCGTTAAGTAGTGTCCCAGCAAGGCGATCTCGCTTGACCGCCTTGCTGGGACGCAATCGTTTTTCTCTTCTTACTGGAATGAGATCGAGACGCCGTCCGTGAAGTTCGACGTCACACCATCGCGATGCCAACACTGGAACGACCAGGTCTGACCAGCCAACACCGGCTGTGCCGGGTTCGTGGGAACAGAGGTCAAGTCAATGCTCGCCGAGAATTCACCGGTCGCGCCAGAATTACGAATCAAGCTGGGTTGGTTGAATCGAGCCAACTGACCTCCGAGACAGATGTTTCCATCGCTACCTGCAGGCAGCGGGATAAATCCCTGGGCCGTTGCGCCTAGGAAGTAGCCAAACTCATTCAAGGGCATACCTGTGGCTGTAAGCGTCAGGTCATTGGCGGCGACCGATTCGCTGCCGGTAGCTACGATTGCTGCCGTGAACCCTGTTGAGTTGACTTCGGCTTGGCAGTAGTTCGTACCGATCGACCCTCCACAATCCCCATCAAAACGGGAATCCAAGTGGGCGCGATCCAGGCTCATGTTTGACGCTGAAGCCTCGAAGAAAATCGAATACGACAGAATCGTGTCCTGCTGATCACATAACTCCCAGGTGAAGCTGTGCTCGGCGGCACCACCAGCGCTACCTAGGAAGGTGTAGTCGGAAAAAGGCACCGCAACATTCTGGCCCTGCCCATCCAGGAAGTTCAAAACCGGCGTTGCCGTCTCCAGGGGATTGCCGAAGGTGCGCAGCTGGAGCACGACCTCGACCAGATCGGAGGGTACCGAATCGGTCAACTGGAAAACCGGGGTCCCACTAGGGTGATAGATGTTTAACGTGCTCGTGATGATGGCTCCAGGAGTCAATTGCTCCAGGAACGCATCATCGGAGGTCGTCTCGAGCACATCCGGGACGTTCCCCCCCCCAAAGGCGACGATGAATTCCTCCCAGCCCGAGAACTCGGTCTGGGGGGTGCCCCGCCAAGTGGGCGGGGCCTCGGATGAGAAGTCCGCTGCGGCTTCAGGGGCCAATTGGAGGGCGAAAGCTGCGGCGAGCAGCGAGAGGGTGGGGTTTGAGATTTTCATTTTCGTTTCCTGCTTGGAGGTTCTTTAGAGGCCTTTTCCCGGCCTGCGAGCGATAAGCTTGCTTAATTGAGACTGAGTCGCAAGTGCATTTATGGACTTTCGGGAGGTATTTTCACCCCCCCCTCGCCAGGGGCCGCACTCCAAGCCCACACAGATGGTCTGGCCCGCCAACCCCAGCGACCACGCCACGCCACGCCAAGCCAAGCCAAGCCATCAAACAAATCCTTGCCCCACGCCCTTGACCGCTAGAATGCTCCCATGAAACCCTGGTTGCGCCTGGCCGATATCATCGATGCATGCAATCGCAGGTTGGCCTACCTGGCTGCTGGCCTGACCCTGCTGATGGTTTTAATAGGGGCCTACAACGCGATAGCCAGATACCTGGGAAGGTTTTTGGGCGCAACGCTGACCTCGAATGCTCTGGTGGAAGCGCAGTGGTATCTGTTTTCGATGGTCTTCCTGTTGGGCGCGCCATGGGCCTTGCGGGTGGGCGCCCACGTTCAGGTCGACGTGCTGTACGGGGGATTGAACGCGCGCAAGAAGGCTTGGATCGACTTGGTCGGCACCTTAATCCTGTTGCTGCCGTTCGTAGCATTGAGCCTCTATGCGTGCGCAGAATTCGCTCACTTGAGCATTTTGATACGCGAGGGATCCAATGACCCGGGCGGCTTGGCGCGTTGGCCGTTGAAGTTGGTTGTCCCGCTGGCATTTGCCGCATTGCTCATGCAAGGCTTGGCCCAAGTCGTGCGCCAGATCGCGTTCCTGCGTGGTTTGACTGAAGATCCAAGTCCGCGAGCCGTGGACGGGAGCGGGCAAGACTGATGGTTGAGTCCCCCTGGTGGATCATGTTCCTGTTGCTGCTCAGTCTGATTTTTTCAGGCTTTCCGGTCGCGTTTGCATTGGGTGGCACGGCGGTCATATTCGGATTCCTAGGTGTGCACTGCGGCTTCTTTGACTGGCAGTACTTAGGCCTTTTCCCCGAGCGCTTGTTCGGCATCATGTCGAATCAGGTATTGCTCGCGGTGCCCTACTTCATCTTCATGGGAACGCTCTTGCAGCGTTCTCGATTGGCGGAGGACCTGCTGCGAACCATCGGCATGTTGTTCGGTCCGGTACGCGGTGGTTTGGCCCTGGCTGTGGTTTTCGTTGGCACCTTGCTAGCCGCGGCCACCGGCGTGGTCGGTGCATCGGTTGTCGCCATGGGCGCCATCAGCTTGCCCGTCATGCTGCGCTACGGTTACGACAAGCGCTTGGCGACCGGCGTGGTTTGCGCATCGGGCACGCTTGGCCAAATTGTGCCTCCAAGCATCGTTTTGGTGGTGCTAGCGGACCAAATGGGGCAAAGCGTAGGAGCCATGTTCCGCGGCGCGCTGCTACCGGGACTCTTGCTGGTCGGATTGTTCACTATCTATATATTGGTGATCTCGTGGCTGCGACCCGGCACCGCTCCCGCCATGCCCTTGGAGGAACGACCCCAGGACCGCCGCGCGCTGCTGTCTCAAACCATGCGAGTCATGATGCCTCCGCTGATTTTGATCCTGGTGGTGCTCGGCAGCATCTTCATGGGAATCGCCACGCCCACGGAAGCGGGCGCTTTGGGATCCGTCGGAGCCATGTTTTTAGCGGGGCTGCATGGACGACTCACGCGCAAGGCTATGAGTTCAACCATGATGGAGACCATGCGCTTAACCACCATGGTCTTGTTCCTTTTGGTTGGCGCGACGGCCTTTACGCTGGTCTTCCGCGGTTTAGACGGGGACCTGCACGTGCGCTCGATGCTGTTGGACCTTCCCGGTGGCCGCGTCGGCCTCTTGATTGCAACCAACCTGGCTGTTTTCATCCTGGGCTTCTTCATCGACTTCTTTGAAATCGCGTTCATACTCTTGCCCTTGCTCGTGCCCGCCGCGCATGCCTTGGGAATCGAGGGCGATGAAATGGTGTGGTTCGGCGTGATGATCGCCATGAACCTGCAGACTTCTTTTCTGACACCACCGTTTGGATTCTCCCTGTTCTACCTACGAGGAGTGGCGCCAAAGGACTTACCCACGTCAACGATTTACCGCGGTGTGATCCCGTTCATCATCTTGCAAATCATCGCGCTCGCCGCTGTGATCGTATTTCCCGGTTTGGTCACTGCACTGCTGTAGTTTTCGATCAAGGGTAGATTCAAGGGCATACGGAGCGTGTGCTTAGAAGCCTACCCGAGCCCATGAAACCCGGGAAGCAGAGCCCGTTTCGGCGATCATCGGATAGAGTCAAATCCACCCTGACCTTGAGCGGTTGACCCGATCCTCCCTTCGTGAGCTTGCATGCATTCCTACACCTTCGGCCTTTGCTTGGGGGCCTTCGCCGCACTTGGCTGCAGCACGCCCCAACAGGCGGCTCCTGAACCCAACGCAACCGCCCGACCCAACATCGTTTTGTTCCTGGTGGATGACCTGGGCTGGCAAGACCTTGCTGTGCCCCTGGACGAGCAGCCCACGCCTTTCAACAAGCGCTACCGCACGCCCCACTTGCAGCGCTTGGCGCGCGAAGGCGTGACCTTCACCAACGCCTATGCGGCGGCTCCGGTTTGCACGCCGACGCGCACCAGCATCATGACAGGCCAGGATCCTGCGCGGACGCACATCACATACTGGACCCTCAATAAGGACACGGACACCTCCAGGGCGCACCCCAGCCTGAGCCCGCCCGATTGGCAAATGAACGGATTGCAAGCGGATCAAATGACCCTTCCGCGCCAACTTGCCGCAGCGGGATACCACACCATTCACGTGGGCAAGGCGCACTTTGGCGCGCACGATACGAGCGGTGCTGATCCGCTCGCGTTGGGCTTTCAGGAGAACATTGCAGGTCATGCCAGCGGTGCGCCCGCTAGTTTTTACGGAACCCATAATTTCAGCAGGGCCGGCCGGCAAGGCAAACCCAACAGCCCCGCATCCCCGTGGGATGTGCCAGGACTCGAGAAGTTCCACGGCCAAGACATCTATTTGACCGAAGCGCTGACCGCCGAAGCTGTACCCGCTTTGCAAGCTGCCCATGCCAGCGGCAAACCGTTCTTTCTCAGCTTTTGCCCCTACGCCGTGCACGTGCCCATCATGGCCAACAAGAAGTACCTTGAAGCCTATGCGGATCTGGATCCACGTGAAGCCGCCTACGCGACAATGGTAGAGACGTACGACCATGCCCTTGGTGTGCTCCTGGAGGAATTGGATCGCTTAGGCATCGCCGACCAGACCTTGATCCTCTTCGCTTCCGACAACGGCGGATTATCTGCGCATGCGCGTGGCGGCGCCCCTAACGTGCACAATGCTCCCCTGCGCAGCGGCAAGGGGTCCTGCTATGAAGGCGGGGTACGCGTCCCCACGCTCGTACGTTGGCCCGGGGTGACGCGCGCCGGAGCACGGGTCCACACTCCGATTATCAGTCCCGACTTCTTCACGACCCTGCTCAGCGCTGCCCAGGTATGGCCCATCGATTCCGATCAACAGACCGACGGCCAGGACATCACAAGCTTGCTAAGCGGCAACGGTGACGTCTTTCCCGAGCGCACACTCGGTTGGCACCAGCCTCATCAGTGGGGCGCCGATGGTCCAGGAATCGAACCCTTCACCTCCATTCGGGATGGTGAATGGAAGTTGATTTGGTTCCACGCAAAACGTGAATTCGAGCTGTACGATCTTTCGAAGGACCTCGGTGAACAAACCGATTTAGCCCAAGAGCTCCCTGGGCGTGTTATGCAAATGGCCAAGCTCATGCAAACTTGGATTGATGACCGTGGTGCCCAGCTCTCTATTCAAAAAACCACCGGCAAGCCCGTCATGGGTCCCTGGGATCTAGCCCGGGGCCTGCATTGATACCGTTGGTTTGACGCTCGAATTCCCTGCTAGCATCGGCGTAGCCCCGATCTCACTCCCCCTTCGCTCCCGAGAACAACCCTATGCATATTCCCACCACCATTTCCCGCTTCACCCTGGTAGCGATCAGCTGTTTTTTGGATATCGGTTGCAGCAGTGTCGACAGTGGATTGGAGGACGAATCCACAAAGCGGGTCACGCTGGAACTAATGACCTACAACATTCGCCATGGGGTGGGCATGGATGATGTGCTTGATCTGGAGCGAATCGCCGAAGTGATCAAGCGCGAGAATCCGGACCTGGTGGCGCTGCAGGAGATCGATCGGTTTTGCGAGCGATCAGGAAATCGAGACCTGGCCACGGAGTTGGCCGAAATCTGCGGGATGAAGGCTCACTTCGCAAGTTTCATGAACTTCCAAGGGGGCGAGTACGGCTTGGCGGTGCTCTCGCGACTTCCTGTCAAGTCCACCACCGCGCACCCGTTGCCATCCGGTGCCGAGCCTCGCACTGCATTGGAAGTGCGCGTCGAAGTCGAAGGCTTGGCAACCCCCATCTCGTTCGTCTGTCTGCACCACGATTGGACCGATGACAAATTTCGTCGAATGCAAGTCAGGGCACTTTTGGCAGCCCTCGGAACCGAACGGCGCCCAATCATTCTGGCTGGCGATTTCAATGCACTGCCGGAGGATGAATCCATGGATATACTGCGCAAGGCCGGGTGGAAAACCCTCGGGGACGAAAAGGAAAAAACCTTCCCCGCCGACCACCCGGTAAAGACCATTGATTATTTCATGGTGAAGGGCTTTCGCCGCCAATCGGATCTCACGCGCGTCCTAGACGAAAAATGGGCCTCCGATCATCGCCCCCTGCGCACGACATTCCGATTCAAGCAATAGGCCCAACCGACATGCCTAGCGCAATTCCGCTTCCTTGTATGGCGTTTGGCGTTCCTTGGTCTCAGCGCGGGTCTGCGTCACCTGCTCGGCGCTGACAGGAGCCAGGTCATGGCCCCAGCTTTTGCGTAGGAAGGTTAAAAGGTCCGACATGTCCTGGTCGCTAATAGCCCTGTTGGCTCCGATGCCAGGCATGGCAAGCACCGGTTTGTAAAGGGTGCCAGAGACCGTCACGGGCCCGGTCATTCCGTGCAGAATCAGCTTCGTCAAGCGGTCTGGATC
>JBLFXY010000086.1:0-13164 GCA_047611645.1 Glaciecola sp.
CGGCGGTGATGTCGCGGAAGCCGACCAGCAGACCGTTCTCCACATCCTCGTGCAGGACGCCCTGCAGCATACGGAAACGCCCGGATTGCTTGAGGTAGGGGTCCAGGTCGCGGGGGCCGACCAAAATATTGCTTAGGTCGAGAGAGTCAAGATCGATGAGTGGGGTGCTGGCCATGGGATCAGCTTATTGCCTTCAAACCCCTATTTCGAGGGATTCCCGTAGCTTTCCGTTCCTATAAGGCAGTACCACGGGGTTTGGATCTTAAGTAGAAGCTAGGTGGGGATCCCGCAACCAGCGGCCCCGGACGACCAGGAAGTGGAAAATAAGGGCTTTGGCAACGGTGCTGACATTGATGGCCCACCAGAGTCCAGCAGGCCCGAATCCCCATGTCAGGGCAAAAAGAACGCCCAGCGGCACCCGGATCAAGTTACCCGGCACGGAGATCCAGAAAATGGGTCGGGTGTGGCCAGCCGCCATGTGCACGTTCTCCGAGACGGTTTCCAAGGCCACGAAAATCTGGCTCAGCCCGAGGATGCGCAGATAGAGCACGGCCTCTCGAATGACCTCAGGATTGTCGGTGAAAGCGGGCACGAGATAGGGCCCAATAATCAGAAATGCAAAGCTGATTAGCACGCCAGCTGCGAGGGCGATGCGGCGCGTACTGCTCACCAATTCCAGGGCGAGTTGTTCATTTTGGGCGCCCAGGGCGCGTCCCACCATGGCCGCTCCGCCCAGCGCGATGCCCAGGAAGAGGGGGTAGGAGACCGCTTCGAAGGCGTTGAAGCCCACGCTGAATCCAGCCAGGGTCGAGTCGGAGAACTGGGAGAAAACCCAACGCGTCAAGGCCAGATAGACACCCGCGTAAAACGCTATGGAGACGCAAGAGGGCAGACCTGTTCGTACGATGCGCCAGAGCTCCCCGAGCGCAATGCGGGATTCCGGGATCAGCGGTACGCCCTTCTTGCGCACCAGCCAAGTCAAGCCGATGGCGATTGCAATGGCCCGCGAAAGCCCCGTGGCAAATGCGGCTCCCTGCACGCCCATGAAAACCTGGGGCGAATCCTGCAGCGCCGGAATACCCCCGTAGATGAACAGGGGATTGAGAACGAAGTTCAACCCGATCGAAAGAACCTGCAGGATGAAAGGCGAGCGCGTGTCGCCCATGGAGATGAACACGTTGTCCAACAGCGGCGCGATGGCGATGGGCAGGGCCACTAGGTACGTGCCGCGAATGTAGTCCACCGCTTCGGCGGCGACGCCTTCCGACAGCCCCATGAGTCCGGTCAGATGGGGAGTGATCCAATAGCCCACGCCGCCAACGATGATCGCCAACAGGCTGGAAAGCGCGAATCCGTGATGGATCGCACGGTTGCGAGCGGCGTGATCGCCTGACCCGCTAGCCCGCGCCACGCGTGACATGCAGCCGGCCACCGCGAGGAAGTACAACGCGAAGTTCAGGATCATCACGAACGTGGCTGCGCCCAGGGCCGCCTGGGCTTTTTCTCCCAAACCGCCCACCCAGTACTGATCGTTGATGCGAAAGGCCGAACTGCACAGGCAAGAAGCCACTGTGGGCCAAGTGAAGCGCAGCACATTGGCAATGCCCGCTTCGGGCGACACTACTGCTGACAATAGATTATGACCGGCTCGGGTTGGGAGCCTTCGAGCGGGATTGTCAGGTTGATGCGGCCGTTGCCTTCACTTTCCTTGTGTGCCACGCGGATCGTGTAGGAACCCTCAGGAAGGTAGCGCTGGGTGTACTGTCCTTCGAAATCGGTAATTCCGTCGACCGGGGCGCCGCCATGGCCGCGCACGATCGCCCCAGGAAGGGGTCGCTGCGCCGCGTCGATGACCTGGAAGGTCACCGGATGAGTCTTGGGCAGCACACCTTCCCAGAAAGTAGGCTTGCCAATCACAACTTGCATCTGCGCTATCGGCACCAGGGGATGATCCGGGTAACCCACCATGAGCTTGAAGGTGCCCGCGGGCAAGTCCTGGAATTCGTAACGACCCGCTGCGTTGGTCTGGGCCTTCCAACGCTTGAGCGTCACAGCGGAATCCAAAAAAAGCGGCAATTCCGTAGCGGGGTATAGGTCCGCGGTTTGAACGGTGACGTGCAAGCTGGAGAGCGGCTCCAAGCGCAGCATGATGTGGGAATGATTTTTGACCCGGTGGCCGGGGCCTTCGATTCTGAAGAGCGAGATCTCCATGGCGATCGAAGCCTGATCCTGCGCCACGGCGTAGACCCGGTACGAAGCCATGGGCAGATCACGCACTTCGAACGTGGTCTGGTTGCCCGAGAATTCGAGCTCCTTCCGTATGGCCCTTTCCCGGCCCACCGCAAATTTGGAAGGCTCGATCACCAGGGTCCATGTTTCGGGCATGGCTACCGATTCACTGGGGAACAGCTCCCCACTGATTTGCCCGGTGCCATCAAACACGCGCTGCATGTCCCTATAGGGCAGGGGCCCAACCTCCACGCGTCCGGAGGGGGTGATGACCTCTTCGATCAGGGGCTGCAGGTCAGACGTCGGGTCTTGATCGGGCTGCACTATGCCCGTGGGATTTACACGCGTCAGACCTGGGTCGGTGCTGGGCTCCTGTAAAGTCATCCAGGCCACGAGCCCAGCGGCCATGAGCGCAAGGATCAGCACAAGGATCCAGGCGGCGGAACCCCTGCGGGGATGATTCGTTTTCAGACCATTCGTTGACACTGTTCCAGTTCTCCTTCTAACCTTGTTGCGCTGGCTATGGCTGCAGATTGCGGCGCTTCCATTCGGGCGATGGTTCTTGCTCCAGCGAGCCGTGATCCTAGCGAGTTCTCGGTTCCCCGTCAGCCCAAGCACGACCTCCATACCAAAACTCTTCCAATGTCGTTATCTCGATTCGTCTGGTCTTTGATCTGTTTGTTGTGCCTGGCCGCACCCGGTTGGGCCCAGGGCCGTGTCATAGTGCTCGGGTTCGATGGAGCCGATGCGCGCCTGACCCGCCAAATGATGGATGCAGGAGAGCTGCCCCACATGGCGAAATTGGCGGAGCAGGGCACT
Organism: Glaciecola sp.; assembly: GCA_047611645.1. Classification (GTDB taxonomy): domain Bacteria; phylum Planctomycetota; class UBA1135; order UBA1135; genus NORP259. The sequence goes on from JBLFXY010000086.1 coordinate 3,049, forward strand.
TTTGCACCGCTGCGGTCCACAAACCCGGCGGAGTCTGCCGCTGGTTGGGCCGCCCTCAACACAGGTGTGGGGCCCGTGCAAAACGGCGTGGCCAGTTTCATTGTGCGCAGCCTGGAGGACGATCGCGTGCGGCCGGCCACGGGCCACGTTCGCATCGAAGATGTGCCCTACGAGAATTTGAATCACAGCTCGTTCTTCAAGCGTCATGTCGCGGGCACCGAGCGCTGGACGCTCATCTTGGGCGGAGCTGTGATTGCATTGTTACTGCTCTGGCTCCTGTTCCGGGTGCTGTTTGGGATGGGCAAGTTGGCGTCCTTCATGGTATCAATGGTTTTGGCGTGCACCTTCGGTGCCGGTTTGCATCGCGCCAAAACGTATATGAACATCGAGATTGTGGATGTCTTCCACAACGAGGTCGTTGCGGATGGTTTTTGGGATTATGCGGCACGGGCGGGTGTGCCTTCGATCGTGCTTGATGCAGCTCTTTCGTTCGGGCGCGAGCCTACGGACGGAGCGCGCGTTTTGGGCGGATTGGGCCTGCCCGATGTCGCGGGCGCGGTCAGTGGCAATTGGTCGATCTTCACCGACGATGCGTTGCTGGGCAGTCCCCAGCCCGAGGGTGAAAACGCGGGCTCCACTCAAAGTGGATCGCTCTATGTCCTCAGCGATTTCAACGGAATCCTTCAGGGCGATATCTTTGGACCCGTGCACGCGGGACAACGCTCCTCGGTGCTCACGGAGCTAGAGGATCTACTGCAAGAGTTGGAGGGCGCAGGCACTATGGGGTATAAGGAAAAAGGCGCTTTGGACGAACGCTTGCGCCAGGTCGAGCGCGAGGCTTCGGCCTTCGGTTTGAGCGATAAAGGCGTTTCCGGCGGTGCGGTTTCGAACACGGCGCGGACGAGTTTGCCGATCGTGATCGAGCGCGGTGAGGGACAGATCACCCTCACCCTGGGATCGGATAAGCCGCAAGTGATTCGCGAGGGGGAATGGTCTTCCTGGTTCCACCTGGATTTCCAAATCAATCCGATGGTGAGCGCCAAAGCCATCACTCGTGCGCGCCTTAATAGCGCGGCCGATCCGCTCGAACTCTACGTGCACACCTTTGAAATCGATCCGGAGGCTCCGCTCGAGTGGCAGCCGGTCAGTCAACCCGTAGGATTCGCCAAGGAAGCCGCCGATTGGATCGATGCGCCGTATGAGACCTTGGGTTGGTCTTGCATGACCAACCAGCTCAAGGATCGTCGGCTGGACGCCAAGGTCTTTTTAGAGGACATCGAATTCACCATGGATTGGCGCCGGCGTTTGACCGCAGCCGCCATGGACCAGGACGATTGGCGCCTCTTGTACAGCGTGTACAGCACCACGGATCGGGTGCAGCACATGATGTACCGCCACTTCGATGCCCTGCACCCGAGTCACGACAAGGACGTGGCGGCAACCGAGGTTCCTTTCTTCGGAGAGCCGACTTCGTTCGCGGATGCGATCCCGGCCATCTACAAGCAAATGGATGCGCGCGTGGGGGAGGCCATGGAAAGCATGCAGCCCGATGATGTGCTGTATCTCTGCGCGGATCATGGATTTACGAGCTTCCGGCGCCAGGTGTACTTGAACAACTTGCTGCACGCAGCGGGCTATCTCGTCCTCAAGGAGGGCGTGCGAGCTTCGGACGGAGGCTCTTCGCTGGGCTACGTGGACTGGTCCAAAACCCGCGCTTATTCCTTGGGCCTCGGCATGGTGTACTTGAACCTGAAAGGCCGCGAACCCGAGGGCATTGTGGATCCCGCCGGTGCACGGGCCCTGCTGCAGGAAATTCAAAAGGACCTGCTGGCTGCCAGTGACGCCGGTCCCGAAGCGGCCGCTTGGGAGAACCCTGCAAGTCCCGTCGCGGACACCGAAATCCTCTGGGATACCTACCCCGGCGATTGGCAGGGGACCGAATATCCCTGCGCCGACCTGATGGTTGGATTTGCAGAGTTTTACCGGATCGCGTGGGGGGGCGTGATGGGGGGCATGGCCTTGAAGGACTCGGAGCAAGGCGTGATCGCAGGTTCCGCCTACAAGGACAACATGAACTCCTGGAGTGGCGACCACGCTTCCAACTCCCCGGCGCTGGTGACAGGCATCTTCTTCAGCAGCGAAAAACTGAACCTACCCGAGCAAGGTGTGAGTGTGATGCATTTGGCTCCCACCATCTTGAATAGCCTTGGCGTGCCGATTCCCGATAGTTTGCCGCTCGCGCCCCTCACCAAAGAGTAATATCCCCACCATGGAATCCATCCGACCCCAAGAGCTCCAGCAACGCCTGCAATCCGGTGACACCCTCATCCTGCTCGATGTGCGACAGCCCCGTGAGCTTGAAATCTGTGTTTTGCCCGGAATCGTCCACCTACCCATGCGCGATTTGGGCATGCGGTACAGCGAGCTCGACCCCGACGCGGAGATCGTTTGCATTTGTCACCACGGCATTCGCAGCGCACACGCATGCATGATGCTGGAGTCCTACGGTTTCAAGAACATGATCAACCTGACCGGAGGCATGGAGCTTTGGGCGGAGGAGATGGATCCCAAAATGGCGCGCTACTAACGGCAGGACCTGGACCGTCCATGCATCCGCGCCGCAAGAAAGGAACCGAGGCTCCGCCGATCAATCTGGCCCGGGAGCGCATCTATTCGGTCATCGACTCTATTCCCAAGGGCAGGGTTTCGACCTACGGAACGGTGGGCAAGGAAGCGGGTCTGCCGCGCGGCGCCCGGCAAGTCGCCGCCGCCCTACGCCACTTGAGCCCAGGCCGCGACCTGCCCTGGTTCCGAATCCTCAACGCCTGTGGGAAAGTCAGCGCACGCTCCGGTGGAGGCGAAAGCGCCCAGCGCAAGTTCTTGGAGCGCGAAGGCATCGAATTCAGCTCCACAGGGAAGGTCGATCTCAAGCGTTTCGGTTGGCCGGCCGGTAGCTTCTAGGCTGGCTGAGGTACTGGACGGGTCTAGTAGGCGCCAAAAGAGGGGGGGCGGTGTGTGCCCATAACGAGGGCCGACTGCGCACGGCGCTCCAGAGCCCTCCCTGTGAGCTCGTTGGGCCGCTTCGATGGCTTACTTCTTCCGTGAATCTTTGTGAAAAATCCTGTCTTAACAATTGCCTGATCGTTTCTGAATAGGGACCGGCGAGTCTAAGGGCATGAACAACAGAGGAAAAAACCATGAGATTGGCCTTCCCAACCAGAATGATGGCTACTTGAGCTGGCAGGACCCGGAGTCGGGCGAGTGGATGGTGCTGACGCCCACGGGATCGCCCTTCACGGGTGGCGAGCGGAACGAGCTACCGGCCAAGGGGCTCGAGGGGAATGTGGGCTTGCCCCGCCGAACTACCGATCGCTTCCAAGGTCGTTATCGCAACTGGAGAAGCCCGTTCGGCAACGGACACGCGGTGGCCTAACGGGCCGCTGGGGACCGCTCCAGCCCAGTTCAGCGGCCCCGCCGCGATTGTTCATGGAGAATCGCGCCTGAACGGTTAGCTTTTCGCCATGAAAACTGGCGACACACCGGCGCGGGGAGATCACTGGACCGTCTTGATATGGATGGTATTCGGAGTCTTAGTAGGGCTCTTGATGCAGTGGAAGTTGGAGGCTCCCGCCTACTTGGGTATGGAAGTGTCCACGGGATCCAATGCGGTTCGCGTTACGGGCTTGACCCCGGGCGGTCCCGCCGCCAAGACCAGAGTGTCCGTGGGCTCGGATCTGCGCGGCGTGGTGCTGAAGCGTGGAACCGAAGAGGAATCCATCGTTTGGCTGCGCACACCCGGTGACTTGGAGGAGGGCGTGCTGCCCCATGTTGCCCAGGGGGAGGTCCTTTGGTTTTTGCCCGCCCGCGGCGCCGATGATCCGCGCGCCGTGGAGGAATTCGATCCGGCCACGGACAAACCCGTTGCCGTTTCGGTGGGGCTGTCCAAAGACTCGCAGCGGGCGAAGTTCATTGCGCCCTTCGCTTTTGTGGCTTCGCTGTTCATATCCCTGCTCATGATGCTGATCGTCCCCGTGGTACTTTCGTCCATTGTGGCGGGCGTAGCTGGAGTCGGCGCTATGAAGGACCTGTCGCGCCTGGGAGGCAAGACGTTCGTGTACTACATGGGCACCAGCCTGTTGGCCATCATGGTGGGGCAAACCCTAGTGAACGTGATCCGCCCCGGCGACGGTGCCCAACTCGGCTTGGCCGGCCAGGCTTTTGGCAGCGAAAACGACAGCTCCCAATTCATCGAGGTCTTCCAGCGCATGGTGCCCACCAACGTGTTCAGCGCTTTGGGCGACAACAGCGCCATGCTGGCCATCATCTTTTTCGCTCTGATTTTGGGAGTGGCCATCACGCGCAGCGGGGAACCCCACAGCACGCGCATGCGCGAGTGGTTCGTATCGCTCAACGAGGTCATGATGAAAATGGCCGCCGGCGTGCTGAAGCTCTTGCCGTATGGTGTTTTTGCCCTGATGGTCAAGGTCGTGGCTGGAACCGGCATTGAGCCCTTCAAAGCGCTGCTTTTGTACATGCTCACAGTGACACTGGCGCTCTTGATCCACGCCCTGATCACCCTGCCCTTGGTGCTCAAATTTATCGGTGGTTTGAGCCCGATCCGCTGGGGCAAGGCCATGGCGCCGGCGCTCATGACAGCTTTCAGCACCAGTTCCTCCAGTATGACCCTGCCGGTCACCATGGAAACCGTGCACGCCCGTGGTCGGGTCAGCAAAAAGGTCGGATCCTTCACCCTACCCCTGGGCGCCACGATCAACATGGACGGTACGGCCCTCTATGAGTGCATCGGTGTCATATTCCTGGCCCAGTATTATGCCTCGGTGGGGGGTGATCCCCTGACCATGGCCCAACAAGGTCTGATTGTGATCATGGCCCTGATGGCCAGTGTGGGGGCCGCGGGCATCCCATCGGCCGGTTTGGTGATGATGCTGACGATTCTTTCAGCCCTGCACCTGCCCCTGGAGGGCGCTGCGCTATTGCTGGCCGTGGACCGGCCCCTGGACATGTTGCGCACCGTGGTCAACGTCTGGTCCGACTCCTGTGGCGCCGCCGTGGTAGCCCGCAGCGAAGGGGAGGAAGGTCCCTTGGACCCGGCGCTGGATGTGGTGTAATCTAGCAGGCCGTTGAAGAACAGCGATTCCCCGCCGAGTCCTCACAATCCAGCTGGCAGCGATGTCACAGCTATCCATGGGCTCAGGCCTTGCATAGAGCAACTATGCAGGGAACCTGAGCGCCTTGCCGGCCGAATTGTGACGACCCGTCGGGAAATCGCTGTTCTTCAACGGCCTGCTAGCAGCCTGTCGGGCATAGTCCCCTATGCCCCGACAGGCTCCTCGCAAGACCTATACGCACGCGATATCCCAAAGGAAATCGCTAGAGGCTCAACCCACTCTCCTGCCGTCTCCGCTATCCTTTCCCCATGCACGGAACTCTGACCGAACGAATCACCCGCTCCCTGGCTTACATGCTGCGGCATCAACCCGAGGAATTTGACCTGGACCTGGACAAGGGAGGCTGGGGCGAGATGGAAGAAATCGTCTGCGCGCTCAACGAGCGTTTGGGCGAGCCCATCGAAGAAGACGATGTGGTTGCAGCCCTCGATGGCGGAGACCGTCAGCGTTACGAAATCAAAGACGATCGCATCCGTGCTTTGTACGGACACTCCTTCCCCGTGGAGCCGGGCGATTCCGTGGAGCCGCCCGAATTCCTGTACGTGGGCGTCGGCAGTCGCGATGCTTCGCGTGCTGAAGAACGCGGCTTGCGTCCCACGCGCCGCAGCTTCGTCCACTTGGCTTTGAACGAAAAAGACGCCATGGAGACCGGCCGCCGTGCCGCCCCCGAGTACGCGGTGCTCAAGATCGACGCCGTGGAAGCCTGGGAAGAAGGCATCGAATTTTACAATCGCATCTCGCTGTTCCTCTCCGAGGAAATCCCGGCCGAGTTCATCGAAGTCGGTGAGATCCAAACCGATGGTATCCGCCGTCAACGCGGTGGCCGTGACTCCGGTCGCGGAGGTCGCGATAGCGGTCCCCGACGCGGAGGCCGTGACGATGATCGTGGACGCGGTCGCGGCCGAGGCCGCAGCGAAGAACGCGAAGAACGTGCTCCCCGCGAAGAACGCGCACCTCGCGAAGAGCGTGCACCTCGCGAAGAGCGTGCACCTCGCGAAGAGCGTGCACCTCGCGAAGAGCGTGCACCCCGCGAAGAACGCGCACCCCGCGAAGAGCGCGCACCTCGCGCAGAACGCGAAGAGCGTGCACCCCGCGAAGAGCGCGCACCTCGCGAGGAAAAGCCCCGCGAAGAACGTGCTCCGCGTGAAGAAAAATCCCGGGAAGAGCGCGCGCCGCGTGCGGCCGCACCTAAACCCAAGCCTCAGGCCCAGCCCAAGCAGACCGGCGATGCGGAACCCTCTGGTTTCGGCGCTGGCCTTTCCTGAGCTCAACCCCGACGAGGCAAACCGTGCCCACCCAACTGCCCGATCACTATGCGGTGAATCGTGAGAACCAGGGAACCCTGGCGGTACTCAAAACGTACCTGCCAGCCCTGGAGCGGTTGGGCTATTCGGTTCTCGAGGACGGCGAACGCCGCGCCTCGGAACTGAAGGGCCGCGGAAACCTGGAGGAGTTCCACCTGCCCTCGGGCCAGGTATTGATCATCCGCCGCTTTCGCCGTGGGGGACTCGTCCGCCATCTCAGCAAGGATCGCTTTCTCGATCCCGAGCGCCCCTTCCGCGAGATCGTGCTCTCGGAAGGCCTGCGGGAACGGGGCTTTCAAACCCCGATCATCGCCGCCGCGCGCTCCCGCCGGCTGGGTTTCATGGGCTACCGCTTGGAACTGATCACGGAGCAGGTGCCCGGCGTGAAGTCTCTGGGTCGTTGGCAAGCCCAATTTCGAAGCGCAGGCGTGGACACGGAGCTGCAACGTTCCATGCTTGGCGTGACCGCGCAAACCGTGCGCCGCCTGCACGACGCTGGTTTCGAACACTCCGACCTGCAACCGGAAAACCTACTCTGGCAACCCGCCGCCGCTGGGCAGGATCCCTACCTTTGGATCCTCGATCTGGACCGCTCCAAACAGCACGCAGATCCCTTGCTTGAAAGCGCCCGAGCCCAAAACCTCTGGCGCCTCTGGCGCTACGTTCTGCGCCGCGAAGCTACCGGCGGAACCACACTCAGCCGTAGCGACTACACAAGATTCTTAGTCGCGTACGAGCCGGACCGCGCAGAGCGCAAGACACTCTTTCATTCCCTCCAACATCTACGCGCAACCCGCAGTCGGTATCACAACCTATGAAAAAAGTTGAATGCAAGTTGTGCAGTAACGGCTTCCTCACGATTGAAACGGTGTCCTATTTTCCCAGTGTCGATGTTCGCGGTCTGGCGCGGGTCCTCTTCTGGTTTGGTTGCATTGGGATCGTTTTGGGCACTTTTCTGGGATTGCTGGGTGCAGGCGCCTACTTCACTGGAGGCGTCGCAGGGCCGAGCCTTCTCGAACTGGCGCTGGTTGTCGCGATCCCCCTAGTGGGCTTGCTCGTCGCACTGCTCGGGGCCATTTTCTCCATGAAGAAACCCGTGCTCCGGTGCAGCAACTGCACTGCAACCCACCCCGCTAGCTAGCTAGTCTTGCCGCTATAGCCCCGGGAGATTCTTGGCGCCGGTGCGCGGATAGAGCGGGCCTTCCAGGGTCAAGGCGGCGCGCACCAGGGCGCGGTTGGCGCGGTGGTGGCGGCGCTTGAGGATGGGCTTTTGCAGGCGGGCGTTGGCGTCTTGCCAGGCGTGCATGGCCTTCTTCACGAAGAGTCGGGACTCGGGCGTCTGTCCTTTGTAGCGCAGTACGATTGCTTGGGTGCACAGGGCGACGATGCGGTCTTGCAGTTCCGCGTCAACGGTACCGATCAAATATAATGCGCGTTCGGAAAGGGCCTGGGCGCGGGCCAATTCTTGGGGCACCGTTGAGTTTGGCTCGTCGGGGATATCTGAATCCGAGGCTGATGTGCCCGTGACTCGCGGCAAGCGCGCCAGGGCGACGCGCGCGCAGAGGGTTGAGGCGAGGGCTTCCAGACGGGGGATTTTGTATTGCTGGGCGAGGGTCAAGGCCTGGTGCAAAAGCTGTGAACCCTTGGTGGTGTCGGACTCGGCGAGCAGGATTCCAAGCAGTAAAGTGGCGCGCGCCACGGAGCTGCGGTGGTTGATGGCTTGGGCCAAACGCAGGCCATCGCGCAGGTCGAGTTCGGCCTGCTCCAGGTATCCAAATTCTGTGAGCAGGCGACCGCGGCGCACGAGTACTTCGACCTCGAGGGTGCGCTCGCCGGCGTGGGCGGCCAGGCGCTCAGCCAAGCGGATGGAGGCCCAAGCGCGGCGAGGTCGACCGAGCAGGCGGTAGCAGCGCGAGCGCAGGATTTCCGCTTGAGCGCTACGAGATTGGGCGCGGCGACGCTTATCGCCGGCCAACAAGCGCTTGGCCTGGTTCAAATATTTGAGGGCGGGTTCTAGTCGATCTTCGAGCAGGGCCAACTCGCCGAGCAGGCAGCAAACCCTCGCACGTTCTGGGCTCGTGAGCGGCAGGGCGCTAGCGGTTTGCGCAGCCCACTTGGCCTGTTTGAGATCGCCCGTGGCGGCGCACAATTGACCATAGTCGAGTGTCGCTTCCGCCTCCCGCTCCAGGGCTCCAGCCCTTTGGAAGGAACGTCGGGCGTTGCGCAAATACTCACCGGCTCGTTCGTGACTGGAGGTGGCCGTGTTGTAGCGACCGATCAGGAGCTGCACTAATCCCAGACGCTTTGCGTCCTCGTGGGCGTCGAGCGGTAGATCTGTGAGTTGGTCTAGCAGGGCTGCCTCTTTCTTTCGCCGACCGAGTTGGTGGGCCGCTTGCGCACCTAAGATGAGAAAAGCGAAGGTGTGCTTGTCGAACAATTCACTACGGTTTTTCAGCTTGGTTTGAGCGGACAAGCCCCACTCCGCCAGTAGCAGCAAACGGCTGGGGTGCCCACTGCGCTGCAGGGCGCGAATGAGATGCGGCAAGCGTTTGACCAGGGTTTCGTTTTCGCCAGCGCACTTGAGATGCCAGGCCTCCTCAAATGCGGGGCCCATGGATAAGGGCGTTGTTTGAGCTTCCACGGAATCGCGCGATTGATCGAGCGCAGTGGCTAGCGCTAAATGCAGGCGCTTGGCGCGCGCTTCGGGGATGGCCTTGACCAATGCCAGGCGTACTTGATGGCGGCGAAAGCGCGTTCCCGATCCCGCTCGTTCGAGCCAGCCGCCGCGCACGAGTTGCGCGATGTGAGATTCCACAGACTGGGGCGTGACGTCGAAGGCCTCGGCCAGCAGTGGAGCGGTCATGTGGCTGCCAGCGATGGCGAAGCGCACCAACCAAATACGTTGCCACTTGTTCAGGCGTGAGTAGCGCGCGGACAGGGTCGCGGTTTGGCTGCGTGGGAGCGGGATGGCGCTGGGTTTGATCTTGAGCTCGAGGCCGCGTGAGCCCTCATGCAATTGGCCCTGGGCTTCCATGGACCACAGCAGCTCGCGCAGCCGGCCCGGGTGTCCTTCGGTGTGGTGATATAATTGATTAGCCAGGGCGCGATGGGGGGTGTCGTCGATGAAAGCGCTGCGTACGAACTGCAGCATCGCTTCGCGCGCGAGCGGCCCTAGATTGAGCCTTTCGCAATGGGCGTGGGATTCCCAAGCGGCACACAGGGACTGCAAGGCCTGGTCGCTGCGGTTTTCTAAATTGGAGTGCGCTGCCACGACCAACAGTACCGGCAGGTCCTTTACCAGGTGAACGAGCCGCTCTAGGGTTTCTAGGGTGGAACGCCCGCCGAAGTTCGCGTCGTCCAGTTGGATCCAAAGCGGTGCGCGCATCGCCAAGTGTTGGAGGAACGCGATCAATGCCTGCGGCTCGGCTAGAACCGGAGAGTCTTCTTGCGCGGGGGACAGTACGGCGATCAGTGCTTCCGCTTGACGCGGGGGCAGCAGTTTATTGATACGCTCCACGTCGACGGTACGCGGTTCCGCGTGGCGTGGGAGAGCGAGCCATTGGCGTACGAGGCCGCGCAAAACGTGGCCCGGACGTTCCTCTTGGAAGGTACCGATGCGCCCG
>JBLFXY010000087.1:0-13149 GCA_047611645.1 Glaciecola sp.
CCAACAGGGGGCCCCGCAACCGCGGGGCCCCCTGTTTTTCATTTAAGAAAGGCCCGCGATCAGCGCCTAGCCGGAATCAATCGACAGCGTTTGCCACTTTCGCCTCCCGAGATCAACATGGCCTGAACCCATTTAGTGGTCTCAAAAAGTAACTCGATTCACCTGCCACCCTCGGAGCGATGCCGGGTCTCTCATGGGTGATTTCACTTTCCAACCCTGCCCCTCCCGCTCCCTGGATCCGCCACGCCGGATCCCAGTCCAGCCCGCTCAAGCAGACTCTACGCAACCACCTACGCACCTTCCTAGAGCGCTTTGAAGGCTCGCGCTCCCTAACTGGGGCGCTGGTGAATAAATAGTCCGCAGCGCGGCTCCACATGCGCGCGGAACTTGGGTGGCAAACTGCATGCGCGGCATGGCAAATCACATAAAGCAGAGGCCCCCACTGCCTTGCAGGATCCTATACCGGATGAGCGAGCTTGGGCTACCTAACTCGGTCGCGAGAGTCGCTTGAAGTAGGCAGGGTAGGGCCCATGCAAGCACGCTCTCCCTTTGTGCACCAACGCCCCGGTTCGTCACATGACGCCAAGCGCCAGGAAAACCAATTCTAGCCTTGCGGGCCGTGCCGACAAGCCTCGACCCGGGCAGTAGAGTTGCAAGTTGTCGGTACTCTTTGGTCGTGAATTGAGGTGATGCGTGCGACTCGGTATCCGGACGAGGGACCCATTCGATCTTGCTCTCAGTAGTGCAGGTGCATCAGCTGCTTGGCGAGTAAGAATCCCCAGAGAGGGTAGAAATTCAGGTATGGGTAGAACTCGGGGGTAGCTCCGGGTGCCTTGGCCCGGTGATCGACCTCGATGAAATCGAGCATGCGCTCGATGGTGATCGGAAGGGGGCGAGGGTCTCGCCCTCCAGCTAGTTGCTCCTGAAGGACACTAGGACCACACATCCTGAGGGGACCGGCACCGGTCGCCCGGGCGGAAAAACCCCCGTAACAACGCGTGAACGAGTCGATGCCTAGGATGAGGGCTGGTAAGACGTTTTCCCACACGCGCCGGCTCTGGTCGGTCAACCCACTGGGCAGCGTGCTCAGTAGTAGGTGCCCGAATTCTGCAAAGACCAGGAAGGCGGTGCCGTTTGGCTCGGCATTCATGATTTCTGAAGCGTGCATCCCGGACCCGCTAGAAAAATCTGAGGTGGTGTCGATCCGGGCCATACCGGAAGCAAAGAGAAGAATAGACCTGCGCAAGGGGCGGAAGCTAACTGTGGCCTGCCCGTCCTCTGCTCGGAGATTTTCATGGAAGGATAAAAACACCTCCGCCAAGCAGTTCCCCAGAACGGCTAGCTTCTGTTCCTGTTGGTCCCCAGAAATCGAATCTCCAAACCAATCGGAGTGGGCCGGGAGCTGTGGCCAAAAATCGTCGGATTTCCAAGATGTGCGGCGTTGGCTGACCCTGCCAGCCAACTTGTTCTGAAAGATCTCCACCTCGTTGGGCCTGATGGAGTTCATCATAGCGGTCAGAATCGGGGGCGGCTGAATACCTTCATTCTCCAAAACAGTCTTCAGCCGTAGGCTGCGCGCAGCTTCGTCTTCATTCGGATGAATGGTCCGGAACATGAAAACTAGATCCAACAGGAAGAACGTCTTCTGGCACCGCTGGCGCGCGGCGGGGAAATCCTTGCTGGTTTCGTAGGAGTCCGCAGCTTGTTTCATTCGCTTTCGGTATAGCTTGCCAATGTCCATTCCAGGCGGGGGGGACGGTGTATACGCGGTCACTAGAGTGGCGCTTTCCCCTTCAAGTTGAATTTCAACTCCGCCTTCCATCGCTGGGGCTAGATCTTCGAGTAAGACTTCGTATTCCAGCAGACCTATTCTGTGGGTTTCGACCTTGCGGCCGCCCGAATTGATCTGCATACCATCATTGCATTCACTAAATTGCAGGATCAGAGATTGCGTGACATTGATGTGTTCGGCTGGCAGCTGAATTGTGTAGCGCTTGCCTAGCTTCTGTAGGCCTGTGCCCGCTTGAGTGCCTTCCATCGGGTTCGAGTGCTCGACCTCATACAGTTTGACGGGCCAGTATTCCTTGGTTCGTGTCGGCATGGCAATCAGCCGGTTATGACATAGATGTGCGCAACCAGGACTTGCTCCTTATGGTTCGTATAGGCAAATTCACTGGGCGCTTGGTCATTGCCCGCGTGGCAGTAGACCAATCCAGCTGTATTCGCTTTCCACTTCTTCGGACCGATCGGGATGGAGTCGTTGCTAACCGCCACGAAGTTCGTGGTCATGATTGTTTTCCAAATTTTCCCGACTTCCGCATTCAAAAATTCCTCCGCACTTTCTTGCGTGTAGTTTGCGCCGTTCGGTGCCCAGCGGAGGAATCCGGCCTTTTCGACTAGTTCCTTGAGGTTTGCGAAACCCTCCATGTAATTGGGGTGGGACTGATCGCCAGATTCGGATTCTGCGGCGACAAGGGAAGCGTAGACCGGGCGGCCGGCGGATTCGTTTGATTGAGTCATGGTGGGGAAACTGGATGTAACTAGGGGATGGACTTCACACAGCGGAAGCCCATATTCTCGTTGTAATAGGAGTCGGACGTTTCGCACGCCTGATGGTTGGCCTGGTGAAAGCCCCGGGATCGTTGGATGGCGGACACCCCAAAAGCCAAGCGCTTGTCAGGCGTTTGGACCAAGCGCCCATCCGTCTCGTTGACTACTGGACTCCAAGTGGCGTACGTCACGTTGCCAAAGGTGTGGAATAGACCAAAGGGGGCGTGGTCATATCCCGGCTCATCCACGGGTAACAAGACTGCGATGAGGGCGCGGTAAACCTCCCTGTTCTTCTCATCCTGGCTGAGGTCAGGGCGGTTGCTAAATGTAGGCAGGTCCGCATTGGCGTCGTTAGCGAGGAAGCCCGCGGGTCGAGGCCCAAATCCCCAAGGGTAAGGGAGGAATGCGGGCCCACGGTCCGCGTATTCCTGTTCATAGTGGGTCGCGAGCCGCATGCCAAAGTACTCGGCGCACGCTTGCATGCGACGGATCGGTACGCCGGTGACTGGGAGCCGCAGCCAACGCTCGCCGACTTCTTCTACCGGAAGGCTGCGCCAGTCTCCGTTGAATTTCCGGGTGCTTGCGATGTCCCAAGAGTCGGCCGGGGCATCGCCGGTGGCGGCCACGTACTCAAGGAATAATCTATTGGAAATAGCGTAGGTCGTAATGTGGTAATCGAGCAGGGGAATTGGATCGTTGGAGTGGGTCCAATCGGAGGTCGGGGCCTCAAGCTCCTTGTCGTACACGGGAAAACTGCTGCCCGTCACAGGGATGCGAGTCATGGTCCTGATCACTGGAGCGGTCTCTAGAACCCTGGCTGAAATGGAAACATCCTTAGTGAACAAGGATAGATGCCGATCGTGCTCTGAGAAACCCACGCCCTGGATTCGGACTGTGAAACGCCACTCTCCGGGGATAATGACAAAGGACTGTAGGGGGAGCGCACCCAGTTCGATCTCCGGGCCGTGCGCGCCCGTGATGGAGTCCATGCGCTGCGCGTAAACCGTGGCCGGTTGGCCGAGGGCTGCGGGGCTGGAGGTCGGATCAAGATCGATGGACAGGTGGGGCAGGATCGCGGCCACACCCGCTTGATTCTCGAGTCCCCTGTGATCGGGGAATGCGTTAGTGGATTCCAGGGCCAAACGCAGTCCGTCTAGGATCGCTCCCATGTCCTGCGGGGCGTCGTAATTGTTGCTGCCCAGGGATAAGGTCCCTGCGCCGTAACCCTTATCATAGTACGTTTCAACCTGATCGGAGCGCAGCGCGGCCTCACGGTCATAGGCTCTTTTGGCCTCTTCGGAACGGTCGAACCTGTCGCCCTGTCGAGAGCCATGCGCCTCGAAGGAGCGGAGGGCCTCGCCACCTATGCGCCACTGCTGCAAGGTCGGCGCTTCCGCTGTCAAGGCCTGGAAAGCCAGGTCCCAAGAGTTGCGGCGTGACGATTTTTCTTGCCAGGATGCAGCAGCGAACCAAGCCACAACCATGCCGACTAGAAGTGCTGCGACGCTCACGCTCTTGCGGTGTGTGCGCGCATAGCGCTTGGCGCGTCGTAGCAGGGGCGTCGGCCGTGCCGTTATGGCTTCTAATCCAATAAAACGCCGCAGGTCTTCGGCCAGCTCACCCGCAGAGCCATAGCGGTGTGCGGGGTTTCGAGCCATTCCTTTTTCGCAAATAGTCACCAGGTCCCGCGGCGCCCGCGGGTTGGCCTTGCGCAGTGATATCTGGGTTCCCGACGCAATCCTGCTAAGCACGACATCGGGCGTATCCCCATCGATGGGGCGGCGCAAGCAGAGTAGCTCGAAGAGCACCACAGCCAGGGAATACACATCCGTCCGGTGGTCTACTGGATGGCGTAAGGCTCGTGCCTGTTCGGGACTCATGTAGTAGGGAGTACCCTGGATGACTGAGGTCCCTGTGAGTGTTTCCTCTGAATCGATTTTTGCCAATCCGAAATCCACCACCGACAATTGTCCATCCTTGCTGAGCAGTAGGTTCCTGGGTTTGATGTCCCGGTGGAGGATGCCTAGATCGTGAATATGCTGCAGGGCTTCGGCGACACCGGCCACCTGACGAATGGCGGTGGCCACGTAATTTGCAGAGCCGAATGCGGGCCAGAGCGTGTCCGTGCGGCCGTCCTTTTGTAACTGTAGCTCTCGACCCAGGTCGTGGCCCTCAATGAGCGGCATGGCGTACCAGGCTACTCCCTGGGTTTCGCCTGCTGAGAGCACGGGGACCGCGTGGGGGTGTTGAACCTTGGATGCGGCGGCCGCCTCCCTTTGAAAGCGCTCGAACACCAAGGGGCGGAGGCGTTGAATTTGGGGCAGCACCTTGATGGCAACTGGACGTCCCAGACCTTCCTGAACACCCCTATAGACGATGCCCATGCCACCGCGCGCCAGCTCTCCAGTGACACGAAATTCACCGAGCAGCATGCCTTCGATCTGGATGCCTAACTTGCCGACTTCGGGAGGCTCCAGAAAGTCGTCCTCCACAGGAGTGGAGAGGATCAACCGTACTTGTTGGAGCAATTCCTTATCAGTGCCGCACTCGGCGAGGATGAAAGCTTCCTGCGCGTCTGCGCCTAAAATTCGCGCTTCGTCCACTATTTGATAAAGCTTGTCCCAGTCCATAATTAAATTTGCACCCTGAGCCAGGCACGAACAGTTTGCATGCGGCGTTCCAATGTACGTTTTGAAAGGTTTAGAATGGTTGCGATTTCCTCGACCTCAACCCCAGCAAAAAAGCGGAGCTGAATCGCTTGTGCCATGATGGGCTGCTCTTTCTCCAGGCGCTCGAGGGCTAAATCGAGGCGTTCGAGGTCGATGCCCCGGTTCTCAAAATCTTGCGCAATCTCGTCCACGGCTAAATCGACCCGCTCCAAGTCACGCTTGAGCGCACGTTTTTTGCGATGGTGATCTAGCAATACCGAACGCATGACCTTAGCTGCGGTCAGTAGGAAGTGTTCTTTGCTGTCCCACTCTCGGTTGTCCGACTTTTGAAGCCGCATGTAGGCTTCACCAATCAGGGCTGTGGCCTGCAGAGTATGCGCCTGTCCGACTTGGGCCATGGACCACCTGGCACGTTGGTGCAATTCAGTGAATAGCTCAGAGAATAGGTCACGGAGCTTCTGTTCATCTTCTGCGTCGGCAATCGGATTGGAAGATTGGGGCACTGGTGTGTCCCCTGTGTTGGAGTGAAACTCAGCGCCCTCTTCTGGTGTTGATGAGGGGGAAGGCATAGAAGCGAGTACACCACGCGACCGCGAAATACGCAAGCGCACCGATTGAAGGGCTGTAGGGGCGAAAATGGTTCGAGTGATCAAGAGTCGGTCCTCAATATTGAACTACGCGTAGTGTCGTTTCTGTCCGCCATCTTTCCTGGATAAATACAGACGGTCCCGGATTCTTTAATGGGGAATCGTGACGGATGGGGGAGCATGAGACTTCCTCCGCTGTTGCTGAGTTTGACTTTGCCCTGACTGCGGCCGTGCAGCCGGAGTGATTCGCCGGCTCCGATGCTGGCGTCCAATCTGGCTTCGCATCCCTGACCATCCACCAGTTTCCAGTTTCGAACACGGGTCTTTCGATTCCCTCGATTGTGAAGGGTAATCCACTCTCCAGTCAATTCCTTGCCAACTGGGTTGATCATCGCCGAATTCAGGACAATTCGCCGCTTTGTGAATAAGAGTTCCAAAGGGGTGGTTCGATCGCACCGTTCAGCGCGGTCCGCAATGGGGCCGCAACTTGCGCTACGCCTCTCCTTCCCTTGGCTCTTCCAAAGCCACCCCTAAAAAAGGTGACCGTCACGCAGTTAGAGAAGTTGGACCACCCACCAAAGTCGCGGTGCCACTACGGGAAGTGCCGAGTCATGCCCGCGTGAATCTGCGTGGCGGAGCGCACGCTCGCGGCTGCGTTCAACCGCCCGGCGGGGGCCTGGCGCCAGCAAGCGCGATCATCCGGTTCAGCCAGTCGCAGTCGGTCCTCACTCTTGCCCCATTCGTCACCAGAAATGAGGGCTAACCCGAACTCACAATAGTCGCGTACCGCTGGTCAAACCTGCGCTACGTAGACCGTATTCACGTCCTCAAAGCTGTGCAGTGGATTGTTGAATTCCACAGCTTCGGCCTCGACGCTTCCAAAAACGCGGCGCATGCGCTCGAGAAAATGTGGCAGCTCCTCGCCCGCGGTCCAGAGCGCAAAGACTCCACCTGGACGGAGCGCGCCGCGTGCTTGGGTGAGGCCTTCTTCGGAGTAGAAAGAGCCGTGACTAGCGCTCAACAGGTGCTCTGGCGAATCGTCGATGTCGATCAGCACGGCGTCGTAGCCCCCAGAGGCCTGCTCCCGAATGAACTGGAAACAATCCCCCTGCAGGATGTGACAACGTTCGTCGCTGTTCAGCGTGCTGGCCGTAGGGACCAGGTCGCGCCGGTGCCAGTCGATCACTTCCGGCAGAAACTCCACCACATCCACCGACTCTACCTGGCCCCAATTTAGGGCCGCCGCGGCCGTGTAACCCAAGCCAAGCCCTCCAACCAACACTCGCCACTGATCACCCTCCAGCTTCTCCAAGGAGAGCCGCGCCAGCTCGTCCTCGCTGTCGTGCACCAGGCTCGACATCAGGAACCGTTCGTCAAGCTTGACCTCGTAGATCCATCTGCCGGGCATGGACACCGGGATACGGCGTCGCAGCAGGAGCTCCCCAAGTGTCGTTTGTCGAACATCGAGCTCTTCATAGGACGTAGGCATTAGGCCCAATGGTACCAAGTGCGTGGAGATTCCCCCGACAGCAATTGCGGGAGGTGTCGCGGTAGAGCCGCCCGGACCTTTTTCCTGATCGGAGCGCCCCCCATAGCCTTCTGTGGCCGGGGAATCATGCACCACCGCAACGATTCGCTGCATCATTTACGCCGAAGACGGCCCCTCCGCCGAGCCTGGAGTGTGCGTCGAGTCCGGCACGCCCAACGCCTAAACAGTCCTATTCTCTAAGAACTACTAGGCACAAAAAAAGGGGGACCCGCGACCTCCGAGACCCCTGTTTTTTTGGGCAACCGCTCACGGTCGCTTTGGGCTAGCCAGCCACAACGGATGGCTAGGCCGGAGACTCGATACCCTGCAAGACTTCCGCCTCACGCTCGGCGGTGAGGCCTACGGGCCATTTGTGATCCGCTGGCCGCTGCTGGGCCCAGGCCAGCGTGTCCGCCACGGTCTCGGCCAGGGATCGGTATTGCAAACCGCAGTCCACGGCCTTGGCGCTGGTCACCTGGAAGAGGCCCCAGGTATCCGGATCGGGTAGCCAAAACGGAAGCTCCGCCGATCCGGTGAGCCCTGCATCCTTCAAAGCGTCTGCCGACACCCAACGGGGGCGACCGGCACCCGAAATCATGTCCGCGCAGGTCTCGAGGAGGCTCCCCATGGTCATGGTTCCCATGGATCCCGCCGTGTTGAAGATGCCGCAGTTGCCGTTCCCTATCTGCAAGGCCATCCAAGTCGCTAGGTCCCGGGCGTCGATCAGCTCGACCGGCTGAGCCTGGCTCTCCGGGGCCAGGAATTCATCCCCCTCCGCGATGCGGCACACCCAGCGGGTGAAGCGATCCGTGGGATCCTCGGGACCCGTTAAAATCCCGGGGCGAGGGATCAGGGCACGCTCACCAAAAGCCTCCAGCACTTGCTGCTCGCACATGGCCTTGAGTGCGCCATACGTACGACCATCCACGACCTCCGTTTCGGGGTCCTCGATCACCGCCATGGCCCCGCCCTCATCGATTCCCGCTTGTTTGGTGGTCGGATAGACCGAGACCGTGGATACAAACAGGTAGTGCTTGGCCCGATCTTTAAAGAACTGGGCACTGGCTCGGACCACCCGCGGTACATACCCGCAGGTGTCCACCACCCAGTCGAATTCCTCACTTTCGAAGACTTCCAGGCCGCCGTCACGGTCTCCAAACACCTCTCGAACGCCTGGAAACAGGCCAGGGCGGGTCTTGCCTCGATTGAACAGGGTCAATTCGTGGCCCTGCTTGATCAATTCAGCGGCCAGGTGCCGGCCTACGAATACTGTGCCGCCAATTAGGAGGATCCTCATGATTGCCTTGGGATTGGGGTTGGGGGTGGGAGCTTCGGGAGCAGGTGCCCCCACAGCGCGTGGGGATACAGCATCTACTCGCCTGGACGGAGTCGCAAGAACGCCGGGGCCGACCAGTCTGCCCTGCCCGTAGCTGTCTGAGAAGCAAGCTCGCTCCCGGCTACCAAACTCGAACCAATCAAACGGTTTTAATCCAGCGCAGGCTGGCTCGAGGCACTGCCGGATTTCTCCAATTGGTTCTCCTGAATCCATGCCTGCCGCAATCGCCTCCAACTTGCTAGGCTTTCCGCCCATCCATGGCAGGCACTCTACTTTTCACCCCCCTTGTGCTCGCCGCAGCGGCCGCAGGTGCTGAGCGAATCGCCCGCATTCGGGATAGGAAGCGCCATCCTGCGCCGGGGAAGTTCCAGGATATCGGTGGGCACAAACTCCACTACCAAATTCTGGGCGCACACCACCTGGAGCAGGACGCCAAGATCCCTTTGGTGGTATTCGAAGCCGACGCGGCCGACTGGTCCACGCACTTCGGAGAATTGCCCCACGAAGTAGCGAAAAATTCGCCGGTTCTGATCTACGACCGCGCCGGTCTCGGTTGGAGCGAAGAAGGGCCCGCACCGCGCGAGGTCAACACGCTAGCGCGCGAGCTGCACCGACTGCTCATCGATGTAGGGCAAGAGCGCCGCGCCCTGATCGTAGCCCATGGATTCGGCACCTTGGTGGCCCGCATGTACGCCCACCGCTACCCCTTCGAAACAGCAGGGTTAGTGCTATTGGATGGCGAATTCGAGGGTTTCCCTGCAGAGGTTCGCAAGCGAGGCCTGCCCTCAACCGAACCCTCCACGTTGCTCCTTCGTTTGCTCTCGCTGGCAAATTCATTTGGCATCCTGCGCGCCATGCGCATGCCCGTTGCCGTACCGGATGTCCCAGGCTACGAGTTTTCCCCACGCACGCATTCCGCCCTTTGCGCGCGGAGTTTTTGTCCCTCCATCCTGCGCGCCATCCAGGCGGAGCAAGAGTGCAAATCTCACAGCTTGCAGCAAATCGAAGCCTTGAAAGACCGCTTTGAATTCCCGGTGCGCATTCTCGCAGCGGGCCAAAGCTCCAACCCAGAACAGGCTCCAAAAGACTTCCCGACCGAGGAAATCAACGAACTTTGGGTCGACCAGCAAAGGAAGCTCCTAAGCCTCTCTTCGGACTCCAAATTCGCGCTGGCGGCGGACTGCCACCACTACGTGGGCTTGGGCGCACCGGATTGGGTTCAAGAAGCCATCCGCGATGCCCAAAATGCCATCATGGTTCCCCGGGAAGAATGACGAATAAGGGCCTACAGCCCATTCCGCGCTCCAGAATGGTCAAACGCGGGAGCGTGTGCCCGGAAGCCTGAAACGCTAGGCAAATGCAACACTAACGGAATCCTGGCCCACCCGTATATGCGGGTATACTGGGAGGCCCTTTCAGCCCTACCAGTGGCTTAATTATGGATACTCGATTCGTTCTGCCCCTTCTGCTCGCACTGCCACTCGGAGCCCCCGTCTTGGCAGCCACCGCTCCGCTCCTTCTTACCCAGGAGGCCACCTGGCCCAGCCTGCCCGACATCGGGGACACGGCCCGTATGGACCAAGAGGTGGTCACCTTGGTGCAAATCCGCCTAGAAGAAGTCCGCAAAGCCATGGCCACCGGATCCCCGAGCGATGCAGCCGCCCAGAACACCACTGGCTTGGCCTTCGCCGAATTGGGTTTGGCTTTCGAAGCCAACACCATGTGGACCCCCGCTGTCGCAAGCTATCGCCAAGCGTTCGCGCTCATTCAGGGTGAAGGCAGCATGCGCGACCCTTGGCTGTACCGCGCCGGAACATGCTTGCACGCCCTGGGCGATCCAGAAGCTGCGCTCGCTGCCCTGCAAACCGTGGCGCCGCGCCTTTCTGGCACCGCCATCGTGCAAGCTCGCCTTGCTTCAGCCTGCTATGACATGGGTCTATTGAAAGAAGCTGGCCAAGCCTGGAAAACCGCCATCGACTCCGAGCGCGTGCAATGGGAGAAGTCCGACCCCGCGCAGCGCCCCGCGCAGCCCATCGCGATCCCGGCCAGCCGCGTCGGCTTGGCTAATATTCTCTTCGAGCAAGAAGACCTAGAAGGCGCCAAGAAACTCCTGCTGGAAGTTTTGGCCCTGCAGCCCAATTACCCCCACGCGCACTACATCCTGGGGCAGATTTACGCGGAGGAAGGCCGCGATGTAGAGGCCTTGTTTGAACTCTCCCGCGGCCTAAACGCCTTCCCCGTTTTCCCGCCCGACCCTCACTCCCAACGTCTCTCAAACTATCGCGCAGGATATGGCAACCGCATGCGCTTCATCGAGATCGACATGCAAAACGGGCAGATGGACAAGGCTATAGTCGAGCTCGATGCCATGCTCGAGAAGCGCCCCACCGATCACCTGGTTCTGAACTTGGCGGCGCGAGCACACTTGATGAAGGGCGACTTGGCCAAGTCCCTCACATTCCTGCAGCGCAGCGAAACTGCAGATCCGACCAAGCACCAGACCAAGCTCGAGCTGGCGATCCTGTACATCAACCTGTTCGGACGCGAACAAAATCCGGAGGTCAGGGCCGCGCACTTGGTGTCCGCTAAGGAAAAGGCAGACCAAGCACTGCGCATCGCACCGCACCTGGGCAACCCCTATTACTACCGGGGCTTGGTCGAAGCTCAAGGCGCTGTGCAGGGCGATCCCAAAGCGAACGACATCATGCAGCGCGCCTTGGCCTACTACCAAAGGGCCCATGCCTTTGGATGCAAGGAGCCCCAGCTGTATGAGCAAATGGCCACGGTCTATGCGCAGATGGGTCGCACACGTGAAATGGTGACTTTCGCCAAGCAAAACACTATGAGCAGCCCTGAAAATCCCAACGCATGGATGTTCCTATCCCGTGCTTATCTCACGGCCGGCAACGGCCCGGGGGCCCTTGCCGCTGCCAACCGCGCGGTGACCGTTTCCAACAACAATCTCCAAGTCAAAAACTTCGCCGCCCAGGTTCTCCAGGCAATTGAAGCCGCCAAGTAACCCCTGCCAAATCATCCACCATGCTTTTCATCGCAGCACTTGCTTTCGCATTTCCCGTTCAAGAAACGGCTCCCGCAGAGGCGGCACCCCAACCGTGGTTTAAGGAAGCCGCGGAATCCAGTGGCTTGAAGTTCACCCACAATAGTGGTGCCGGCACTGGCTTCCACTTCCCTGAGATCATGGGCGGCGGCGTCGCGCTCGTGGATTACAACGGCGACGGACTTCTCGACATCTACCTGATCCAAGGTGGCGAATTGATTCCGGAGGAAGGAGACGTGGAAACCACTGGCAACCAGTTGTTCCGCAACTTCCCCGCCGGCACGTTCGAAGATGTCACAGAGTCCGCCAAGGTCGGCAACATTGCATACGGCATGGGCGTGGCTTGCGGAGACTACGATCGCGATGGCGACATCGATATGTACGTGACGAACGTGGGCCCGAACGTCTTTTATGAAAACCAGGGCGATGGCTCTTTCGCGGACAGGACCGTCGAACTCAAGGTTGGCGATCATCGCTGGGGGACCAGCACCGCTTTCCTCGATATTGACTCGGATCGGGACCTGGACCTTTTCGTGGCAAACAACCTGGGCTGGTCAGCCGCTACCGAAGTGAAATGCTTCAACTACTACGGCGAACCGGACTACTGTAGCCCCAACAACTACAACGCTCCCTCGCCGGACATGCTCTACAAGTTTGGGCGTCTGGGCTTCAAAGATCACACCGTGATCGGCGGTGTCGCCCTGGCCTTCGGTAATGGTTTGGGCGTCGCGGTCGGCGACTACGACAACGACGGGGACCCGGACATCTATGTGGCCAACGACGCCACACCCAACGTACTTTGGGACAACGATGGCAAGGGCAAGTTCAAAGACTTGGGCCTATTGAAAGGTTGCTCGGTCAACGGCAACGGCACCCCCGAAGCGGGCATGGGTGTGCAATTTGTGGACGTGGATATGGACGGGGATTTGGACCTCTTCATGACCCACATTCGCCGCGAAACGAACACCTTCTACGTGAACTCGCGGGGTCGCTTCAAGGATCGCACGACCATGACCGGCACCGCCAATACCAGCTTGCGTTTCACCGGCTTTGGCATGGGCTTCCATGACTTCGACCTCGATGGAGCCTTGGATCTGTACGTGGTCAATGGCGCCGTGCAGGCCTGGAAGGAGAACGAACGTTTCAGCGCCAAAGACGGCTATGCGGAGCCCAACCACCTGTTCCGTGGAAAGGGCGGGCCCAAATTCGAAGAGGTTCCTATGGGCGGTTTGACCCAGGATGCCATCGCCACGAGCCGTGGCGCCGCATTTGGCGACTTGGACAACGACGGGGACGTGGATATCGTCATCGTGAATCGGGACTCCTCGGTTTCGCTCCTGCTGAACGAAGCCCCTCGCAAAGGGTCATGGATCGGATTCCAGCCCAAGGGCGGCAAAGGCAATGTGGTACCTGGCGCCCGC
>JBLFXY010000088.1:0-13100 GCA_047611645.1 Glaciecola sp.
CCGAACGACCCCAACCATCGGCCCCCAGCGCCCCGAGCCAGTGAAACGGTGGATCGATTTCGAGGCCTGGGGCCCGCTAGCCCGCCACGCGATCCGTGGCTGGCCCCATCAATGGGCCGCTGTGCGCCGCCACCACTTCCCCCAGCGGGTTGCCATGGCTGGCCTGGATCGAACGCGATGCCGGTGCGGCGCATTACAGATACAGCACCAACGAGAAAGCGCCCCTGCGTATCGAATGCTAAAAAGTCTCGATGCGCAGGGGCGCTCTCATAGAATCGACTCGTCAAAAAATCGTCACGTGCAATTAGCAGCCGCCCCGATCTCTAACAAGCCCAACCTCACTACTGGAACGTGATCGAAATCCCGTCGGAGAAGTTGGAGGTCGACGCGACGAAGAAGTCGCGGTACCAGCACTGGAAGTTGAATGTCTGACCCGCCACCACCGAGGTGTTGATTCCCGATTGCGTGGGAATTTGAGTCAGGTCCAAGACCGTCGACATGACGCCGCTGCCTCCGGAGCTCTGCAGGGTGCTCAAGTGACGTCCAAGTCCGGAAGGACCTCCGACGCACAAGTTCCCCATGGAGCCGCCCGGGTTGGCGATGAACGCCTGGTCCTGGGAGTTCAGGAAGTAACCGAACTGGCTGGGGGGCAACTGGGTCACCGTCAAAGTGACGTCGTTGACACTAGCCACGCTGCTTCCGATCGCGGCGATAAGCGCCGGCAGAAAGATGCTGTTGGTGTTGGCCGGTGAGCAGTACAGGGTACCGATGGCGGCGGATCCGGAGCAGTTGGCACCCGCGCCTGCGATCACCAGGTCGTAGTTGTTGCAGGCCGAGGAGCTACCCACCCAAACGCGAGCTTCAAGAATGACCGTCGTGCTACCCGGGCTGGGGTTGGTCCAGGAGAAGTTTTCATCGTCTGAATTCGAAAATCCTTGGGCTAGGTTGCTGATGCTGCCACCGCCACAGTTCCCCGTCTCATACAAGAAGATGTCAATGTCGCCATTGGCACTGGTGAAGAAGGCATCCACATGCAAAGTTCCGCCGCCGGGAACGCACAACTCGTAGTAGTCAGCGTCGGACTGGGAAACGAACAAGTTCGTCTCGGCACCGTCCGCCATGCCCCATGCGGTGCCGCAAAAATCATTGTCCTCAAGAGCATCGTCGGAAATTAGGGTGCAGGGATCGAAGGGCGTCAATGTCACGGACATCGAATAGCCATTTCCAGGACCGGTCCCACCACCGAACAAGATGACGTCCAGGGTCACATCGACGCTGGCCCCACTCGTGTTGGTCCAGCTGACGCTCTCGTCATTTGAAGTGGTCGTGCCGCTATCCAAGTTCGACAAGCAGTTCGTATCCCACAAGGTGCAATCAATGTTACCGTTCGAGTTGTCGAACGAAAGATCGATCGCGACCGACTCGTTGTTCGCAACTGTGACCCGGTAGTAATCGGAATCCGTTCCACAAGCGGTCAGGTTCGCATAGGTGCCAAACCCGATACCTGCAGCACTTCCGCAGAAGTTGTTGGGCTCCAAAAAGTCCGTCGTGCATCCGCTACCACCGGTGTAATCCGGCAAGCAAGAAGCTACCGCAGCGTTGCGCATGGTGGTGACTACGGTCGGGTGGAGGAACGTCGTGATGTTGTTCATGCCGCCAGTGCAAGTGTGGCAATAGCTCATGATCGTTCCACTGCTCGAACAATTATTCACGGTCTGGCACTGACCGAAGCTGCCGGAGGAAGCGCACTCGTCGATCGGCGGGCAGTAGTCGTGGGTGTGCCCTGTACCGAAGTTGTGGCCGATTTCGTGAGCCAACACAAAGAAGTCCCAGGTGTTCGAGCCTTGGGATACGGGGAACTGAGTTCCGCCGTTAATGTTGCCACTCACGCCGAAGCCCCAAGTGGAGTTGCATAACACGTCCACGTAAGCCAAGCCGCCGCCAATGCTGGCGCCACTTATAAAGTGAGCCAGATTGCCGCCGTTCGGGATATTGCCCATCCATGCGTTACGGAATTCATCGAGCACCGCACCAATACCGTTGGGCTGGGAAACCCAGGGATCGTTGGAGCTGGTATAGAACTGAAGGTAGGGATAGGTCAGAACCACATCCAACTGCGAGTTGTAGCGATCGGAGATCTCTGACAGCAGGGTGACTGTATAGGTCTGGCAAGCCTGAAGGTTGTTCCAGGTCTGGTAGTACTGATAGTCCGTTTCCACGGATATTTTGCACTCGAGGGTGGTTGCGCCGACGCTGTTGAAGACGCCGCCAAGCGCGGTCGCTGTCCGATCGTTGACGATCGAAGAAGGCGTCATAGGACCATTGACGAGCTCATCGTTGCCACACAGCTTAACGCGTTCGCCGCCGACGCCGATCAAGATGCTTTCGGGAACCAAGCGCGCGCTGGCGTTGCTCCAATCATTGCCGGGACCGGCAAACGACATCAGATGGTTGTACTCGCCATCGGCAAAGATCCAACCGTTGCAACCGTGACTCGAGAAGGCCAAGAACACATCGGACCCAACCGTCCCGGATACTTGTCCACGCCACAATGTCAAGTCGAGCGGATCGAAAGGGCTGGCTTGGCCATTGACCTCGACTCCCATGGAAGCGATGTCGGTATTCACGCGGGTCAGATCCAGGTCGACAAAACTTCCGCTGGGAAGCTCAACCTGGCCCAGGACGATGGCCTGACGGTCCATCAGGTTCACAAACGCGCCCGAACGGGGCTGGTACTCGAACGTACCGTCCACCAGAGCGGTGGGTTGAATCTCTAGGGGAAACGGCAGAGTGTCCACGCTTTGAGCTTGGGCAGTTGTACTGCAGAGCCCGGCTAGGACCAGGACCCCGGCGGGAAGGATGTGTTGGACGTCCATACAGAGGTGTGGTGTTGAGACTGGGGAGAGTGGGTGTGGGCGAATAACAGAGGGTGCACGTCCGAATTCCGGATGGACAAGCCTTACGCGATATATTGGACGCTACAAGAAGCCGCAAGGATCCCAAGTTTACCCCTTCGAATCCCGCGCAGATAGCAAGATCGGGCCTACGGCCGCGTCCGGCAATGCACTTTGCATTGCGGTGCGCCTTGGATAGAGAGCGCCCCTCCGCATCGAAGGCCAATAGCCACGATGCGCAGGGGCGCACTCAGAATTCAACCAGCCAAGAGGTCGTCCCATGCAAACAGCAGTAGACCCGACCTCTGGCAAGTTCGCACTTCCTACAGGAACAGGATCGAAATCCCGTCGGAGAAGTTGGAGGTCGACGCGACGAAGAAGTCGCGGTACCAGCACTGGAAGTTGTAGGTCTGACCCGCCACCACAGAGGTGTTGATTCCCGATTGGGTGGGAATTTGAGTCAGGTCCAAGACCGTCGACATGACGCCGGTGCCTCCGGAGCTCTGCAGGGTGCTCAAGTGACGTCCAAGTCCGGAAGGACCTCCGACGCACAAGTTACCCATGGAGCCGCCCGGGTTGGCGATGAACGCCTGGTCCTGGGAGTTCAGGAAGTAACCGAACTGGTTGGGGGGCAACTGGGTCACCGTCAAGCTGACGTCGTTGTCACTAGCCACGCTGCTTCCGGTCGCGGCGATAAGCGCCGGCAGAAAGATGCTGTTGGTGTTGGCCGGTGAGCAGTACAGGGAACCGATTGCGCCGGAACCGGAGCAGTTGGCACCCGCGCCTGCGATCACTAGGTCGTAGTTGTTGCAGGCCGAGGAGCTACCCACCCAAACGCGAACTTCAAGAATGACCGTAGTGTTCTCCGTGTTGGTGTTGGTCCAGCTGATGTTTTCATCGTCCGAGCCCGAGAATCCTTGGGCCAGGTTGCTGATGTTGCCACCGCCACAGTTGCCCGGCGCATACAAGAAGATGTCAATGTCGCCATTGGCACTGGTGAAGAGAGCATCCACATCCAAAGTTCCGCCGCCGGGAACGCACAACTCGTAGAAGTCCGCGTCGGACTGGGTAACGAACAAGTTCGTCTCAGCGCCGTCCGCCATGACCAATGCGGTGCCGCAAGAATCATTGTCCTCAAGAGCATCGTCGGGAATACCGGCGCAGGCATCGAAGGGGGTCAATGTCACGGACATCGAGTAGCCGTTTCCAGGACCGGTTCCGCCACCGAACAAGATGACGTCCAGGGTCACATCAACGCTGGCCCCAGTCGTGTTGGTCCAGCTGACGCTCTCGTCGTTTGAAGTGGTCGTGCCGCTATCCAAGTTGGACAAGCAGATCGAATCCCACAGGTTGCAATCGATGTCGCCGTTGGCGTCGATGAACGAAAGGTCGAAGTCGACCGACTCGTTGTCGGCAACGGTGATCCGATAGTAATCCGAATCCGTACCGCAGGCGTTCAAATTCGCATAGGACCCGGCCCCGATGCCAGCAGCACTTCCACAAGCGTTGTTGGGCTCCAAGGAGTCCGCGGTGCACCCCCCGCCACCGGTGTAATCCGGCAAGCAAGAACCAACCGCAGCGTTGCGCATGGTGGTGACGACGGTCGGGTGGAAGAACGTCGTGATGTTGTTCATGCCGCCACTGCAAGTGTGGCAGTAGCTCATGACCGTTCCGCTGTTCGTACAGTTACGGGAGTTTTGGCACGAACCGAAGTTCCCGGAGGAAGCACACTCATCGATCGGCGGGCAGTAGTTGTGCGTATGGCTGGTACCGAAGTTGTGACCAATTTCGTGGGCCACCACAACAAAGTCCCA
The DNA here is from genome assembly GCA_047611645.1 of Glaciecola sp. Taxonomy (GTDB): domain Bacteria; phylum Planctomycetota; class UBA1135; order UBA1135; genus NORP259. The sequence continues at coordinate 4,709 of JBLFXY010000088.1, forward strand.
GGTGTTAGAGCTTTGGGAGACGGGGAACTGGGTTCCGCCGCTCAAGTTGCCACTCACTCCGAAGCCCCAAGTGGAGTTGCATAACACGTCCAAGTAAGCCACACCGCCGCCTAGGTTGGCACCACTCATGAAGTGAGCCAGGTTGCCACCGTTCGGAATGTTGTTGATCCAAGCGTTACGGAATTCGTCCAGTACCGCGCCGGCGCCGCCGCCTTGGGAGGTCCAGGGGTCGTTGGAACTGGAGTAGAACTGAAGGTAGGGATAGGTCAAAACCACATCTATCTGCGAGTTGTACCGATCGGAAATCTCAGCCAGCAAGATGGCCGTGTAGTTTTGACAAGCCTGCAGGTTATTCCAGTTCTGGTAGTACTGGTAGTCCGTTTCCACGGCGACTTTGCACTCGAGGGTGGTTGCGCCGACGCTGTTGAAGACGCCGCCAAGTGAGGTCGCCGTCTGATCGTTGACGATCGAAGAAGGCACCATGGGACCATTGACGATCTCATCGTTACCGCACAGCTTGACGCGGTTGCCGCCGACGCTGATCAGAATGCTCTCCGGAACCAAACGCGCGCTGGCGTTGCTCCAATCGTTGTCCGGACCGACGAAGGACATCAGGTGGTTGTACTCGCCTTCGGCAAAGATCCAACCGTTGCAACCGTGGCTCGAGAAGGCCAAGAAAACGTCGGTCCCTACGGTGCCGGACACTTGTCCGCGCCACAGGGTCAGGTCGAGGGGATCAAAGGGGCTGGGCTGGCCATTGACCTGGACTCCCATCGATGCGAAGTCGGCGTTCACCCGGGTCAGGTCCAAGTCGACAAAACTTCCGCTGGGAAGCTCAACCTTGCCCAGAACGATTGCCTGACGGTCCATCAAGTCCACAAACGCGCCGGGGCGCGGCTGATACTCGAACGTTCCGTCCACTAGGGCAGTGGGCTGAACCTCAAGAGGGAACGGTAAGGTGTCCACGTTTTGGGCTTGGGCAGACGCGCTACAGAAGCCGGCTAGGACCAGGGCCCCGGCGGTAAGTAAGTGTTGGATATCCATACAGATGAGAGGTGTTGAGACTGGGGAGAGAGGGGGTGAGCGCAAACTAGAGGATGCACGCCGAAATGCGGAATGGGCAGTCCTTCCACAACAACTTTGACGTTACAAGCGGCCGTAAGGATCCCAAGTTTATCCCCCTATTCGAACAAGAGCGCCACGACAGGGAAGGGTGGGCACTAGAAGCCCCAAATCAGGAAAATTACGCCCGGAGGAGCCCCTAATTAAGACATCAGGACAGCATTCCGTGGGAGCTGGCTTCGGTTCCGCCCCCATGAAGGTCCCCTGCCAAAGTACCGCGCGGGGAAGAAAGGCCCCGCAAAGCCACCACGAAGGCTCGGACTTAGATTGGCTACGTATCGCCTGCTAAATGGAGATAGATTCGATACGTTCGGCCTGCAAATAGATGTGAGATTCGCCGCGAGCGGCTCGCAAAACCAACAGGCCGGAAATTAAAAAAGCGCCCCAAGCCGCTGGCAAAACCAGTGCTTGGGGCGCTTAGAAATGAACGCGCGACTAAGAATTCGCCGGCGGGCTATCCGGAGCGGGCGCAGGAGCGGGCGCAGGTGCGGGCGCAGGTGCGGGCGACTGAGCTTGTTCCGGCGCCGGTGCTTGCCCCGGAGGTCTGCCTAAGTTTTCTTTGGGTGCATTAGCCGTTTTGGTTTTCTGAATCCCGCTCAGCGGGGTCAATAGCATCGTCATGCGACGCCCCATCATCTTAGCGGGAGCTTCGATTTTACCGGTGTCCTTCAAGGCCTCAGACACTTTGGTCATGACCTCAAATCCATGTTCGGGGTGGGCCATTTGGCGACCCTTGAAGATACAGACCACCTGAACCTTGTGACCGGAGATCAGGAACTTGCGTCCATTATCCAGACGGTAGGAAAGGTCGTGGTCATCAATGGCCGGACGCACGCGCAATTCCTTCAGCTGTGAGGAACCCTTGGTCGTTGACTTGTTGGCTTTGTCCTTCTTGCGCTGCTGATACAGGAACTTTCCATAGTCCATGATCTTGCAAACGGGCGGGCGCGCGTTGGGTGAAACCTCGACCAGGTCTAGACCTAGATCTTTAGCGCGACGGCGGGCATCCTGCGTATCAACCACTCCAGCCTGCTCGCCGTTCTCATCGACGAGGCGAACTTCGGGGACGCGGATGCGTGTATTTTTCCGGTACTGGGGACCGGTTACTTTATCTCTTTGGTGTCTTCGTTTGCCCACTGGGCTCCTGGGTTGGTTCGGGTGAGAGTCCGAGGTATGGCACCCCGCTCGCTTGAGAGCATACGGGTCTGGGCGGTTCCCCGCCAGACAGGCCCCGTATCAAGCCTCGCTTTCGAGGGAAATATGAACGTCTTTGAGCTGCTGGGCTTCCACAGTGGAGGGAGCCTCGCACATGAGGTCCGTGGCTTGCAGGGTCTTGGGGAAGGCCACCACGTCGCGGATGGAGTCTAAACCAAGAGTTAGGGCGACCAAACGGTCCAAACCGATGGCAAAACCGGCATGGGGCGGCGCTCCGTGGGCCAGGGCCTCCAATAGGAAGCCGAATTTGGCCTTCTGCTCCTCTTCGGAGATGCCCAGGAGCTCGAAAACCCGCTCCTGCACGTCGGCACGGTGGATTCGTACGGATCCTGAGCCAAGCTCCCAACCATTGAGGACCAGGTCATAGGCGCGGCTGGCCATGTCGGCCGGCTCCCCTTCCATGCCCCAGCTTTCGGGTGCCGTGAACGGGTGGTGCGACGAGGTGTAGCGTTGCTCTTCCTCGGACCACTCGAACATGGGGAAGCGCGTGACCCACATGAGGTTCCACTTGCCTTCGCCGATCAGCTTGGCGGCTTTGCCGATGTGCAATCGCAAATCGCCCAGCACGCGCCAGCAGAGTTCCTTGGCGCCAGCGGCGAACAGGATCAGATCCCCATCCTTGCCCCCCACTTTTTCGAGCAGGCGTGCGCCGGGCTCGCCATCCATGAACTTGGCCACAGGGCCAGCGGCTCCACCGGTCAATCCCGGTTTCCACCACGCGAGTCCGAAGGCTCCGCTCTCTTTGGCTAGCTTCTCCAAACCCTTCATGGCTCCGCGCGAGAAGTGTTCAGCGCCGTTCGGCATGCACAAGGCCATCACGCGGTCGTCCGCAGCGATTGCCTTTTCGAAAACTCCAAAGCCGCAATCCTTGGCCCATTCGCCCAGGTTTTGCAGCTCGAGCTCAAAACGAGTGTCCGGCTTGTCGCTTCCGAAGCGTTCCATGGCGTCGTGCCAAGTGATGCGCGGGAAGGTCGCGGGCAACTCCACATCCATGGCATCACGGAACGTGTCACCCAAGATTCCTTCCCAAGCGGCGTAGATGTCTTCCTCTTCCACGAAGGACATTTCCATGTCGAGTTGCGTGAACTCGGGCTGGCGATCCGCGCGCAAGTCCTCATCGCGAAAGCAACGTGCCACCTGGAAGTAGCTGTCCATGCCCGACACCATCAAGATCTGTTTGAAGATCTGAGGCGATTGGGGCAAGGCGTAGAATTTGCCGGCGTGTACGCGGCTGGGCACCAAGTAATCCCGCGCGCCTTCGGGCGTCGCGCGGTTCAGCATGGGCGTTTCGATCTCCAGGAACTCGCGCTTCAGAAAAGCATTGCGCATGGCTCCGACGAACTTCGAGCGGAAGATCATCTTCTCCTGCATGTCCGGCCGGCGCAGGTCCAGATAGCGGTAGCGCAGGCGCAACTCCACATTCGCTTCGCTGTCACGCTCGATCTCGAAGGGCGCCAACCGGCTACGGGAAAGAACTTCCACGCGCTCGGCGATGACCTCGATTTGACCCGTCGGCATTTCAGCGTTGGGCTGCTCGCGCAAGCGCACCGTTCCCACGATGCTGAGCACATCTTCCGGACCGAGGATCTCGCCCTCGTCCATGGACCAGCCCACGCGCTCTTCGGATCCAGTCAGGACGACTTGTGCCAAACCGAAACGGTCTCGCAGGTCAAGGAAGTAGATCCCCCCCATGTTGCGACGCTTGGCGACCCAACCGTTGAGAATGACCTTTTGGTCCACATCGCTCTCACGCAATTGGCCAATGCGATGAGTCCTTTGCCAGGCGGGCTTGCCGCTCTCGATAGAATCAGTCATGGTCTAGCGTCGCGAGCGGCGACCAGCCGCTTGACGCATCAAGGAGCGGCGCAAGGCTGCTTGGGCGCGCACCAGATCGAACTCCGCAGCGTCGAAGTCCACTTGCTTTCCGGCCAGTCGCTCACGAGCTCGCTCGGCAGACTTTTCAGCACGCTCCACGTCGATCTCTGTGATCGGCTCACCGGATTCGGTGACCACACGGACCACATTGTCGCGTACTTCACAGAAACCACCGGAGACAAACATCTCCGAGTCGCCTGCGCTACTCTTCCAAGAAAGCACGCCGGCATCGAGAGCTGCCACCAGGGGCGCGTGGCCTTTCAATACCCCGATCAGGCCATCCTGGGCAGGGAACTGCACGGACAGGGCTTGCGCCTCCATCAGCACCTTTTCGGGGGTGATGATGCGCAGGGTCAGGGAATCGGCCATGGCTAGGTTCGGTGAAGGTATGTGGGTCTCGGTTCGGGGTCAGCGTGGGCTGACCCCAAGAGGTTTGGGCGGGCGCTAGCTTTTCGGGCTAGCACCCATCCGGCTACATGGCCTTGGACTTCTCAACAGCGGATTCGATGTTGGAGACCATGTAGAAGGCATCCTCGGGCAGGGCGTCGTGCTGGCCGCTCAAGATTTCCTTGAACGAGCGCACGGTGTCCTCACGGGAGACGAACACGCCGGGCATGCCGGTGAATTGCTCGGCCACGAAGAAGGGCTGGGCCAGGAACTTTTGCATACGGCGTGCACGGTGCACGACGGCGCGGTCTTCCTCGGAAAGCTCTTCGATACCCAGGATCGCGATGATGTCCTTGAGGTCAGCGTAGCGCTGCAGGGTCTCTTGGGCCTCACGTGCCACGGAGTAGTGCTCCTCGCCTACGACGTGCGGGTCGAGCATGCGAGAGGTGGACTTGAGCGGGTCCACAGCCGGGTAGATACCCAGCTCGGAGATGGCGCGGTCCAGAATAATCGTAGAGTCCAGGTGGGCGAACGTTGCCACCGGAGCGGGGTCGGTGATGTCGTCCGCGGGCACGTACACGGCCTGCATGGAGGTCACGGAGCCGTCCTTGGTCGAGGTGATGCGCTCCTGAAGGGCGCCCATCTCACTGGCCATGGTGGGCTGGTAACCCACTGCGGAAGGCATACGCCCCAGCAGTGCGGACACTTCCGAACCGGCTTGCACGAAGCGGAAAATGTTGTCCACGAAGAGCAGCACGTCCTGGCCTTTTTCTTCGCGGAAATACTCTGCCATGGTCAGGCCGGTCAGCGCCACGCGCAAACGGGACCCGGGAGGCTCGTTCATCTGCCCGAAGACAAGCACGGCGTTGTCGATAACAGCAGCCTCGCCGCCGTCATCGGTCTTGTACATGGACTCGGACATTTCGAGCCAAAGGTCGTTTCCTTCACGGGTACGCTCACCCACACCAGCGAACACGGAGAAACCACCCTTCTCAACCGCGGTGATTCGGATCAGTTCCTGAATCAAAACGGTCTTGCCCACACCAGCACCGCCGAACAGGCCAATCTTGCCGCCCATGGCGAAGGGACAGAGCAGGTCGACCACCTTGATGCCGGTCTCGAAGACCTCGGAAACGGCTTCCTGCTCGTCAAAGCGGGGAGCGGGACGGTGAATAGGCCAGCGGATCACATCCTTAGGCAGATCCCCCTTGGTCTTCACGTCAAGCGGCTCACCGAGCAGGTTGAAAATTCGACCTTTGGTGATCTCGCCCACGGGCACAGAGATGGGAGCGCCGGTATCAACAGCCTTCATACCACGGCGGCAGCCGTCGGTAGAAGCCATGGCGATGCAGCGGACCACATCATTACCAAGGTGTTGAGCGACCTCGAGAACGATATCGCCGTCAAGGCTTTTGTCCTGTAAGGCGACAGCGTTAAAGATAGCGGGCAACTTGCCGTGCTCAAAACGAACGTCGACGACAGGGCCGAAGATCTGGGCTACGGTTCCAACGGAAGTGGACATGGAAACGGTTGGGCTAGGGAAAGGGGGTGTTGTGGGGTGAAGAACTTGGGGTGGAGAACGGTTTTCGGCCTAGGCTTACTTGACGGCTTCCACACCTCCGACCAGGTCGAGCAGTTCCATGGTGATTTTTTCCTGACGCATCTTGTTGTACTTGCCGCGCAGTTCTTTCTGCATGTCGGATGCCGCTTCCGTGGCATTCGTCATGGCGAAACGACGCGCCGCATACTCGGAGGTCAGGGACTCAAGCAGCGCGTGGTAAACCCGGGTTTCCAGGTAGCGCGGCATGAGGGATTCGAAGATTTGGGTCGCGTCCGGCTCCAAAATGGTCTCTGCGGAAGACCCGGTGCTGGCACCCACGAGCTCGTCAGGGGAGACGGGCAGCAGGGGGACGACTTGCGGGACGTACTTCGAGAGGCTCTTGAAAGCTGTGAAGATCAAGACGACCTCACGGTACTCCCCGGAGAGGAATTCCCGAACCAAAGAGCGCGCGGTAATGGCCGCTGCCCGAAAGTCCGTATTCTCCAAGTTGGGCTCGGTGATGAAGCGCTTGATTTCGTAATCGCGGCGGTCCATGTAGCCAAAGCCTTTTTTGCCGATGACCATGTAGTCCACCGGAAATTCACGATCCTTGCGCCACTTCTCCATCACCTTGAACACGTTCGAGTTGTAGGCGCCGCACAAACCGCGGTCCGAGCTCACAACCAGCGCCAGGGTTTTTTCCCCGCTGCCCGCTCGCAAGAGCGGTTGGTTCTGAGCTTCGTCTCCCAGCACCTGACACAGACGACCCACCAAACCGGTGATCTCCTCTGAGTAAGGCCGTGACGCCATCGCCCGATCCTGGAAGCGACGAAGCTTGGTGGTAGACACCATCTCCATCGCCCGCGTGATCTGGCGGATGTTACCTACGGAAGTAATTCTTCCGCGCAGTTCCTTGATTCCAGCCATGGTCGTTTAGCGTGTTTGAGGGTTTGAAGGAAGGCGGGTTAGGCCAATTGCGACTTGATGAGAGCGATGGCACCGTTCAAGACTTCGAGAGCCTCGGCCGGAATGCCCTTCTTGGACGTGAGGATGGCTTCTGCCACTTCGGGCAGGGTGCTCATGTGCTCGCGCAACAGGGATTCGAATTCAGCAATCTGCTTGAGGGGCAAGTCGTCCAGGGCGCCGGAGGTACCGGCGTGGATCAACATGACTTGGTCGCTCACCTTGGCGGGCACGTACTGGCCCTGCTTCAGGATTTCCACCAGGCGCTCACCACGGGTGAGTTTCTTTTGGGTGATTTCGTCCAAGTCGGAGCCGAACTGGGCGAAGGCCTGCAGCTCGCGGAACTGAGCCAGCTCCAGACGAAGCGGACCTGCGGTCTTCTTCATGGCCGGAATCTGAGCCGCTCCACCCACGCGGGACACCGAGATGCCGGCGTTCACGGCGGGACGGATACCGGAGTTGAAGAGGTTCGACTCGAGGAAAATCTGGCCGTCGGTGATCGAGATCACGTTGGTCGGAATGTACGCCGAAACGTCGCCTTCCTGGGTTTCCACCACGGGCAGAGCCGTGAGCGAACCGCCGCCGGCTTTGTAGCGCGGGTTGATATTGGGGGCGTCGTCGGACAACTTTGCGGCGCGCTCCAAAAGACGGCTGTGCAGGTTGAAAACGTCACCGGGGAAGGCCTCGCGTCCGGGCGGACGACGCAGCAGCAACATCACTTGGCGGTAGGCCAGTGCCTGCTTGTAAAGGTCATCATAGAAGATGACGACGTGGCGGCCTTCGTCGCGGAACCGCTCACCCATGGCGCAACCGCCATAGCAAGAGAGGTACTGCATGGAGGCTTCGTCGATTGCGGAGGCGACCACAACGGTGGTGTACGCCATCGCGTTCTCAGCTTCCAAGCGACGCACGATGTCCACCACTGTGGATTGCTTCAGACCCACGGCCACGTAGATGCAGATGACCTGCTCGGGGTTGGTCGGGTCGCCGCCGCCGGTGTTCTTCTGGGAGAGTATCGTGTCGACCAAGAGGGCGGACTTGCCCGTCTGACGGTCACCGATAACGAGCTCGCGCTGGCCACGACCGATCGGGATCATGGCGTCGATAGCCTTGATGCCGGTCTGCAGGGGCTCGGTAACGGGCTGGCGCTCCACCACGGAGGGGGCCTGTTGCTCGATGGGACGCAGGTCGGAATCGGAAGTGCCTAGCGGGCCCTTACCGTCCACGGGGTTGCCCAACGCGTCGACGACGCGGCCGAGCAGCTTGGGTCCGGTGGGTACCGAGATGATG
>JBLFXY010000089.1:0-13050 GCA_047611645.1 Glaciecola sp.
GGAGTTTCTTCCTTGGACTCTTCGTCCTTGGCGTCTTCATCCTCTTCCTTGTCCGCCTCTTCTTCGGCGGACTCCTTGGGCTTAGCCTTCCACTCCTCCAGCTTCTTGGCGTACCCCGTCCACTTCGCTGTGTATTCCTTTTCCTTGCGAATGAGACTTGCGGTCGAGCCGCTGGGCCAACCCAAGAGAAGGCTTCCGCGCTCACGTACCACCATGCGCTCCACATCCAACCCCGCCGGCTTGTAAGCCATGGTAGTGGTTTGCTGGGGTTGGCCACTGGCGGTCATGTTCACGGTGGTGGTACCTGCAAGAGCGACCTCACGGTCGATGCGATCGCCGGGCTCGACCATGCGGCCCATGGCGAAGGACTTGGAAATGCGGGGGTTTTGCCCCTCCATTCCAAGGTAGCCCAAAACGTCAATGGCGCCAGGCATGGCAGCGAAGCCGTTTACAACACGGGCACCCGAAGGACGCGTCACGCGACGGCCGACCTCAAGAATGCTCCCGTTCTGAATCAGAATCTCACCGGGGGTGAGAATTTCGCCATTGCCCAAGTGCAGTTCCTCAACGGAAAGCACGGTAGCTGTGCGGGGTAGAGCGCCCAGGGGATCACGACCCGCCAAAGGTCCGCCCTCCATGGCGGCCTTCTCGTTGAGGCGACGCGCGACATCCTCTGCATCGTAGGCAACTTTGCCGTCGACTAGGGTGGCCAAAACGCTGGAGGCCACGTTCATGGGAGCTCCGTTGTACACGACCAAATCTGCGTCCAAACCAGCCTTCAGAGAACCGACACGGTCGGAAACCTGCAAGACCTGGGCGGCGCGATAAGTGATCGCTTCCAAGGCGGCATCAGCATCCAATCCGCCACGCATGGCGAGGGCTGCTGCAAAGCGCAGGCTGGTCGGCGACCAACCTTGAATAGCGAAAGGCACTCCGGCGCGGGCCAAGTTGGCCGCCACGGTCGGATCGGGACGTTCTTTGTCCTCCTCTTTGCCATAGTTCGCCAAGCTGGGCTGGGAAACCTGATAGATCACGTGGTAGCCGGCAGCTTGCAGGCGAGCTGCGCTATCGGGGGCTAATTCCAAGCCCTCGATCACTAGGTGCATTTTCAATTCCGCGAACAGTTCGATGAGCGCTGCGACTTCTTCGTCGGTTTGCGCGCGCATGCGCCAGACGGCCTTCTGGCGGATCAGTCGACCAAGGGCTTCACCGGCGTTGGAACCGTACTCCTCGCTGAAATCGCCTTCACCGCGGGCAAAGGCCATCAGTTCGCGCAATGCGACCACCGCTCCCATGACTGTGCGGGGGAACTGGCGGTTTTCGAAACCAAGGCCAACATCCACGGTCGCGGGCAGGCGCGGTTCCCAGAAACCAGGGGCGTAGCGAGCTCCGGAAGCGATGGACCCTGAGATGCCGGTGCTGCTCCTCAAAGTACGAGCGGCGCGATCTTCGCCGGCCATCTTGACCACAGCCCCTTGGCCCGCGATCAGGCGTTCGCCCGAACCAGGAGCCAGGTAAACACTGGTCACGCCCGAGCGCAGAGCCGAGTGGTATGTGCCGAACGGGTCGAAGGCATCGATCGCTTGCACGAAAGGTGCCGCAGAACGATCCGCATCACCGCGCGGTCCGTAGGTCGATTGCGTGGCCACAAGCCCGGGCGCGATCACGGCAGAGGGACCAAAGTCCATTTCCGGCGTGCCTAGGGGGGCATCCACATCCTTGCCAACAGCAATGATTTTGCCGTCCTGAATCCAGATAGCAGCACCACCTGTCAGGGCCTTTTCACCGCCGCAGGGGTGAATGGCTCCTGCGCGCACCACCAAATCGTCCGCGCGCAAGGCGCCGACGGTCAGAGTTGCGGCGCAAGCCAGTGAGAAGAGCAGCCTCATTACTTGTCACCTTTTTTGTCGTCGTCAGAGGGGCCTTCGCCGGCGTGCATATCGCCCTCATCCTCATCCGCGGGTGCGGTGCCTGACGGGTGCTCGCCGTCGAACAAGTGCTGTAGACGCGCATCCTTTGAACGATCGTAAACCTGATTGCCGTCGATGAAGACCAGGTCCACATGTGAGGTCACGCTCAGCGGATCTCCGGTGTAAAGCACCACGTTGGCGTCAGCGCCCACTTTGATGCTTCCCACCTGGTTTTCCAGTCCCAAAATCTTCGCCGGGGAGGTGGTGATGGATGCCAACGCAGCCTCGCGCTCCATGCCTTGACCGACGCAGAGTGCAGCCTGGTACCAAAGCGACTCCAAACCGGAGTCGTTCGAGGTCAGTGCAAAGGATACGCCCTTGTCTTGGAAGACCTTGGCCTCAAAGGTCAGGGTCTCCTCTTCGGTGATCGGGTCGCGTTCGGTATGGACCAAACGCGAGGAAAGGATGACCGGAACTTTGGCTGCGGCAATTTCATCCGCGGCTTTGAAGCATCCGCTTCCGAGCACAAACACCATACGGTGCAGGAATCCGTTTTCGCGAGCGATCGCCAGGGCGGTGTGCACTTCGGCGGGAGAGCCGCAGTACATGTAAACGGCCATGCGGCCTTCGACCACCTTGAGCAGGGGCTGCATCTTTTGGTCGACCTCAACCCGCGGGATGTTCTCCATGCCGCTCAGGGTCCAACCTTTGCCAGTCATAGCCCGGCCCTTGGCGTCCTCACCCTCGTAATCGCGGCCCTGGGCCAGCGCTTCGCGGCGTGCCCGGTCGTTGCCTTGCTTTTGTTCGTCAACCAACTGCTCTAGGTGCGCCCGCAGATCGGAGAAAGCCTTGCGGAGTGCCGCAGCTTGGGTCGCGCGGGATTTGCCACGCTTGGCTGTGACGCTCATTTTTACGCCCGCGTGGGGTCGCACCAAGAGCTGGGCCACCGTGGCGCCGAAAGGCTTCACAATGGCGCCTTGCGCAGCGATCACGCACTGGTTGCCCTGTTGGATGTTGATCGTAGTGATGCCGAAGCGCAGCGAATCTTCGAAGTAGAAGTCCACGGGGTTGACCGAGTCCTGCACGTCGAAGAAAGCGCCCACATCGATGGTCTCGTTGGCACGATCCGTGCCGTCGGTGCTGTGGGCTTCCACAAAACCAGGCACGGCAACCATGTCGGAGGCATCCGTAACCTCAGCGTCCCACGGGATTTCGATTTCGGAGGCAGGCCCCACGGCGACGATGCGGCCGGAGTCCATCAGGATGACACCATCGATGATGGGATCCCCATCCATGGTGATAATCGTACCCGCTTTGATGGCTTGCTTTTCACCCGCTTCGGCGGGAAGCGCCAAGGTCAATGCGCTGCACAGAAGGGAAAGGGCCAGAGTGGCTTTCTTGGGGAATCGTTTCATGATCGGTTCGTGAACGGCCAATGCTCGTCCTGCGAGGGATTAGTTTTTCTGGGGGGTGGACGAAGTGATTTGGACGCCGTCTACCCAGACGGCCAAGATGCGAGAGGTGAGCTCAAAGGGAGGCCCACTCCAAAGCACGAGGTCGGCAGCTTTGCCGACAGCAATCGTTCCGATGCGATCCTCCATGCCGAGGGCACGTGCAGGCTCGATCGTCACCGCGTTCAATGCGCGTTGGAAATCCAGTCCGCCGTGCATCGCACGACCGGCTTGGTCTCCCAAAGTGGATCCGGGGGTAGTGTTACCGTGGGCGGAAAGCGTGAAAGGGATTCCGGATTCCGCCAGGTCGCGTGCAACACGCCACGCCATGAACGAACGTTCGCTGGAGCGGCCATTCGCGGGGAAGGGTGCCAAGACAACGCCACTTCCGGAGCGCTTCAAGAGCTGGGAATCTTTCCAAGCCTCGGAACCGCCATCGACCCACATGTTGATTTCACCGAATCCTTGGTCGCGCATCTCCTCTTTGAGGAAGACTGCGGTGCGGATGTCGATAACCGTGAACGCTTGTACAAAGAGCGTCACGTTTCCGGCCAAAACAGCACGGAAAACGTCAGCGCCGGGGAACTCCAATTCTGGGTATTCGCCAGCAGCGGCGGAGTCGTAGAACGCCTTACGCCATTCCCACTCCACACCCATGCGGGTGGTGGGACGGCGATTGTAGATAGAATCCGGAGAGCCAAAAGCCGGACGGTTGCCGCTGCTCGGAGCGTCGCCCATGGCGCCGCGCAGGAACGATTGGCCGTTCAACTGTCGCTGGGCCATATCGGTCGAGCCCTGGGTCTTCATGATGGCGCACATGCCACCGACCACATTGCGGTCCGGCGGGGAAACCAGCACGGTCGTGACGCCCGTACGAGCCAAGCGCTTCCAAGTCGGACTGAACAGGTCCAATGCACCCGCGACGGATAAGCGTGACTCCAATTCGTTGGTTTGCTCAACGGCGGAGTTGGCCGTAGTGATGTGCGGGCTGAGGTCGATCATGCCCGCTGTCAGCACGGCACCGCTCACCGAATCATCGGAAGCCTTGGTGCCCGCGGTGATGGTTTCGATCTTGCCATTCTTTACGGTGACCCTCACATTCTTCAGGGTATCCCCCGTCGAAGTGTGGAGGACTTCCACAAAGATCGAGGCATCGTCGCTCGGCTTCGTTTCCTGGTTAAGGGCAAAGGAGCTAGCGACCATGAGGGCGGATAGGGCCCCTGTACTCAAGATTCGTTTATTTAGAAGGCTCATCACTATTTGGCTCCTTGCTTGGCGTTGATGCCGGTGACGACTTGCCCGTCAACCCAGACGCGCAACACTTGACTGGTCAGTTCGGTCGGAGCACCGGTCCAAAGGACCAGGTCCGCATCGCGGCCAGGCGTCAATTCGCCGACCACGTCTTGAATTCCGGTGGCCTTGGCCGCTCCGGAGGTTAAGGCCGCCCAGGCGTCCTGCTCACTCAACCCGGCTTTGCGGCAAACCGCTGCGGAGAGGCGCAAGGACGAGGCATGACGTGCTTTGGCGTTCATGCAAAAACCGAAGGCGACGCTTTCGCGCGCCAAGGCGATGGCAGATTGCGTTGAGAAGTGTGAGCTTCTTTCGCTGAAGACGCCCAGTGCAATGCCAAGGCCTGAAGCCTTCACTTGGGCTGCGAGGTCGCCCACGCGAGGTCCGGCCTCAAGCGTGCCTTTGATCTTGTGGCGCTTGGCGAAACCGAGAGCGCGGGAGGCCTCGGCCCGGGTTCCGGATCGCAACCATCCGCGCAACTTGCCTTCGGCAAGGTTCCCGAAGGCACCCCCACCAGCGGCCATGCGCTCCTCGAGCAACGCGGAAGCGCCCGGATAGCTCGAACGATACCCGTTCGGGTTCACAGCGCCGCTCGAACCACCGAAGACGATGAATCCGCCACCGAAGTTGACTCCGTTGGACGGGTCAGCCCGCTGCTTGAACATCTCGGAGTCGAAAGCCATGTGCATGGAATCCGCTTGAGCCAAGATACGACCGGTTCCGGTCTTCGCGATCACTCCACGGCCAGCGGCCAGCGAGTGCGAAGGCGGGGTCAAGACGACCGTCGTGATGCCCTCTACCGCCAAGCGCTGCAGACCCGGCATTTTGGGGTCAAAGCCTAGGCGCCCTTCGGCTTCCGGCATGATGAAGCGGGTGGTATCCGCCGCTTCGTAGCCGAGTAGGGACGTCTCTCCGAGAGCGATCATGCCCGCAGAGAGGTGACCGTCCACTTTTATATAAGTAGCGCCTTCAGCGGCTTTCACATCCGTGCCAACCGCCACGATGCGGCCGTCGCGAACCCAGATTTTGCCAGGTTGGAGAATGGAACCGGCGCCCGTGTGAACGTGATCGGCCTCCAAAACGAAACCAGGGGAAGCGGGGGCTTGCGCCGCCACATCAGTGGGCATCACGCCCAAACCGGCGCCTGCGAACAGGGCCAATGTCATTGAGAATGCGATCATGACTGTTATTCCTTGGGCTCCAGGACGACTTCACCACCGGACACGACATATTGAATGGTCGTGCCCATCGAAAGGGGTTCTCCATCCATGATGAGAAGCTCAGCCCGGCGCCCACGGCGCACGGAGCCCAACTCATCTTGGAGGTCAAAGGTTTCTGCCACGCGTGTGGTTATGGCAGCCAATGCGTGATCCGCATCCAAGCCATGTCCGACAGCCAATGAGGCGTACAAGGGCAAGGCCGAGGTCTCTCCCGAAGCTCCTGAGCCAATCAATACCAGCACTCCTGCCCGCGAGAGCTCACCGGCCAGATCGAGGCCCGTACGTTGCTCGCTGCTGGAATCGGCGAGCGCGTTGGCCGGCCAAACGATGACGGGGATCTTGCGCGCGGCAAGTTTGGGAGCCACATGCATGGCGTTTTCGCCACCGGCGATGACCAGCCGTAGGGAGCCCAGTCCTTCGGTAGCTTCAAGCAGGTTGCGGAGAACCGCAGCGCGGTTCGCGCGGACGACCAGGGGGATCTCGCCGGCCATGACGCGACCCATGGCTTCCTTGTCGGGATTGGGCTTGGGCTTGCGCGGAGCCTTAGGCTCCTTGTGTTTCTTGTCTTTGTGCTTCTTGCCGTCTTCTTTGGCCTTCTTGACCTTCTTGTCGCGATCCTTCTTTGCTTTCTTAAAGTCCTTATCGAGCTTCTTTTGCAACTCGGCGATCTCCTCTTCCCACTCGGTGAGTTCCTTCTCGTACTTGCTCATCGACTTCAGGTGGGCCTCACCCGCCAGGAGTTTGCCTACCAAGCCGTCCACTTCTTCGATGCGACCTATCACATCGGAGTTGACGCCGAGAGCCGACCACATGGCCGAGCGGTCCGAGATCAGAATGTCGTCCGGCTGCGTGCTGGGCTGGGTGCGCAAGATCACTCCGGTTCCACCGATGCTGGCGCGGGAGCCTATATGGGTTTCGAATGCTAGGACTCCAGCGGCCATCGCACGCTCGTAAGAATGCTTGGGGCCAAAGAGCTCGAGCGCATCCATGGTTTGCAGGGTCGCGTCCGCGCGCGATTCGAATAGGGAACCGCCGTCGACGCCCAAGGTAGACCAGGGGTCGATGAAGCCGGCGCAAACGACTTTGCCTTTGATCGTGCGAGCCCCTTCGGGGGCGACAAGATCAGCACCAACCTGTTGGATGCGTCCATTGCGAACGATCACTTTCCCATTCGCTATTTCCTTTCCAGGCCGAGTGATCAGACGCTCCGCTTCGATAAAGATCAATGAGCCTGACTCCTCCGGAAGTTCCAAGGCCGGCTCTTCTTTAGCCTTGTCCTCATCCTTGTCCTCCGTGCCTTTATCGGCCTTGGCCTTGTCTGCCGATTCCTCGCTATCTGCTTCGGCGTCCTTGGACTCCTCCGCTCCCTCTTTGGCGTCACCCTGTTGCTCTTGCGGAGCCTCTACGCCTTCCCCCTTCTGGGAAGGCTCTGCCTCTTGTGACCAAGCGAGGTTGATGGGGATTGAAACTCCCAGCCCAAGGGCCAAGGCCAATCTCAAATTTAGGAAACGCATAGACCAGGTGGTGAAGTGCCGAGATGTGGATCCACAAGGGAACGACCAGAGCCAAGCCCCGGTCCCTATGAGGGATCCTTTGGAGAGCCCAGGCAAGCTGGGCACGGCAATCATAGGGTTGCAGGCGCTTTCTTAGCCAAGAGCAAATCCCCGAATCACAGACTCTAAACCCAGTTACGGGCCTTTTACGAGGGGCCAACCGGCTCTTGAGGCCCATTCCTGTGCCCTCCGCCAACTTTCGCCCCTGAAGGTGGAGTCTCGCGTTTTCTTTTGCGAATCGAACACTTTGGACCCAACTTCTCCGTTCGGAACGAACAACGAATGCGCTGAGTCTAAAGTCCAAAATCATGTCACACGCTGTCCACCCCCTGCTATTGGAGCCGTCCTACTGGCAAAAGAGGCTCTCCCACCTTGCCTCCGGCCCCACTTCGATGATGTCCTCGCCCCGCAAGGATCTATCCTGCGGGGGTCGGCGTGTAGAAGAATTCCGCCTTCGGGCGCATGACGGACAGATCCTTTGGGGTCTGATTTCTTATCCCACCTACTTCCCGGGCACCCGCCCTTGCCGCATCCGCGCAGCCGGCCCGGCGGATCCCCTGGAATTGGATCCCCAGGCCCACGAGCTTGGAACAGTGGAAATTCTTTATCAGGCACCTGCGGGACGTCGCCTCGAGGATCGGGTCCTCGACCTATTGCGGGTTCGCGAACTAGCCAAGAAAGAGCCCAACGTGCGCGCCGACGCTACCAGCATTCGTTCCTGCCTCGCCAAGCACCCCGTGGACGAGGTACTGATCGCCTCGCAACTGCTCGACTTCCTGCCCTGAAGAGGCATGCCGCCTAAGGGGGACCCAGCGCTCCCACTCATGCCATCGGCGCGGTGCTTATACGATCAGGCCAAAACTAGCCGATATGCCAAAAGCGCGCCAAAGCCATACCAAAGCACTGGTAAAGCCCTAGTATCCGGAACCCTGCTCGCCGCGGACGATGGCGATCGATGCGGAGGCTCCAAGCCGGGTGGCGCCGGCTTTGATCATGGCCTGGGCGGTTTCCTGGTCGCGGACTCCACCGGATGCCTTGACGCCCATGACAGGGCCCACGGCCTGGCGCATCAATACAATATCCTCGACGGTTGCACCTCCACCGGCAAAACCCGTCGAGGTTTTGACGAAGTCGGCGCCGGCCGCACGAGCTAAGCCGCTTGAGGCTGAAATCTCCGCTGGAGTCAGCAAGCAGGTCTCCAGAATGACCTTTAGGCGGGCGCCCAGTTTGTGGGTCGCCTCAGCCACCGCGGCGATGTCCTTTTGAACAAAGGCATGGTCCCCGGATTTAAGGGCGCCCACGTTCTGCACCATGTCGACTTCGCAAGCCCCATCCTCGATCGCCCGGCGTGCTTCATATGCCTTGACTTCGGGGACGCTGGCGCCCAAGGGGAAACCAATCACGGTGCACACCAGCACGCTGGACCCTGACAGGATTTCGGCCGCACGCCGCACCCAGGTGGGATTCACGCACACTGAGGCAAAGCGATGCTCCATAGCCTCGGCGCAGAGTTCATCGATTTCGGACGCGGTCGCATCGGGCTTGAGCAGCGTATGATCCAGGTAGCTGGCCAAATCACCGAGGCGAGCCGGATCCGGGCCGCATACGCCCAACCGACAAGCGCCCGCCGCCACAAAGCCTTGCAGGCCCGTCGGCCCGGCGACTTGCACCCCCGCCGTGCCTCGAAGAGCCTGAAAACCAGTCTCCCCGACCTCCAAGGTCTGCGGTAGCCCCCCACGAACCAACTGTTGGCCGATTTGAGTGAGCAGGTCTTCCAGATATCCAGGATCGATCTCGTTCATATTATAGTGCACCTTTATAGTGCCTTTGAGTGCAGCTTAGCGCCCATCCACTTCCTGGGAGGCACTCTTACTGTAGCGGTTTTCCGTGGCCCAAATCTTCTCAACCCGGCGCGCATGCCGACCTTCACCGCAGGGGGTGGCCAGGAAGGTCTGCAGGATGGCGTGGGCGGAGCTTCGATCCAAATGCCCTGCGCCTAAACAGAGCACATTGGCATGGTTGTGTTCTCTAGCGTTGGCTGCGGTGCGCGCGTCCCAGCAATTGGCGGGCAATACCCCAGGCACCTTCCCAGCGGTCATCGCCGATCCAATTCCCGCACCATCGATGCAGACGCCCAACAGCGCTCGGCCATCGGCAACGGCCTCCGCTACGGCTCGGGCGAAGTCAGGATAGTCCGCTGCGAGCTCGTCCCGGGTCCCCATATCCAATGGGCGATATCCGAGCTCACAAAGACTGGCCATCACCTCCTGCTTGAGGGCGAAACCTCCGTGATCGCACCCCACAGCAACGAGGGGCGCATGCTCCCCTCCGAAGTGGGTTCCCTGAACCTGGTGCCCATGCTTGAACCGAATGCCTCGATCCAGGGCCTGTTCATGGGCTAAAGCTGTCACTCTGGCATCTGGGGCCAGGGAGACCGTAGCTCCGTCGGGGGTGCCATCCAGGCAGCGCTCGGTAACCCAAGACTGGGACCGTGAATTCGCTAACTGCGTCCTTAGGCTGGGATCCAAGGGCCTCGATCCCGAACCCAAAACCACAACACCACCATGGGGTGCAGGTGCATAGGGGTCTTGCAGTGCGCGCCGCGCGGCACGCATGGCAATGGATCGAATGTCCAGATTCATAAGGACAGTTTAGCGCCGCAAAGCTGCAAGGGGACTTCCGATTAATGGAACTCTGTCGCGCCACGCGCATTCCAGGTCGACCGCAAACCCTCACCCCCACGAAACGGA
Source organism: Glaciecola sp. (assembly GCA_047611645.1). GTDB lineage: Bacteria > Planctomycetota > UBA1135 > UBA1135 > NORP259. Next base: position 10,175 of record JBLFXY010000089.1, read on the forward strand.
CCGACTGCAAACTCGAAACAGCTCGCTGAGCCATGGCGATCCCCGCATGGGTGCTTTGGAGCCGCCAATCAAGGTGCCCCATAGCCTGACATGCATGTAAATGCCGCCGTGCCACGTTGTGACGATTGTTTCCGTACTGAATCCGCGTCAATCAGCGGGCACTTCTTTCTTGAGTGCATCCCCTTCGTACGTTGATATGTGTACGACGTTGTGCGACCCAAAAAGACCAACACGGGTCTTGGGCGGCGCGCACGGTTTTACCTTCTACACAAAAAGCAACATGCGTACTTTGCTTAGCCAGTTCTGCGAGTCTTTCGAAAGCGTCGTACGGCCGATTCTTGAGCCGTTGAACGGAGCCGCCCAAGCCTTCGAAAATTCCCAGATCGAGTTGGGAGGTCTTGAGGTTCGTGCCGGACTTATCGACTTGCGCCATCAAGTGGAAGGCCTCGTTCAGAAGGTTGTGGACCAACAGGCCTACGTGCTTTTGTTTGGCCCCCTCAAGAGTGGTAAGTCCACTTTGATGAACGCGCTTTCCAGCACCTACGTCAGCGAGGTTTCTAGCCTGCCCGCCTATCCGTGCATGGTGTACCTGTCACACGCCGAAAAGCGCGAGTTCGACGTCACCCGCTACAACGGTCGCACGGAACGATTTTCCGATCCGGCCTCGTTGTACATGTACATCAATCGCGCCCACGTGGAATTGGCCGAACGCTTGCGCGCTGCCGAAGCTCGTAGCGAAGAGTTTGAGCCCTCTCTGCACTACCCCGAAGCCATTCGAAAGGTAGACGTGCGTTTGCCCGCCGGCGACTTGGCGCGCTCGGGCGCAGTGCTCGTCGACACTCCCGGTTTGTACAGCCGCATGAAGTTCGGCTACGACCGCATGACGCGCGAGTTCCGCGACTCGGCAAGCTGCGCTATCTTCATCGTCAAGTCAGACAACCTGTTCCTCGAACAAGTCTTCGAAGAGTTCGAAGAACTACTGCAGCTCTTCAGCCGCATTTTCCTGGTGGTCAATTTGGACTCCAGCAAAACGGACTTGGCACACGACGGCTCGCTCATTCCTAGTCTAGAACGCGAGGACCCCTTGGCTCTGATCGATGCCTTTGAGAGCCTTGCCATGAGCGCGCCCCTCAAGACCGCCGCAGAAGAGGGCCGATTGCGCATCTACCCCATCGACTTGCTCAAGGCCGCCTCGAGTCGACTCAAGGGATCGACGAGCGAAGACCAAGCTTCCAGCCGCGCCAACTTCGACGTTTTCCTTCGCGACTTGACCGAGTACCTCAACAGTACCGACTACCTAGTGGCATTCCTCGGGGACAGCCTGCGCCGGGCGAGCCACCTGATGGACGAGACGGCAAAACTGATGCAGCATGAGCAGGTTAGCGCTCTGCGCGAAGGCGCCGAAAAACTCGAGGCGGATCGCCAGGATTCCCAGCGGCGTCGCCACGCGGTTGGACGCTTGGTGGGCTACGACTGGCGCCAAGCCTTCCTCGACTTGGAGGACAGACTCAGCCCTTCCATCCGCGAACGCGCCAAGGCCGCCAGCGTCGCCACTGAGCGTGACCTGGACAGCATCCTGAACCGCTGGTTCCAGTGCGATGACAGCCTTCAAACGCTTGTGGTCGACCAATTGACCCCGGCCTTCACGAAGTACCAAGACACCTTGACCCGGTTTGTACAACAGACCCTTAGTGAAGAGGTGCTGGCCGGAACAGCGGGGATTTTGCTGCCCACGAACGTGTCGGCAGACCTCTACGCAGCCGGCGTGGACCTCTCAGCCATCGGTCGGGACGCCCTCGCTACCCTAGGTCGCGAGATCCCCTACAAGAACGTCGGAGACCCGCTACAAACCGCTGCGATCCCGATCAAGCGTCGCTTGATCGATTGGTTCCTTCTACGCAGTACCAGCAAGGTACGCACCCAGATCCTGGGCGCCGCGGAGCAACCCGCCCTACGCATTCCGGTAGAGGTCAAGAACAAGCGCATCGGCGCGGAAGGCCGCGATGTGATGCGCCAAGAGTTGGATCGCTTCAAGGGGCGCTTCTTCCACGAGACCGTAGTCAGAGCCCACCGACACGTGGTCGGAGAATACGGCACATCCGCTGTTACCAACATGGAAGCCGCGCTCAAAACTCGCGACACCGAGCTGGACGTACAGTTGACCCAAATCGTGAGCGACCTGATGGAGCACCGTAAAGTGCTCGCTCATATGGCCGCACTTTCGAGCCAACTCGAATCAGCCATTCAAGGCATTCAGGGCCTGACGGAGCAATACTCGGAAACCGAACCCACGATGCTCATTCAACCCGCCCCGCCCATGCAGCGCCCGATGAACCCCAAGCCTGCGGCCGAAAGCGCAGAGGCCCCGGCGCCGAGTCAGGAAGATAAGCTGGACGCGCCCTCAGAAGCCCTCTAAAGGGGGAATCCAAAGAAACCGCCCGTGGAGAGGTGCACTCGCTGCTCCTGCCACGGGCGGTTTCATAATTATCACACTCCCAGAGCCATGCAAACCCTGCCCGATCTAGACAACCGCGGAGAAATCGCCCGCCTCGTCGAGACCTTCTATAAGAAAGTCGACAAGGACGATTTGCTTAGCCCCATCTTCAACGGGCTGGCCAAAGTGAACTGGCCGGAGCACCTACCCAAGATCACTGCGTTTTGGTGTCAACTCGCGCTCGGGCAATCTGGCTTTCAAGGCAATCCAGCCGCCAAGCACATTCACTTTTCTGCGCTCCAGCAATTTACAACTCAACACTTCGATCGCTGGATTTCGCTGTTCCATGCGACGATCGATGCAGACTGGTCTGGGCCTACCGCCACTGCGATTAAAAATCGGGCCGTTACCATCGCGCAAATCCAAGCTCAGCTCGTGGGCG